>NZ_JBLLVA010000036.1:0-33720 GCF_047739745.1 Borborobacter xinjiangensis | reverse complement strand
AGCACTACATTGATACCGCATATCACCAAACGCGGACGCGGCGCCGCCATGGAAAAAGTACTAGAGGGCTAAGCAATTCGCGGGTGAAGGGCGGTA
The DNA here is from genome assembly GCF_047739745.1 of Borborobacter xinjiangensis. Lineage (NCBI taxonomy): Bacteria > Pseudomonadati > Pseudomonadota > Alphaproteobacteria > Hyphomicrobiales > Phyllobacteriaceae > Borborobacter > Borborobacter xinjiangensis. Next base: position 33,624 of record NZ_JBLLVA010000036.1, on the reverse strand, counting down.
TAAGCCACCATCGCTAGTTGCAGTTCGGGGGCCGTTTCTTGTGCTACTCTCACCGAGAATGGCCCGGCTCAGTTCAACCGGGCGGGCTTTTCGTTCGTTGCTCGGTGCCGCAAACGTAATTGGCACGCCGGATGAGCGGGGCCGGCTAATTAGCCACCCGTCATTCACGAAGTTCTGAGGGCCATACCAGGCGGGGGAACCGTTTCGCTCGCGAGCGGTTGATGCACGTCAACTCAGGAGATTTCGAGATGTTTCTCAAAAGCACCCTTGCCGTCGCTATCCTACTCGCGGGAACCGCACTAGCAGCTTCCCAGACGGTCATCGTGACCCCCGAACAAGAAACCGTGGTCCGAGAATACGTTAGAACGAACCCGGTGGTCGTCGATCGTCCTTCCAATTTCGAGTTGGTGGTTGGTGCGATTATACCGGATATCTTCAAGCCCGGCGAACTTGCCGAAAACACGCTGGAAGGCCGGTATCAGTATGTCGTCATGGATGGGCGCACCGTGCTAATCGAGCCGGAAACCCGGAGAGTCGTCCATATCCTCGACTGACCAGGGGGGCGGTGCCCGGCCGCTTTATGTGCGGCCGAAGAAGCCGTGCTTGCGCTCGAATGTTTGAGCATAAGGCACGCGGTAGCCCTCTATCCGTGTCGCAACTAGCCCACCGTCTCATCCCAGGCGGCGGGCTTTTCGTTCAGCAATACCCATTTTTGGCGCTTCGCGGAGGAATAAAAGCCGCGTTTTGACAGTTCGAAAATGTCCCCTAGGCACGTTTGCTCCCCAAGGTGGTTCCGCTTCTTCCTCGATCGAGAGCGGCGTATTCACGATCGCGCGTCGCTCGATCGCGCGATCGACAGCATGTTGCGCTGCTGCAACCTCATGAAAATCAAGGCGGGCACGCTGGTTATCGGTCCGGAAATTCGGACGCGAGCGAATGGTCGTGCAACAGAAGAGGTGCCAACCTGTCCAGTTTGCCCGGATGTCAGATGCCCGCGCGAGCCGGCTCGCGTGGCTTGAGCGGCGCGCGCAACGGTAGGTGGCTTGCTCTCCCGAGCAGGATCAATCGTTCAGGTTCCATGAGCACGCGCCAGTATCGCCTGATCGCTGCAGATCTAACTCAGTCACACCAAGATCGAGAAACCGTTCGGTATCTTGGCGCGGGGTGTTAAGGACGCGCTCGCTCTGGCTGAGGTGACTGAAATCTGATCATAGTGGCTCTTGGTATGCCGAGGGGGCCGACTTGGGATGGAAAGAAATACGGCCGCTTTCGGAACAGCAGTGGATAAAGCGGCCCTCTGGTGTTGCAAAGGTCGAGATCACTCAAGAACAGCGGATTTGCATGGCCATCCGTTGCAAGATCCCGCCCACAAGAAGTTTGCGTTGATGCTGCAAGAGCCTGGCGGTTAGATCAGGCTACCGTCTTTCTCGCCTGACGTAGAGCCGAGACCTGGAGCAACACGAAGAGCGTGACGGCCAGCGCCTGCACGACGATAAAGGTAACGCCCAGCATGTTCGGCTCCACGACGCCGACGACGAGGATGGCGAAGCTGGCGATCACCCACGCCGTGTTCAACAGCACGATATCGAAGAGCAGGACGCGGGAAGCGCGTTTGCGCCGCGCCACGGCGACGAGCAGCGCCACGAAGGGCAGGAGCAACACGCCCGCCCAGAACAGCAGCGGGACCGGCAGGCTAAGGAACGGCCCAAGCAGACCCGCCCCAGCCACCATCAGCAGGGCGGCTGCGCCGGAAACCGCGGCGTCGATGCGCAGGGTACTCGTCAGGAAGGAGGTCATCGGAACGGTCATGAGTCTTTCTCCGTTGCTAAAACTGGGCCGGCCACTCCAAAGCGGTGCGGACCGGATAGAAGAAAAGATGACCGCAAAAGCAGTCGCTGGCGATTACGCGCGAGGTAATAGAAAACCGGACCTCCGACGGGTAGGTTTTGATAATCGAAGCCGCAGCCGGAGAAACGACGATGAACATCATGCAGGCGGGCGCGGGCACGCTGATAAGGCAATGGCGGCTGCGCCGCCGCATGAGCCAGCTCAGCCTCGCGCTGGAGGCCCAAGTTTCACAGCGCCATCTGAGCTTTGTGGAAAGCGGGCGCTCCGCGCCGTCGCGCGATATGGTGCTGCGGCTGGCCGACCAGCTCTCAGTGCCGCTGCGCCAGCGCAACCGGATTCTGGTGGCGGCCGGCTTCGCACCGATCTATGGCGAGCGCCCACTGGACGACCCGGCGCTCAGACCAGCGCTGACGGCAGTCGAACTGGTGCTGAAGGGGCATGAGCCGTACCCGGCCATCGCCGTCGACAAGGGCTGGAACATGGTGCTGGCGAACGGTGCGCTTGCGCCGCTCCTCGAAGGCGTGGAGGAGCCGGCGCTGCTCAACCCTCCGGTCAACGTGCTGCGGCTGAGCCTTCATCCGAAAGGGCTGGCGCCACGCATCGCCAATCTCGATGAGTGGCGCGTTCATCTGATCGAGCGGCTGAGAATGCAGATCGAAGCTACGGCCGATCCCGCGCTGGAAACGCTCGAGAAGGAGCTCTCCGACTATCCTGGCCGGCCGCGCGGCAATGGCCAGCCCTACGACGCGGCCGCCACTATCGCCGTGCCGCTGCGGCTCAGGATCAGTGGCGAGGTGTTGTCCTTCATCAGCACGATCACCGTGTTCGGCACCCCGCTCGACGTCACGCTTTCTGAACTGGCGGTCGAAACCTTCTTCCCGGCCGACGCGCAGACCGGGGAGATCTTGCGCCGCCTGGCCGCCAAGCCGTAGTGACGTTTCAACTATCAGGCATTTGCGTGGATGAAGGACGTATGCGCCTCACGAAGTGCAGGCTTCGGCGATCGATAAGCTGTTCTCGTAGAGGCGGTGGCCGGGTGATCCGGCCCTCCACGACACTGAGGTGCAGCGCGAACGGGCCCTCGAAGGATTTTTCCGTCGCGCGTACAGTCCCTGACACATGCCCCATCAGAACAGCGTCGGCACCGTCGACCAGGAAAGTGTCGATGGAGGCGCGCGCATGCTCGGGTACGGTATGCTGCATCAATTCGGTGAATTGGACCGCGCATTCGGCAGCGCTGGACCGCGCGCGGATCCATGGAGCGGCGGGGTTTTCGGCGAGCAGCCAGTCAACCTCCTCGGCGAACAGCTCAACGAGCCGCTTCGTATCCCCGGCCAGCCTGGCAGCAAGGAACTCCTGAACAACGGCCCGGGTGGCGGCAGCGACAGAATTCACTGCCTTGGCTGCATCCGTGGTAGGTCTGGCAGACATTGTGGTCTCCTCATTGCTTCGGTGGAATCCCGACGGGAATGTCGGTGGCGTTGATCCTGCCAAGGGACGGGAGAGCAGTCGATTACCTCGAAGATAATGAACGGCAGGATGCCTCGATCATATTGTTCATTTCACCGGCTAAGGGCCGTGCCCGGATCAGGACCGTCAATCCGTATCCTAATCGCGCGGGATCGATCCTTGCGCCGTAGCCCGTGACGAAATTCATGTCCTCAAGCCGTCGAACCCGTTCTCCGACGCCTAGGCGGGCAGGCCAACGCGCCAGGCCATCTCTGACTACGCGATGCAAGCGTCTGCGCAAACGCATAGGCCCCGGGTGACAGCCGACGCTATTCGGCAGCCAATGCGGGAGCTTGGCCGGCGTCGGCGATACCCGGTTCGAGCGTTTCGCTCTCCGTTGCAGCCAAACTGTTCTTCGGTTCGCGACCGAAGAACAGCGCATAGCCGGCGGGCAGGACAAGGATGGTCAAAACCGTCGCAACAAGAATGCCGCCCATCATGGCATAGGCGAGGGGTCCCCAGAATACGCCGCGCGAGATCGGGATCAAAGCAAGCACCGCTGTCATCGCCGTCAGCATGATCGGCCGGAAGCGACTGACGGCAGCCCCGATGATCGCTTCCGCGTACGCCATGCCCGCTGTGACATTCTGGTCGATCTGGTCGACGAGGATGATCGAGTTGCGCATGATGATGCCGAGCAGCGCGATAACGCCGAGGATCGCGACGAAGCCGAACGGCGCGCCGCTGATCAACAGCGCCACCGCCGCGCCGATGATGGCGAGCGGGCCGGTCGCCAGTACGAGTATCGCCTTGCCGAAGTGCTGGAGTTGCACCATCAGCAACAGCACGATGACGACTAGCATGATCGGCGCCTTGGCGGCGATCGAAGCCTGGCTCTCGGCCGAATCCTCGGCGCCGCCCTGAACTTCGATCTTGTAGCCGGTGGGCAGGCCGGCGCGAAGATCCGCCATTTCGCCGTAGAGTCTTGTGACGACGTCGTTCGACTGCACGCCGTCCGGCAGCGTCGCGCGCACCGAGATTGTCGGCAACCGGTCGCGTCGCCATTCGATGCCCTGTTCGAGGACAGGCTCTACCTTGGCGATTTGCGAGACGGGTACGAAGCCGCCAAAGTCGGTCGGCACATAGACGGAGTTGACGGCCGATAGCAGCGAACGGTTGCCATCCGGCTCGCGCGCCACGATCGACACCGTTTCCTCGCCGTCGCGGAAACTGTCCAGCGGCGCACCCGACATGGCGGCCTGCAGCATCTGGCGCACGCCTTGCGAGGTCACGCCGAGCGCCCGCGCGCGGTCCTGATCTATCGCCAGCTTCATCGCCGGCACCGGCTCCAGCCAGTCGTCGTGGACGGCGCCAAGCAGCGGATCGGCTGCAAAGCGCGCCTTGACCTCGTCGGCGATGCGGCGCACCTCCTGCCGATCCCGCCCCATTACGCGCATCTGCACCGGCCAGCCGGTCGGCGGGCCGAGGAACAATCTATCGACCTTGGCGCGGATCGCCGGGAAATCCTCGGCGAGAATGGTACGCAGCTTGACGATCAATCTTTCGCGCGCCGGCTCGTCATTGGCCATGACCAGAAGCTGTGCGAAATTCGGGTTTGCAAGCTGCTGGTCGAGCGGCAGGAAGAAGCGCGGCGCACCCTCGCCGATATAGGTGGCGATGAACTTCTTGTCGGGATCGTCCATCATCCTGGCTTCGAGCGCCGTGGCCTCTTTCTCGACCTCCTTGATCGAGGTGCCTTCGGGCAGCCATAGGTCGACGAGGATTTCCGGGCGTTCGGACTGCGGGAAGAAATTCTGCGGAATGAACTGGAACGACCACAGGCTGGCGGCGAACGTCGCCAGCGTCAGCGCGAGCACCATAATGCGGTGGCGCACCGCCCAACCAATGGTTGACCTAAGGCGGCGGTAGAAGCGCGTGTCAAACACGTCGTGATGCTCGCCGGCATGGCGGCGCTGCTTCAAGATTATGTAGCCCAACGACGGCGTGAAATAGACTGCCACGAACCACGAGACGACCAGCGCGATGCCGACCACGTAGAACAGCGAACGGACGTATTCACCGGCAGCCGAGGCGGCAAAGCCGACGGGAATGAAGCCGGCGGTGGTGATCAGTGTGCCGGTCAGCATCGGAAAAGCCGTCGAACTGTAGGCGAAGCTCGCAGCATCGAGCTTTTCCAACCCTTCCTCCAGCTTGCGCTCCATCAGTTCCACGACGATCATCGCATCGTCGACCAAAAGGCCGAGCGCGATGATGAGGGCGCCGAGCGAGATGCGCTGAAGGTCGATGCCAAGCTCATACATGATGGCGAAAGTCGCGGCGAGCACCAGCGGGATGGCGATGGCAATCACCAGTCCCGAGCGCCAGCCGATAGACAGGAACGAGACGGCGAGCACGATCACCAGCGCCTCGCCCAGCGCCCGCATGAACTCGCCGATGGCATCCGTCACCACATGGGGCTGGTTGGCGATCTGGTCCACCGAGACGCCATAGGGCAGGGCGGCTTCGAAACGCTGGTAGGTTTCCTCTATCGCCGCGCCAACATCAGTGACCTTGAAGCTCTTCGCCATCACCACCCCGATTTGCACGCTGTCGTGACCGTCGAAGCGATATTTGCGTTGTTCGGGGTCCTGCAGGCCGGAAGTCACTGTGGCGATGTCGCCAAGTCGGGTAACCTGGTTGCCGGTGCGCAGACGCAATTCCCTAATGTCTTCGGCTCGCTTTACGTCGCCCTCGACGGAAATGCGCACCGAGCGCGCACCGGTATCCACCGTGCCGGCCGGATCGACGGTGTTCTGGCCTTTGAGGGCGTTCTGCAGATCGGGGAGCGTCAGCCCGCGTTCCGCGAGCGCCTTGGACGACACGTCGATATAGATGACCTGCGGCTGGTCGCCAATGATGACGGCCTTTTCGACCCCTGGCGTCGTCAACAGCATGTCGCGCGCCTGGATGGCGAATTGCTTGAGTTCGGGATAGCTGTAGCCATCACCGCTGATGGAATGCAGGGTAATGAAGGTGTCACCGAATTCGTCGTTGAAATAGGGGCCAAGCAGACCGGGTGGCAACTCGCTCCTGATGTCGCCGACCTTTTTTCGCACCTGATAGAAGGCGTCCGCTACTTGCGTCGCGTCGGTGTCGCCCTTGACCTGCACCATGATGATGGCGCTGCCGGCACGCGAATAGGACTTCACGAAATCGAGGTGCGGCGTCTCCTGCAGCTTGCGCTCGATCTTGTTGACGACCTGGTCTTCCATGTCCTGCAGCGAAGCCCCGGGCCACACTGCCTGCACCACCATGACGCGGAAGGTGAAATCCGGGTCCTCACGCTGGCCCATGCGCATCAGGCCGAGCGCACCGGCGACGATGATCAGCCCGACCAGAAAGCGCGCGATGCTGGGATGGCCGATCGCCCAGCGGGACAGATTGAACGGTTTCTTGTCATCAGTCGAGGTCGTCATGATCGCCTCTTGTTCGGCGAGGATCGATTCAGCGCAGTGCGCTGGTCGCCTGCATGGCGACGGGTTGTTCCTCTTGCGACAGGGTTGCGTCGGGCAGCTTTACCTTCAGGTTCTCGGTCATGAATTGCGTGCCTGCGGCAACGACGAGGTCACCCGGCTGCAGCCCCTGGGCAACACGCACGCCGTCGGGCGCGAAGTCGGCCACGGTGACGGCGCGCGCATGCACGGTCGAGGTATCCCGGTCGGCCACCCAGACGATGGGCTTACCGTCCTTCTCAGCCAGCGCCTGCAGCGGAATCGAGGCGAGCGGGCGCCTCGTGGCAACCGCCGCCTCGACCGTTGCCGTCATGCCAAGCAGTACGCGTGGATCATCACCCAGGCTGACGCGAACGGAAAAGGTTCGTGATTGCGGGTCTGCGCTGCCGGCGACCTCGCGCACCTTGCCGGCGAGTCGCAACTGATCGTCGGTCCAGAAGCCGACCTTGACGGCCTGGCCCTGCTTGAAATGCGAAATGTCGGTTTCCGGTACGGCAATCTGGATTTCCTTTTCGCCATCAACGGCAACCGACGCGACCGGCGTGCCGACACCGACGACCTGACCGGTATCGGCGGAAATCGCGGTAACGATACCCCTTCTATCGGCCTTCAGTTCGGTGTAGACGACTTGGTTTTTCGCCTGCTGCAGCGAGGAAGCCGCGGCATCGCGGGCCGCTATCGCCTGCCGGTATACGAGCTGGGCTTCATCGACTTGCGCCTGTGAGGCAAACTTCTTGCCGAACAGTTCCTGCGCGCGACCCTGCGTCAGTCGCACCGTCTCAACCTGCTTTTCGGCAGCCATCAGGTTTGCCTCGGCAGTGTTGACCGCAAGCGCGTAGTCGGTCGCATCAATGCGCGCCAGGACGTCGCCGGGGTTCACCTTGTCGCCGATATCGACGAGCCGCTCGACGATCTTGCCGGCGACGCGGAAACCGTGGTTCATTTCCGTGCGGGCCTTGACCGATCCCGAATACTGGAGTTCACGGGTCGCGTCGGCCTTGGCAATTTCCACCACCTTCACCGGCCGGACCGTGGCGACGGGCTCGGTCGCGGCTTCGCTGCAGGCGGAAACCGATACAGCTAGGAGGCCGAGAAGCCCCAGCGTGGCGAAAGGACGCGCAACGCCCCCGAAGGTCCTGAACGAAAGCATCGTTCGTGCTCCTGAATGTTTCTGATCGGATGGCGGGTCAACGGCCCGCCTACCTCAATGCACTGATTGCGAAATCGACCAGTTCTTCCGGCCCCGCGCGATTTTCTTTCGCGAGGCATTGCGCCACCATTTGCGGATGGCAGAGCGTGACCGTCGAAGCGCCAAAACATCTGGCGGCGACGTCGGGGTCCTGTTGACGGAACTCTCCGGCTTCGATCCCGTCGCGGATGATGCCGGCATAGATCTGATGGAGACGGTCGACATGTTTCTCGATCACATGCCAGTCGCGCTCGATGGCAACGATCACCATCTCGTGCACCTTCTGCTCGTCGAGCATTGTCTCCATCGTGACGTGGTGCTGGTCGAGTATACAGCGGCGCAGGCGTTCGGAAGCGGACAGCGGCAGTTTGGAATTTTCCAGCGCCTGGTGCAGGCTGGCCGCCAGCATGCGGCCACAGATGGCTTGGTGGATTTGCTCCTTGGACGCAAAGAAGCGGTAGACGTTGGCAGGCGACATGCCAAGATCGCGGGCGATGTCGGCGACCGTGGTCTTGCCGTAGCCATAGTGGCGAAACAGCCGCTCGGCCGATTCGAGAATGCGCTCTGCATTCTCCTGGCGCGCTGCATCCAGTGTGATTTCTTCCATGTTCATCGCCGATGTCTAATGAGTGACGATTTTCGATTTTCGTCATAAATAATTCGAAAGTCGTTTCTCGTCAAGCGTGGCAATGCTGTCATCGTGGAATTCAGCGCATGAAGCGGCGCGCATCGTTGGTGGCTGCGGACGTCAGCCGGTCTCACATTCTGGTGATCGCCGAGCGAGGGATCCTCTCTTCCAGTGCTAACCCGGGAAGCTGCCATCACGATACAAGGCTTTGGACCCGTTGCAGGATACCTTGAGGAACCTGGGCCTTTGTCATTTCATTTCCCCTGTGTGGGCGACACACCGGATCGGGGCCGCCCGAGCCGTTCATGTGAAGATGACGTCGGGCTGGGAGCTGATGGCAATGGACCGGCTGGATACCGCACTGCAGGGGACGGCGCTGGCCCTGGAGGTGGCGGGGGTCGGGGTTATCGTCGTCGGCGCGCTGTTTGCGCTCGTCAGTTCCCTCGGCAGGCTGCGCAAGACCGGCGAGGCGGAGGCCTATTACCACTTCCGCCGACGCCTGGGGCGGGCGATACTGCTTGGCCTCGAGCTTCTCGTCGCCGCCGACATCGTTGGCACCGTTGCCGTAGAGCCGACGCTGGAGAATGTCCTAATCCTCGCCTTGATCGTCCTGATCCGGACTTTCCTCAGCGTCTCGCTTACCGTGGAAATCGAGGGCCGCTGGCCGTGGCAGGGTGGCGGAAAGGCAGGATGAAAGGGGTGTTCGCATGGCTGGGCTGACTGCGGAAGCGCTCGACATCTTGCTCAGGCTGTCCGCCGCTGCCATCCTTGGGGCGGCCATCGGCTTCGAGCGCCGCGTGCATCACAAGGCGATTGGCATCGCGGGCATGGTGCTGATCGCGATCGGGTCGACGACATACATGCTCCTCGGTCGCCATCTGGCTGAGACCGACCCGAGTTCGCTCAGCCGCACGCTCCAGGGTTTTCTTTCCGGCATCGGCTTCCTTGGTGGCGCGGTCATCTTCAAGAGTGGCTTCGACGTGAAGGGCATCAAAGCGGCGGCAGCCATCTGGATCACCGGTGCGCTCGGCCTTGCTATCGGAACCTCTTATTGGGGACTCGGGCTCGTCGTCGGCGTTGTCACGGCGGCCGTGCTCTTCATTGCCGACACCTTTCCAGACGAGGTCCGGGAGAAGAAACAGGAGCCGGCGGAACTGAAGGGCGGTCCTGATAAGAAAAACTAGCAGCTTCCGGATGCGCTATCGCGACTGGACGGGTGCCACGAAAGGCGCGTCGAAAGATAAATCTCCAACGTCAGCAGTTGGATATCGAGCAACCTTCAACCATCGTGGCGGAGCGTTACCTAGCAAGTGGTAGCAGGCGAGCCGGTCACACAATCAGCTAAATAACTACGGATCATGGCCACGAACGCGTCGCCGGCTTCGGCGAGGTCGCCGCTTCCACAGTTGCCACGCACCGTGTCAGCCGGGCCTGCTGGCTTTCGGCGGCTTCGCGACCGCGAGCGGCCAACCGGGCGGCGAGAATGTCGGGACGGCACGTGACCTGGATCGCAACCATGCGGCCGAACACCGAGCGGATCGCCGGCAGGGCCGCGCGCGACCGTTGATGACGGCAACGCCGCCAGCCGCCAGATGGCGATGGGCGGTGGCCGGGATGGCGTAATGCAGGCCGTGCGCTTCCCACGCCACGGCGAAGGCGCCCGAGGCCTGCGCGGCGAGGAAGGCATCGACCGACAGCGAATCGTGGTCCTCGGCATCGATCCTCGCGGGCCGGGTGATCGCCCGCCGCACGAACAGCACGGCCGGGTCCGCGCCAAGCCTTTCGCGGGCGTAGGTCATCAAGCTGTCCTTGCCGGCGCCGCTCGCGCCGACGACGGCGATCAGCAAGCCTTGCGCGACGCCGCCTCCGGTCGAGGCTGCAATGGCGGCGTCAGACGACACGGCTGCCCTCGCGCCAGACCGAGCGGACGACGGGGATGCCGGCCGGTCGCCGCACGCGCACCAGGTCCGCCCGCTGACCAGGGGCGATGCGGCCCCGGTCGCCCAGGCCCACCGCTTCGGCGGGATTGGCTGTCACCAGCCTGATGCTTTGCGGCAGCGACATGCCGCCATCCTCGTCGGCCAGCATGAACGGCGCGTGGATCAGGCTGAACGGCACGTAGTCGGACGACAGCACGTCCAACACGCGGGCGTCGGCCAACGTTTTCGCGGAGATGTTGCCCGAATGAGATTTCCCGCGCACGATGTTGGGGGCGCCCATTAGCACCGCCATGCCGGCTTCGTGCGAGGCTTGCGCCGCCTCCATGCTGGTCGGGAACTCGGCCAGCCGCACACCAAAAGTTTTCGATTCCTCGACATGCTCGGCGGTGGCGTCGTCATGGCTTGCGACCGCGATGCCGCGCTCGGCGCAGGCATCGGCAATCGCGCGACGATGCCCGGCGGCGTAGCGACCTGATTCCTCGATGCGGCGAGCGACGAAGCGCTCGAACTCGGCTTCCGACAGACCCCGCTTCTTCTTGTAGTACAGGATGTAGGCCTCCAGGGTCTGGAACTGGCGCTGGCCCGGCGCATGGTCCATCAGCGACGCCAGCTTGACCTGCGGATCAGCCGTGAAATCTTCGAAATGGTCGAGCACGTCGGCGGAGGATACCTCGCAGCGCAGATGAATCAAATGATCGGCGCGCAGCCGGTCCTCGCCCTGGGCAGTCTCGATGGCGTCGGCGATGGCACGCATCTCGCCGCGCTTAAAGCCGGCATTCTCATCGGAACCCAGCCGGAGGCAATCGAACACAGTGGTAATGCCGGACGCAGCCACCTGCGCGTCATGCGCCTGCAGAGCGGCGATGCTGTCCCACAGCACGCCCGGGCGCGGGCTGTAATGCTGCTCCAAATGATCGGTGTGGAGTTCGACAAGGCCGGGGATCAGGTAATCGCCGTCCATGTCTTCGCCGGTGTTGGTCCTACCCGTGTCGATAGCGCAAACAAGGCCGTCGCGCATGACGACTGACCCGGTGACGACCTCGTCTTCAAGGACGATCCGCGCATTGGTGAGGGTGGTTTCGCGCATATCAGGCATACTTTCTTGTCTCGGTCGCGCCGAGGCGGTGAATGGAATGGACGATGAAATCGGCTCCCGGCGCCGGCTCGATGAAGAGAGCGACGGCCGAGACCTCGACTGGCCGCGCAAGCAGCGGGCTAAAACGATCTCGCAGCGCCGCTTCGACGCGCACCGCTGCCAGCGCTTCAATTGAGCCGGTCAGTGTCATGTGGAAGCGGAACTCTTCCTTCACGTAGGGGTAGCCGTGGCGGTGGAGGTAGAGGCGTTGGCGTTCCGACAGAAGCTCAGGCCTGCGGCGTGCGATCTCGGCCTCGTTCAGCGGTGCGCGCAGTCCGTCGAAATGGTCGACGGCTGTGTCCGCCAGCGCGGAGATGCCATCTGCCTTTGTCGGCGTCAACGCAAAGAAAAGGCCAATTTCGGAAAGAGCGAGGCCGGGGATCGTGAATGGTGCTGCCTGCCCGACAAAGGTGGCGGTGACGGCCAAAAGGTCCGCTTCCGCCAAGCCGTCGCGCAAGCGGAACGGCGCCACCAGCGTGGCATGCAATCCGTAGCGGCGCGGTTCGCGTGTAAGGCTGCTGAATTCTTCAGCCGTGAACTCGACCGGGACCAATGGTTTGATCGCGTCGCCTGTGAAGGCGCTTCGACCCAGCCAGGTATGCGCCGCTAGTGTCAGCGGATCGTCAGGTCCAGGCGTGAAGTAGAGGGCGTAGCGCATCACAGGAACAACTTGCGCAGCCGCTGCGACAACAGATCGAGCAGCGATACCGTGATCAGCATGATGATGAGCATCGCCGACGCCTGCGGATAGTAGAAGCCGCGAATAGCCTCGAACAGCACCTGACCGATGCCACCGGCACCAATTACGCCGAGCACGGTGGCTGCGCGAACATTCGATTCAAAACGGTAGAGTGCGTAGGACATCCACAGCGGCATGACCTGCGGCACCACCCCGAAAATGACCTCCTGCAGTCGCGAGGCGCCGGTGGCGCGGATTGCCTCGACGGGGCGAGAATCGATCGCCTCGACAGCCTCGGAGAACAGCTTGGCAAGGATGCCGGTGGTGTGGACGAACAGCGCCATCACGCCGGCGAACGGGCCGAGGCCCACGGCCACAACGAAAAGCACGGCAAAGACCAACTCATGGATCGAACGACAGGCGTCCATGATGCGGCGCACCGGCTGCACAACGTACCAGGGAGCGAGATTGCGGGCCGACAGGATGCCGAAGGGCACAGCGAAGACCGCGGCTAAGAACGTACCCCACAGCGCGATCTGGATCGTGGAGAACATTTCCACGATGTAGTAGCGCCATTCGGAAAAGTTGGGATGCAGGAAACCTTTGGCATATTCCGCCATGTTGCCGGCATCGCTGAACAGGTAGGTCCAGCGCGACATTTCGGCCGGCGCCCAGCTCCAGATCAGCAGGACGAGGAGCGAAATCCACGTGGCCCAGGTCCACAGGCTGCGGGACCATTCTCGTTCCACTTCGGGGCGTGCGGGGGCAACGGACGCAATCTTGGCGGTCTCGTCCATGGGCGGTGTCCTGGAAATGCGCCGGCTGCCACCCATTGGCAGCCGGCAACTCTATGCTGGATTGGATAGGTTCCGAACCTAAGGCCGATAATCAGCCCTGGAGGTTCTTCAGCTTGGCCTCGTACTCGGCCTTCTGCTTTTCCAGCGGCTCGATCTTTGCCTTCTTGTCGGCGTCGGAGAGCGAGGCGTCGGCCTCGATCTGTGCGATCGCCTTGGTCAGCTCCATCACGCGGATCGGCAGAAGCTGGTCGTTGGAGGACGCGCGGAAGGGAGTCCATTCGAGGCCGGCCAGCACCTCCTTCTCATGGGCGATGTCGCCCTTCGATTTGTCCGTGCCGTAGGTCAGGAAGAAATCCTTGATCTTAACCTTGGCTTCGTCGGACAGGTCCTTGCGCCAGACCAGCGGGTCGGATGGGATCAGCGGCGACTTCCAGATCACCTTGATCTTTTCGAATGCAGTAGGCTGGTTCTTTTCGATCAGCGCCAGATTCTCGGTGTTGTTGGCGGCGGCATCGACCTGGCCGTTGGCGACGGCCATGGCGTTGGTCTCGTGGTTGGCGTTGGTGACGTTCTTGAAGCAGGTCTTCGGGTCGACCTTGTTAGCCGAGAACACGAAGGTCATCGGCACCAGATAGCCTGAGGTCGAATTCGGATCGCCGAGACCGAAGTTGAGCGTCTGGTCGCAGGTGAGCAGGTCCTCGACCGAGTTCAGCTTGCTTTCCTTAGGCACGACGATCAGCGAGTAGTAGCCCGGCTCGCCGCTGGAGGGAACGGTCTGGGCGAACACCTCGCCCTCGGTGCGGTCCACGGCTTCCATTGCCGACTTGTTGCCGTACCAGGCCATCTGCACCTTGCCGAAGCGCATGCCTTCGATCACGCCCGCATAGTCGGAGGCGAAGAATGGCTTCACGTCCAGGCCGGTGGCCTTGGCGAAATCGGCGAGCAGCGGGTCCCATTTCGGCTTCAGGTTCTGCTGCGATTCGGTGGAGATAATGCCGAAGTTGATCTCTTCGGCCATGGCGGCGCTGGATAATGTGAGCGCCAGCACGGCGGCGGCGGTGCCCTTGAGGACTAGGTTCATGGCAAGCTTCCCTGCTTGTGGTTGGATTTATGCGAAGGCCGGAACACGCCCCGGTTCCGGCACGCGCCTCGGTTTCGCCTTCTGCATCGGTGCGTCCGGCAAAATCAGCTCCTCGGAGTTGTCTCCGTAGAGTTCGATGAGCATCTGGTTGGTCAGCTCCGTCGATGGGCCATCGAAAACGATGCGGCCGTCGCGCAGGGCGATGGTACGAGGGCAGTAGCGCCGCGCATATTCGACCTGGTGGAGCGAGACGACACAGGTGATCTTTTCGTCGCGGTTGACCGCGGCGAGGATTTCCATGACGCGCCGGGCTGACGACGGATCGAGCGAGGCGATCGGCTCATCGGCGAGCAGGATGTTGGAGCGCTGTATGAGCGTGCGGGCAATTGCCGCGCGCTGCTGCTGGCCGCCCGACAAAGTCGACGCCCGCTGCCAGGCGACCTCCGGTATGCCGACCCGCGCAAGCGCCTCGCGCGCGGCCTTCTTCTCCTCAGCAGTGAAGAGGCCGAGTGTACCACGCCATGCCGGGATGCGGCCGAGATTGCCAAGAAGGACGTTGGACAACACCGACATGCGGCCGACGAGATTGAACTGCTGAAAGACGACGCCAATATTGCGGCGCATGTCCCTGGCCTTTGCCGCGAGGCGGCCGCCGTCCTGGATCGCGCCACCCAGGACCTCGATCCTGCTTTGCCCGACCTGGGCGATCTCCAGGCCGCAGATGTGGCGGATGAGCGTGCTCTTGCCGGAACCGGAGGCGCCGATCAGGGCGACCATTTCGCCACGTTGAATTTCAAGGCTGACATTGTCCAGCGCGCGTTTCTTGCCGAAGCTCTTAGACAGATTGCGGACGCAGATGGCCGTCATAGCACGGGTCCTTCCAGTTTGCTGAAAGCTTGGCGGATCGGGTTGCCGTCCGCCCACGCCATGTTGCCCTCGCTCCGCATGCGGGCGACGGTGCTCATGGTCCTCATGGGTTTAGTCCCGGCACATGACGGTCGAGTGTCGTGTGCATGTCAGTTCGATGACTGTTAACGGCTTCCACAGGCCATGCTGCTGTTTCGTGGCGCTTAAGGAATTCCTCGATACCGAGACTTCGGAAATCATCGAGCGCGGCGCGCAGCCGTTCGTGCGGCCAATTCCACCAGGCGAGCGCTTGCAGGCGTTGGCCGATCGCAATTGGAAACCGCTCGCGCACGGCCCGCGCTGGGACGCCCGCGACGATCGTGTAGGGCGCGACGTCTCTCGTGACCACGGCGCCGGCACCGACGACCGCGCCGTCGCCGATCGTCACGCCAGGCAGGATCGTGACGCCGTGGCCGATCCAGGTATCGTGCCCGATGTGCACTCGTTTGGCGCGGCGGGCGGCAAAGAAATCCGACTCGTGCTCGGCGTCGTCGAAATAGTCGGACGCGCGGTAGGTGAAATGGTGCAGTGTCGCCCGCGACATCGGATGATGGGTGGCGTTGATGCGCACCGATGCGGCGATGTTCGAGAACTTGCCGATGGTGGCACACCAGGCCTGGCAGGCCTCCATCACGTAGGAATAGTCGCCGAGTTCCGTCTCGACGAGCCGGCCGCCTTCCGCCACTTCGGTGTAGCGCCCAAGACGGCAGTTCTCGAGCCTGGCAGTCGGATGAACCACCGGCGTTTCGGACAGGCGCGCCATGATCATGCGGCCTTCTTCGCCGGCGAAAAGCCGGTCACGTCAATGGTGACGTCGGCAACCGCATTGCGAATGTCGGTATCGTGGAAGATTCCGAGCAAGGCGACGCCGGCCCGCTTCTTCTCGGCGACCATCTCGACCACCACGTCGCGGTTCGCGGCGTCAAGCGAAGCGGTGGGCTCGTCGAGAAGGAGGACGGGATGGTCGGTGATGAAGCCGCGGGCGATGTTGACGCGCTGCTGTTCGCCGCCCGAGAAAGTGGCCGGGGGCAGTTCCCACAGGTGTTCGGGAAGGTTGAGCCGGCTCAGCAATTCACCTGCGCGCCGGGAGGCTTCCGTGCGGTCCGTGCCCCGCTCGACCAGAGGTTCGGCAACGATGTCGAGCGCGCCGACGCGCGGCACGACGCGCAGGAACTGGCTGACGTAGCCGATGGTCTCGCGGCGCAGTTCCAGGATCGTGCGAGGACCGGCCGCTGCCAGGTCGACCTCGCGGCCGCGATGACTGACGAGGATCCGGCCGGCACTCGTGCCATAGTTTCCGTAGAGCATCTTAAGGACCGAGCTTTTGCCCGCGCCGGAGGGGCCGCCCAGCACGGTGCAGGTGCCGGCGTGTAAGGCGAAGCGGGCGTTGGCGACCACCGGCAGTTGGATGCCTCCACGCAGATGCATGGTGAAAATCTTGCCGAGGCCAGTCACGACGAGAGCGGGAGATTGCACGGCGTAGACCTCAGACCTGGAGGATGGAGGAGACGAGGAGTTGCGTGTACGGCGCCTGTGGGTCATCGAGCAGGCGATCCGTCAGGCCATGTTCGATGACGCGGCCGTCCTTCATGACGATCATGCGATGCGACAGGAGACGCGCCACGGCGAGGTCATGGGTGACGATGATGACCGCGAGGCCGAGGTCGTTGACCAGGCCGCGCAACAGATCGAGCAGGCGTGCCTGCACCGAAACATCGAGGCCGCCGGTAGGCTCATCCATGAAGACCAGGCGCGGCCCGGTGACGAGATTGCGGGCGATCTGCAGGCGCTGACGCATGCCGCCGGAAAAGGCGCGTGGCTGGTCGTCTATGCGGTCGGCGCTGATCTCGACGCGGCCGAGCCAGTCCGTCGCCGTCCCGCGGATCCTGCCGTAGTGGCGGTCGCCGATCGCCATCAGCCGCTCGCCGACATTGGCGCCGGCCGACACCGTCATGCGCAGCCCGTCGGCGGGGTTCTGATGGACGAAGCCCCAGTCGGTGCGCAGCAACAGGCGGCGCTCCGCCTCCTGCAGACTATAGAGATCGCGCATCTCTCCGTCGCGCATGCGGTAGGAGACCGTGCCCGAAGTCGGCTCCAGGCGGGTTGAAATGCAGTTGAGGAGCGTCGATTTGCCGGAACCTGACTCCCCGACGATCGCCAGCACTTCACCGGGCCACAAATCGAGATCGACTTCCGTGCAGCCGATCCGCGTGCCATATGTTTTGGTGAGGGAGCGGACGGAAAGCAGGGGCAAGTCCTCGCCGGCGTGGTCAAACACGGCGTCGTTTCGGAGCGCGATGGTCATGCTACGGCCTCTCCGCTCAGTTCGCCGCGATGGCCCTCGGCGCGCCGCGTCTCGCAATGGTCGGTGTCGGAACAGACGAACATGCGCCCGCCCCTGTCATCGAGCACGACCTCGTCCAGATAGACCTGCTCGGCGCCGCAAAGCGCGCACGGCCGGTCGAATTTTTGCACCTCGAACGGATGGTCCTCGAAATCGAGGCTCACCACGTCGGAATAAGGCGGCAGCGCGTAGATGCGCTTCTCGCGGCCGGCGCCGAACAGCTGCAGGGCGGCCGACATATGCATCTTCGGATTGTCGAATTTCGGCGTAGGCGAGGGGTCCATCACGTAGCGGCCCTCGACCTTCACCGGGTAGGCGTAGGTGGTGGCGATGTGTCCGTTGCGGGCGATATCCTCGTAGAGCTTGACATGCATCAGCCCGTATTCTTCCAGCGCGTGCATCTTGCGCGTCTCGGTCTCGCGCGGTTCGAGAAAGCGCAGCGGCTCGGGGATCGGCACCTGGTAGACCAGTACCTGCCCCTCGGCGAGCGGCGCTTCGGGAATGCGGTGGCGGGTCTGGATAATCGTCGCCTCGGCCGTGTGTGTGGTCGTTTCGACGCCGGCTACGCGCTCGAAGAACTTGCGGATCGACACCGCGTTGGTGGTATCGTCGGCGCCCTGGTCGATGACCTTCAGCACGTCGTCCGGCCCGAGGATCGCGGCGGTCACCTGCACGCCGCCGGTGCCCCAGCCATAGGGCATCGGCATCTCGCGGCTGGCGAAGGGCACCTGGTAGCCTGGAATGGCGATCGCCTTGAGGATGGCGCGGCGGATCATGCGCTTGGTCTGTTCGTCCAGATAGGCGAAGTTGTAGGTGGAGCTGCGGTTGTGGGCGTTCATTCCGCGGCCTCCTGTATGACGGTCGGGCGGGTGTCTTCGCGCCGGTCGTGCTCGGCGCGCATGGTGCGCACGAGGCCGAGTTCGGCCTGGAAATCGACGTAATGCGGCAGCTTCAGGTGCTCGACGAAGCCTGTCGCCTGCACGTTGTCGCAATGCGACAGCACGAACTCCTGGTCCTGCGGCGGCGCGACGATGTCCTCGCCCAATTCCTCGGCGCGCAGGGCGCGATCGCACAGCGCCATCGCCATTGCCTTGCGTTCCGACTGGCCGAACACCAGCCCGTAACCGCGCGTAAACTGCGGTGGCGCCTTGGCGGACCCCTTGAACTGGTTGACCATCTGGCACTCCGTCACCTGGACGCGGCCGAGCGGCACGGCGAAACCGAGCTCAGGAACGAAGAACTCCACCTCGACCTCGCCGATACGGATTTCGCCGGCAAAGGGATGCGAGCGCGCATAGCCGCGCTGCGTGGAATAGCCTAGCGCCAGCAAAAAGCCTTCATCGCCGCGTGACAAGCTTTGCAGGCGCATGGCGCGCGCCATCGGGAACTCGACCGGCGTGTGGTTGATGTCGCCCGGCGTATCCCACCCCGGTAGATCGGCATCCTCCTCAATCAGCCCTTCACCGCCGAGAATGTCCGCGATCCGCGTCGCCGCCTCGGCGGCGGTTTCGCGCCGGTCGCCGGCCGCGATCTCGGGGTCGCCGTCGAGGTCCGCGTCGAGCAGGCGATGGGTGTAATCGAAGGTCGGGCCGAGAAGCTGCCCGCCCGGCAGGTCTTTGAAGCAGGCCGAGATGCGCCGCTCGATCAGCATCGCGCCGGTGTCGACCGGTTCACTGTAGCCGAAGCGCGGCAGGGTGGTGCGGTAGGCGCGCACGAGGAAGATCGCCTCGATCAGGTCACCGCGCGCCTGCTTGATGGCGAGCGCCGCCAGCCGACGGTCATAGAGTGAGCCTTCGCTCATCACCCGGTCGACGCCAAGCGCTAGTTGTTCGGCGATCTGATCGAGCGTCAGCGCCGGAACCGAACGGTCGCCGCGCCGGCGGTCGGCCAATAGCCGGTGCGCATTGTCGATCGCGGCCTCGCCGCCCTTGACTGCGACATACATGCTCAGGCCTCCCTTGCAGTGAGCCGCGCGCTGCGCGGCAGGCAGGCGAGCGCATCGCCGGCAACGAGCACGAGATCGACGCCACGCGGGAAGCTCCGCGTGCTTTCGTCCCATTGGCTGGCGAAATCGTCTGGCAGGCCGCACGGGGCGATGGTTTTCTCGCCGCGGATTCCGGGTGCCCGGAAGGTCAGCGGCGCGCCGCCATCAAAGGCTTCAACGGCGACGACCAGCGTCGCTGACCGGTCGGGATAGTCCTGCGTCCCTTGCGCAAAAGCGTCCAGATCGGGCAGGGCAGAACCGACACCGATCAGGGCGAAGGCCGCCTCGGCGGGGTTGTCGACGATCTGCGCGCCGGTGTGGAAGACCAGCCATTTGCGCACGGCTTCGCTTCGGTCGAGCGCCGGGTCCAGCCAGAGCGGAGTGTCGGCATCGGCCAGCGTGCAGGCGAGAGCGCCGACGAGCGGCGGCAGCGGCGCCGGCGGCGCGACGGGCGGCTGGACGCCGACCACGGTCGCGGGACCGGCCATGGCATCCATCACCGCGCGGAAGACGGCCTGTGCATCCTGCACGGGATCGGAAAACCCGCCGTCCAGCGCCGTTGCCTCGTTGCGCATCAGTCTTCTCCCCGCACCATGGTGAAAAAATCGACGCGGGTGGCGGCCGTCTCTTGCCGGCGCGTCTCGTCCGCCGCGTCGAGTTCGCGTTGCAGCGGCGCGATGATGCGGGCATCGACCAGCGTCGCCGTCTCAGACGTATGGCAGACTGCGTCGACCAGCGCCGCGATGCGCGCCTTGTCCATGTCGCGGCCAAGGGCGACGGCATGGCCGACCGAGCCGTCTTCCAGCCTGACGCTCGCTCGCGTCACCGTCGCCTCGCCGACGTTGAAGGGTTCGCCACTGCCGCCGATGCGCCCCCGCAGAGCGACCAGGCCGCATTCCGGTCCGCGCAGAACGCGATAGGATGGCGCAAGGTCGAGCGCCGCCCACAATTCCCGCAACCGGCCGGTGCCGCTGCGTGCCAGCACCGCCATCCGGTTCCTGCGTTGAGCGTTGTCCTTGTCGCTGTGCATGGCGTGTCCTGTTTGTCTATTTATCTAGACAATAAGATGAATTGGCTGCACCATAGTCGCGCCTGATGACAGGCACATGACAGGAAAGGAACAGCAAGCGATGGCGGCAGGATTGCAGCGCGGCGTCGGCGTCGCCTTGTGGCGGCAGATCGCCGACGGCATACGGGCCGGCATCGCCGGCGGGCTAGCCGACGAGACCGGCCGCCTGCCGCCGGAAGCCGAGCTGGCGGAACGCTTCGGGGTCAACCGCCACACCGTGCGCGCAGCCATCGCGGCACTCGCGCATGAGGGCGTACTGGCCTCGCAACAGGGGCGCGGGACCTATGTGCGGCGGCAAAAGCGCCTCGTCTATCCGATCGGCGAGCGGACCCGGTTCACCGCAGGGATCGGCGAGCAGGCGCGAAATACGCGCAGCGCCATGATTGGCACGGCGAAAGAGCCGGCCACCGGATGGATTGCCGCAGCACTTGGCGTGGAGATGGGAGGAACAGTTATCCGCATCGAAAGCCTCGGCAAGGCCGATGGCGTGCCGGTGTCGCGATCGACCTCCTGGTTCGACGCGAACCGCTTCGACGGCATAGCCGAACTGTTTTCCACGACCGGGTCTGTCACGGCGGCACTTGCGAAGCTCGGCGTGGCTGACTACCGTCGCGTCTCGACTTCTATCGAGGCGCGTCATGCCGAAGAGACCGATACGCGTGAACTGCAACTGGCGCCGGGAGCCATCGTGATCGTGACGCGGGCGGTGAATTGCGACCTGTCAGGACGACCCGTGCAGTGCTCGGTGACCCGCTTTGCCGCCGATCGCGTGGAATTGGTTGTCGAGACCGCAGCTCTCGGCGGAGGCTGACGCTGGGCAGAAGCCTGCACTGAGTGAATCGCGGCATCGACCGCGAGCATCTCGCAATCATACCTGTGCCAAGTCGATTGCCGAATGTCTGCTTCAGAGCGCCGTGCGTCCAATTGGACGCACAAAGGACGCTTAGCTCTTTGATGGAGCATCGGAATAAGCCGAAAACCGATTCCACTTTTCGTCCGATGCTCTAGCCAGATATGTTTTGGGAGCGGACCGTTTCGGAGCGTTCTGCGAAAGTTTGGCTGGCCGATTTGCGCCCTAAGGCGTCGGTCGAAGCTCTCGCGGTCGCTGAAAGCAGCCTAACCGGCGGGTCATGCGAGTCGAGGTCGCGAATGCGCATTGCGCCACTGTCGTCTTGCTAGATGCACCAAGACTTATATCCACGCCCGACTGGTTCTGTGAGCATTCAGATGATCTTGCGGACTTCCTGTTCGAAACCCAGCACGTGGTGCAGCGCAATGCGCTCAGCCGTTTCGCCATCTCCCCGGCATACCGCCTCGAGCATCTGGGTCTGCTCGTGCAGGACCTTGTCGAGACCTGTCATCAGTTCCGGAAACCGTCGTGTCGCCACGTGAAGAATCCGCAATGAAAGATTGTGATAATGGTCGAGCGTATCAAACAGATAGGGGTTTTTCGCGGCGCGGTAGATGAAGCGGTGGATACGACGGTCGAGTGCCAACAGAGGCTCGACTTCCGGCGGATCAGAAAAGGCTGCGAGCTCTTCGATTAGTTTGCGTGCCTCGCGACGCTCAGGCTCTCGCAGACGTTCGGCTGCCAGACGTGTGGCCCAGGACTCGATGGTCGCGCGCGCTTCGTAGATCGCCGACAGGTCGCTGATGTCTATGGTGCTGACCGATGTGCCCCGGCGTCCGTTAACATCGACAAAGCCGTCGCGCTGCAGCCGCAGCAGCGCCTCGCGCACCGGCGTACGGCCGACATCGAGCCGACGCATCAGCTCGGTCTCGCGCAACAGCGTGCCCGGTGCCAGCTTCACCGTGATTATGTCCTCCCGCAGCTGCAGATAGGTCCGCTCGGCCAACGTCGAGCCGGCCTCAACCTTGTCGGCCTCTCCCTCACGCATCGGCGCGTCCATCTACTTTCTCCACCGTGCTGGTCCGATCGCCAGGAATCGCTTGACAGCGGATTCCTATAATATACTGTTCAATATATCACAAATATATTGATCCGAATACAGGGAGGTATCGGTGATGAACAAGGGTGTTTTGTCGCAGTCGTTTAAGGGTGGCGTCGCAGCCTTACTGGGCATTGGAATTGGATTGGTGGCCGCATCGCAGGCGGCGCTGGCGGAAGATCTGGAGACGCTGAAGCCCGGCGTCCTGCAGGTCACGATCCAGCCCTACATGCCCTACACGGCCCTGAAGGACGAAAAGCTCGTCGGACTGGACAGCGACATCCTTGCGGCGGTCGCCGACAAGCTGGGTCTCGAGATGGAGGTCAGCGTCACCGATTTTCCTGGCATGCTGGCTTCGGTCCAGTCGCGGCGCGCGGACATCACAATCGGCGGCATCGCCTGGTCTGATGCCCGCCAGAAGGTCGGCCTGTTCACCGATCCGCCTTACTATTCACCCCCGGCGATGGCCGTGCACGGCTCGGCCGATTATCCAGACGTCAAGAGCCTGGAGGGCAAAGAACTTGGGACCGTGACCGGCTATGTCTGGGCGAAATCGATCGCCCAAGTGCCGAATGCTGTCCCGCACACCTATCCGACGGCCGACAGTGTCTTCCAGGACCTTTCGTCAGGCAGACTGGATGTCGGTTTCCTCGACCCGCTGCTGATCATCTACCAGCAGAAGGAGCGGCCGGACATGAAGTTCCAAGTCAAGTACCTGACGCCGCCGTCCGCCGAGGAGGTCAAGGCCCATCCCGACTACCAGTACTTCCAACCCTACATGACCGGCTTTTACCTGCCGAAAGAGGCTCCTAATCTCGCCAAGGCGGTTTCGGACCAGATCGACGCCATGTACAAGGACGGCTCACTCGCCGCGCTCGTCACCAAATGGGGCGGCGATCCGAAGCAGTTCCTGGTTCCCTCGCCGGAGATGGCGGCTCAGCGCCGGGGCGTGGACCGCCCGGCGGACTGGTCGCCGCCCTCGATCGCGCCCTGAGCAGCGTGGCAATCTTATGTCTATTTTCCACGACCTCGCCGGAGTTCTCCAGGTTCCCTGGGGCGATTACGCGGGCAATCTCGGCTGGGGTCTGCTGAGGACCCTTGCCTACACTATCGCCAGCTTCGCCGGGGCCGCCGTTCTCGGCCTCGTGCTGGCGCTGATGCGCCTCAACCGCCTGCGCATAGTGCGACTGCCGGCGGCCCTCTACACGGAGATCTTCAAGAATGTCCCGCTGCTCGCGATCATCTTCGTCACCTATTTCGGCCTACCGTCGATCGGCATCAGGTTCAGCGTCTTCGTCGCCGGCGTGCTAAGCCTCGTTCTGTTCTATGCAGCTTATCTGTCGGAGATTTTTCGCGCGGCGATCGCCGGAATCCATTCCGGCCAGAACGAGGCGGCGCAGGCGCTGGGCCTCGGCCGTGGCACAACCTTCGGCCATGTCATCCTGCCACAGGCGCTGCGGCTGGCGCTGCCGGGCACAAACACCATGTTCGTCGACCTTCTCAAGTCGACGTCGTTGCTGGTGACGATCTCGGCCGCCGAACTGATGACCCGGGCGCAGTTGATTGCCTCCGAGACGTTTCGCGCGCTCGAAGTCTATCTGGTGATTGCGGTGATCTATTTCGCCGTTTGCTACCCCGTCTCGCAATCCCTTCTCTGGCTTGAGCGGACGATCCAGGCGGGCGTGCCGCTCTCGCTCGGTCGTCGGCGGCGGCTGAAACTGGCTAAGACGCTGCTCGCAAGAGGAACCTAGACCCATGACACAGCACATGCGCGATACGACACGTAGCGCGACGGCGTCCGGCGCCAGACCTGCCGTTACCATCCGCGGCCTGTGCAAATCCTTCGACGGAAGGCAGGTGCTGGGCGGCATCGATCTCGACGTGCCGACCGGCCGCATCGTCAGCATCATTGGCCAGAGCGGCGGCGGCAAGACGACGCTGATGCGCTGCGTCAATCTCCTCGAGCAGCCCGACGACGGCGTCATCGATATCAACGGCGAAACGATCTGCGCCAGGGGCGCGGTGACGTGCAGGGACCTCGCCAAGCTGCGTCAGCGGGTCGGAATGGTGTTCCAACGCTTCAACCTGTTCCCGCATCTGACGGCGGTGGAGAACGTCGTCCTTGCCCAGATGCACGCGGCGGGCGTCGGCGAGCTCGAAGCGGTGGAGCGCGCCGTGCGCCTGCTCACCCGGGTCGGCCTCGCGCATCGGGCAACAGCCTATCCGGAACGTATGTCGGGCGGCGAGCAGCAGCGCGTGGCGATAGCGAGGGCGCTGGCGCTCGGCCCCACCGTGCTTTTGTTCGATGAGCCGACTTCGGCGCTCGACCCTGAATCGACCGGCGAGGTGCTGCGGGTGATGCGGGAACTCGCCAGCGACGGCATGACCATGATCCTCGTCACGCACGAACTGCCCTTCGCCCGTGAAGTGTCCGACTTGATCGTGTTCATCGACGGCGGTCGCATCATCGAGCAGGGAACAGCGGCGGATGTGCTCGATAAACCGCGCGAGGCGCGCACGGCCGCCTACGTCGCGCGCTACGCCGTGCCGGGTTGAGTGCCGAATCCGACGGCATGGCATCTGCCCGCTCCGCTCGGGGCGCGTCTTCGATTTGTCCTAACCCCATGGGGATCAGATGAGCAGGATTTCAACAGACGTTGCCGTGATCGGCGGCGGCGTCATCGGTTTGGCGATCGCGCTGCGGCTTCGCGCGGACGGCCGCGAGGTCGTCGTGATCGAGCCGAACGAGCCCGGTAGCGGCGCCTCTTACGGCAATGCCGGAACCATCGCGAATTATGCGCTCATACCGGTCGGAACGCCATCGGTTCTGCGCAATCTCTTCTCGCTCCTCGTCGAGGCGAATGGTCCGTTGTCGATCCGTACCTCTGCCCTGCCGACGCTGTTTCCCTGGCTGGCGCGGTTCGCCTACGAATCGCTGCCGCACCGGTATCGGGAAAACACCCGCCGGATCGCCGAACTCGTTTCCGGGGCCGCGGCGGCATGGGCCGAGTTCGCGGCTCAGATAGGCGCATCGGAGTTGCTTTCCGCCAAGGGCTGTCTCTATCTTTATGATACGCGGAAGGCGTTTAGCGCCGCCACAACGGATATTGAACTCCGCCGCGGCTACGGAGTTGTCCAAGAGTTCCTCTCCGTCGACGAGGTGCGTCGGCTCGAACCTTGCCTGCCGCCTTTCGAAGGAGGCGGATTGTTCTTCCCGGGCGCGATCAGTCTCAGCGATCCGGGCGAGGCAATGCGCCGATTGGCCGCGGCGGTTCGTCGGGCGGGTGTCGAATTCATCCAGGCTTCAGCGCAAAAGATTGAGCGCGAGCCGAATGGAATCCTGATCACCGCCGCGCCACTCGAGATTTGCGCACGAACCGCGATCATATCCGCCGGCGCTCAGTCGCAAAAGCTGGCCGGCCAGATCGGCGATCCGGTTCGGCTCGATACCGAACGCGGCTATCATGTCGAGTTCGACATGGCCGAGCCGCCGATCGCACGGCCGGTCTGCCCGACAGCGCACGGCTTCTATCTCTGCCCGATGAAAGGCAGGCTGCGCGTGGCGGGTCTGGTGGAACTCGGCGGGTTGGCAGCGCCGGCAAACCCGAGGCTCCTGCAAGCCTTGGCACAGAACGCACGCCACCTCTTTCCGGAAATCGGCGAACCGAGCCGGACCTGGCTCGGATTCCGCCCTTCGATGCCCGATTCCGTACCCGTGATCCGACCGTCGAGTGGAGGGCGGGACGTCATCCTGGCCTTCGGCCATGGACACATAGGCTTAACGCTTGCT
Organism: Borborobacter xinjiangensis; assembly: GCF_047739745.1. Lineage (NCBI taxonomy): Bacteria > Pseudomonadati > Pseudomonadota > Alphaproteobacteria > Hyphomicrobiales > Phyllobacteriaceae > Borborobacter > Borborobacter xinjiangensis. The sequence goes on along the minus strand of NZ_JBLLVA010000036.1, from coordinate 7,324 downwards.
CCGCGCACCGCCCAACTGGTAAGCGCCATTCTTGCAGCCTAGCCTTAAACCAATATCTGACTGATTTTCGCGAACGGCGGCTTTGCGCCCGATATCAGTCGTAGAGGCAGTTGTTGCTTCCGCCCGAAAGCGGCCATAGCCTTGGTTTGACTTGAGGACATCTGTATACCAAAAGGCGATATCACGACACGTCCGGCAACCTACAGCAGATCGAATTCCTGAAATATTGCGCTCGACGGAGATTGCCGAGAATTCGATGTGCCAGTCATTCCGGAAATGGGTGTGGCAGCCGGTTCTGGGTTGTTCCATCGGCCGCAATCGCTCAACACCTTGCGAGATAGGTCTTTTCCTTGGCGCGCTGGGACGGCTTCGCTACGCCTTCATCGAGTTCCTCCTTAAGGGGCGAGCTTTTCGGGGTTCCGGTTAGGTTCGTATCACAAGGCGCGCTACGGAGCGCCGAAACGGCGTCATAAGACCCTGCCGTGATGTTAATAATTTCGCTCCGAGCGAATGCATCCTGCATTCCTCGCAACATGAGTGAAGTCTGTGGGAGGAGCGGATTTGGGGGACATAAAGCTCGGGGAGCCGTTCGGCATGGACCTCAGCGAGGTGTCGGACGCGGATTGGACTCTTGCGGTCCAACGCGTCATCCACGACCTACGCTCGGACTTCATTTACGCGCCGCACATCGGTTTCATTTACAGGAAGACGGGCGAGGAGCTGGTCGAGATCCTGAAACGGGAACTGCGGGACGGGCAGCACAAGCCGGGTCTTCCCCTCACCATGGAAATCCCCAAATCCCATCGCATGAGGGTGGCTGTGACTCCCCCTAGGCCGGGTCCGGCCTACTCCCGGCCGGGAAGCATTCTCATGCCGAAGGACCGGATTTTCTACCAGCTCCTGGCGGACAAGGCGGCTCCCGTAATCGACGCGCGCACCGATCAGGCGCGTTCGTTCAGCCACCGGCTTGAAGGACGCAATTCTCCCAGCATGTTCAAGCCGACCCGGGCGTGCTGGGGCGAACTCCAGCAGGAACTCGCCCGCCTCACGGGAGACAGGAAGAACAAGTACGTCCTGAAGATCGATGTCGCGAATTTCTTCGGGTCGCTCAACCAGCACACCATGATCAACGTGCTGGCGGATGCCGGATTCCCTGCCAGGTATCTCAGCCGGCTGGAAGCGGTTCTCACCGCCTACACGGGGGAAAGAAGTTCGAGGGGCATCATCCAGGGCATCTACCCCTCGGACCTGCTCGGAAATTTCTACATGGAGCCGATCGACCGCTTTCTCGCCGATATCGACATCCCCTCCGCACGGTATGTCGACGACATATACATCTTCCTGCCAAGCGTAGATGCCGCAGATCGGTTGATGAGGCAGTTGATACCGGAGCTTCGTGCGTATGATCTCGTCCTCAACGAGGCGAAGTCCGTGATCATGCCCAAATCGGCATTAAACACCGAGGAGCCGGACCTAGAGGCTCTGTTCGACGAGGCGGTGCAGGAGATATCGAGACAGATCGACGAAGAGGAATTCGATGTCGACTACGGCTTCCAGTCGGAATGGGAAGACGAGGACGAGGAACCCGCCGACCAACGCGAGGACAATGGCGAGGAACCGGCCGAGGACCTCGAGCTCGAGGCCACGATGGTGTTGTTCGACGCGATCACCGACCACCCGGGGCACGAGGAAACCATTGAGCGCTTCTGTCTTCCGTTGTTCGCCAAAGCCGAGTCCGACTACGCGGTGGCGCACGTCCTCGACGCTTTCGCGAAACGTCCGTCGATGACACAGATTTACGTTTCCTATCTTTCCAAGTTCCTGCCGGACCAGCAGGTCTATGACTTTCTCTGCGGGCGCCTCGCGGATCGGTCCCTGGTCGATTGGCAGCTGATGTGGATACTGGCTGCGCTCATAACCCGCGCGCCGCTGGACGATGCTCCGATCAAGACGGCAATCGCGCTCCTCCGGGACGGTTCCGTTCACGAGGCGACGAGAGCGACCGCGGCCATCTATGTCGGTCGGTATGGCGATGCTGCTCGCCGGAGAAACCTAATTGGAATCTACGGAACACTGTCTCCTTACGTGCAGGCGGCGATCTATTTCTCTTCGAGGTTCTGGCCGATCGTCGAGCGGAGAAACGCCAAAGCGCAATGGGGAGCGTTGACCCCTCTAAACGAACTACTGACGAAGGCGCTCGGAAAGTAGGTAGACATCGACGATTGAAAGCTCGGCCTGGCGCCCCGGAATGTTACAATCGGATGAGTCAGCCAAGAACCTCATTCGATTGTAACAGGGGAAGCCCGTCAGCCGGCGCAGTTTCGCAACCCTGGCCCGCCCGCCGCCCCCGGCAAAGTCCGGATCACCGTGACGCTTCGGAAGGTTTGGGGCGCAATGCGGCGATCTTGACCACCAGGATACCGTAATCTGAAGGTCCTCTGGTGAGGATCATGGGGCTGTAGATGAACTCGAGATGTTCGGGTTCCTCACCCGGTCGCGTCTTGTCCAGGACCAGTAACATGCCCAGACGCGCGTTGGTCACCTGGTACTGGCTGGTCTGGCTGCCGTATCCGGCGAGCAGCGCGTCGAAGGAGGCGTCGTCGGTCTCCTGTTTGACCTCGATGACAATCTCGCACGACTTGTAGACGTACCGGAGGTCGGCGCGCCCGCCGCCCTTCCCTTTAACCTCGTCGTCGATCGCCATGCCCCTCGAGCGGCTCCAGGAATGGAAGTCCTGCTGGAGGTCCTTCTCGATCGGGTTCGCTTTCATGTGCTGGAAAAGATACCCTGCCTGGCGATTTTGCTCGTAGGAGCTGTTCAGCCGATCTTCCGCGAAACACAGAACACCATGAGCGAGGTCCATGAACCCCGCCTTGTATTCCGCATGTTGGAAGTCCGGCAGCTCGGAGAAGGCCGTCTCGATCGTCTGGATTGCCTCGATGATATATCGCGTGGTCCGCTCGCGCACCCTGTCCATCCGAAACAGGAGAACGTCCTCGAGTTCAGTGAACCCGACCTTGTCTGCCGCCCGATCGAGTATGGCGGAGGCCAAAGGGCTGGCGGCTTCCGCGTCCGTAGGGTCCGCGGATCGCTCCGCGAACGCCCGGATGTCCCGCACGAGATCGTCGTCGATACCCCCGGCGTAGGCCGCAAGCCATTCACGGATCGCGGCCATGAACAGGTGATTGTCGACGAGGCTTTTCTCGATTCTGGGCCGGATCAGCAACTCGACTCCGCCACCGTCACCAGGACCGAACACCATGGAGCTGGCGTTGTAGGCGAAGAGAAGCTGGTCGTTGATCACCGCCGCAGCGTGAAGCCATGTCCGCTTAGTCAGGCTGTCGGCCAGATGCGCCAGGCGGATGGACAGTGTAGTGAATGCGGAGGTCTGCGCGGCCACGTGTCCGAGCAGCGGACCGGGATCAGCCTGCGTGATATAGGCATCGTAGGCAAATGCCGCCTCCGTCAACTTGGCGAGGGTATCCTGGAAGCTGGATAAGTCGCGGGACTTGATGAAACCTGTCAGCAGATCGATCGCCAATGCGAAACTCTTGGCTTCGTAGCGGCTATCGCGCACCTCGGCGGCCCCGGAAAAGTGATCGCGGGCCTCGAGTAATGCCGACATCGCATCATCTGCATCAGTGGCCGCCAAGGCTTTGCCAAGCGCTAGAAGTCCCAGCTCCAGCTTTACTTGGTCGGCACAGTCGGGATAGCGTTCGTAAGCGTGCAGGAATTCGACCAGCCCGCGGTCATCGCGTGTCGAAAGCACCAAGCCTGCGATCTTGGCGGCATACGGGACTATCGCCAGCTCGCTTTCGTCGTCGATCTCCGTGATGGCGGCACTCAGTCGGGTCAACTGACGCTCGTGGCCCACCGCCGTCAGATAGGCGCCTTTCAAAGCGGCAATCCTCGTCGACCGGCTGTTTGAGCGATCTTCGAAAAGCGAAAGGAAGCGCTTGAAAATCCGCTTCACGGGTTCCGGCGTGAGGACCGGTCGATGTGCGAAGCGGGCGGCGAGCTCTAGGAGAGCGAGGTCGGAAGCAGTCTCCTCGACAAGGTCAGCCAGGAAAGAGTCGACTTCGACGGCGCGCTCGTCGCGATGCGGCGCGACGAGATCGAAGAAGAGTTCGGGGGCGCTGGATGCCCCCGCTTCGCGTCCCTTGAGCAAGAGCGCGTCGAGGCCGCCGAACGAAACCGCGTCATACGGCTCGTTCCGCTGCAGGAAGCCCATCAACGCACTATCGAGGGACATCTGCCTTTCTCACCACATCCATTCGTCTTCGCGAGACTTCCTTACATTATCGCAAGAAACATGCTCGAGGACTGCCGGTACGGCGAGGCTGGTGACGAAAACTTGGACATATGGCATTTCGTCCGAGAGCGCGGCGAGGCCTTTTACGATCTCCGAGACGTTGTCGTCGACGGTCTCGTCGGTGCGCGGGGAATCGATGAAAAGCAGGCCGGGGTGGCGGCCCACCCCTCGCGCTTCGCTCACGCGCAGCATCGCGAGGACGGTGGCGATCTTGAGCCGTTTGCGCTCTCCTGGTTGGCAATCGCCAAAGTACTGCTGCCCGCCCGCTTTCCGGAGCTTCATGCGGGTACCCTGGAATTCGATGCTCTCGAGCATGATCATTCCGAAGGATCGGGCGAACTTCGTCGCCTCGGCCGCAACGTCCGCCAGGATAGCCTTCTGCTCGTCCGCGAAGAACGAGGTCGTTACGGCGTCGGCGGCGTTGAGCACCTTCAGATCGTCGTTTGACGCCGGGGCTTCGCCGCCCGTCAGTCGACGGACTTCCTCGATCTGTGCGTCGAGCTTCAGCGTCTCCTTCCAAGCTTCCGTCGGCGCGTCGGAGGCGGCGATCTCCTTCTGCAGGTTTGTGAGCTCGATCTCGAGGCCCTCGCGCTCGGCTTTCTTGGTCGTCAGGTCCCCCTCGAGTTTTTTCTGGGTTCCCTTGAGTTTGCCGAACTGGCTCTTGGCATCGTCTTCCCGCTCTACGAGCGCTTCCCGCACGCCCGTCAAGTCTTCTTCGCCTTTCGGTTCCTGCCGGCCGCAGACGATGCAGTCATGGTGCTGCTGCCGCTCCTCTCGAAGGTCGTCGGTGAAAACCTCGTCGCAGCTGGGGCAATATTCCGGGCGCAACAGCCGGAAAACGGCTCCGGCCTGTCGCGCCTCGTCGAAGCCGTGCCGTTCTCGCACAGCATAGGTGACCGCCTCCTCGGCAGCAGACAGGTCGAACGCGAGATCGGCGTGCCTTCGAGTAAGGGCATGGATTTCGGCGGAAACCGCCGCCAACCGATGGATCGCGGTTCGTTCCCTGGATACAACCGCCTCGACCCTATCCGGCCCGGCAAGCCGTTTGCCGACCTTCTCCCGCTCCGCTTCCAGTTCGGTCAGCCGTTGCCGTGCCGCGCTCTGGCTCCGTGCGGCGGCCTGTCCGGCGCGCTCGCCTTGGATGCCGATTCCCTTGATCGCTGCCTTGATGGTCGTATGGGTCCCCACCCAAGGCAGACCGATGAACATCCGCATGAGGTAGGTTTCCATGCCACCGACCCCGGCCGGGCTATCGCCGAAAATGTTCTCGGGGTTCGGGTCGATAGCAAGGACCGACGAGAGCCATAGCCAGCCATGATCCTGCGCGATGTCCTTACCCTTCTGGTTTACCACGATCCTGGTTGAATTAAGCCCAAGCTTGTCGAAGAAGAACGTCTCCATCGCGGTCTCGAACGACGTGGCGTCCTGGAATGTCGATACCACGAACTCGCGGCTGTTCTTCAGCTGCACCAAAGTGCCGCGTTGGGCATGGAAGTCCTGGATCCGGGTCTCGAAAACGTCGTTGTCGACCGAGAACCGCAGCGTCATCGTCTCGAACCAGCGCTCCATGTCTTTCGCCAGGGAGCTGCGCCCGACGAGCCCGAGCTGCATGAATCTCAGGAGTGTGGTTTTGCCTCTGAAATTGCTGTCGCTAACGATGGCATGGAGGCCGGGACCGAGGTCTTTCCACTCGAAGTCGATCTCGTCGTTGAGAATTCCGGCTTTCTTGCCAGTGAACCGTAGTGACAGTATCCGCACCCGCTGCGGAACGGCGGGCCGGATGATCGGCTTGATGGAGTTGCGGTCGAGTACCTCTTTCGCGTCGCCCCTGCTTACGCCAGCCTTCTTGGCGATCGCGTCATACCAGGCACTGATGTCTGTGTTGATCATGCTGGGCTTCCGAACTGGTCGAGCTTGGACTTCACGAGGTCCGTGATAGTGGGGATGTAGTTCATGATGGCGGTGTCGTGATACTGGCGCGTCGAATGCTGGACGGCTTTTAGTTCGTTGCCACGACGGGGTCCGGCGACATCGACGACCAGCCGAGCGCGGTCACGATACCAGCCGAGCAGCGGGAATTCCTTCGCGATCGCATCGCAGAACTCTTCGGTCTTCTTGGTCAAGAAAAAGAAGTGCGAATGCCCGACGGCAGTCTTTCGGCGCTCGGGCCTCACGAGACCCCGGCACTCGAGCAATGCCAACGCGGTGTCGAGCGGCTCGTAGGCGCCGAAATGCTTCCGCAGCATTGGGATCGTGCGGAGAGACGGCTCGCCGTCGTCGTATATCGCCCTGGCTATCTCGAGCTTGGCCGTGTCACCGCTCTTTTCGTGCTGAGAGATTAGTTCAAGCGCCAGGTAGTCAGGATAGCGCACCCAGAAGTCCATAGCCTGAAGGCGCTTTTCGCCGCCGAAGACATGCGGATAAGTGCCGACCATATCTTCGTTGTGGTTTTCCGTTTTGCCAACGTTGAGAAGGAAAAGCAACCTGATGGCATCACGCTTGTAGTCTCGCGCCATACATCCTCCCCGCATGCGTGCACTGGCGCGGACGCTACCTGTGGATTGCAACTTGGTAAAGTACCTATGACTTCATGCAGGGATTAAGCGGGAACTGGAAAGTATTGGATCGTAAACTCTACTGTGACAGGACGAGACGTGAATTAATCAAGGCATGAGATGGTGTCCATCTTTGGCCCTCTGAAAACTACAAGGTAAGCTTTGGGCCAATAGTGGTCATTCGGGGCGCGAATACGCCATCGGCGGCTTACCGCGCAAACTCGGCTGAACCGGACCGTCTGGTGTCGGCCCCTTTCCGGCACAGTTTGCCTGCCGGCTTCGCGCCGCCGAATCGGACTTTGCACTCGACGTGATAGGATACTCGACAGCGCTGCGCCGCGCCGGCAGTTGCAGAACAGACCGACGCCGTGCTGCGCAACTGAGCTGCCGCATCAAAAATCCCGCCTCCTTGCAACGGGGGCGGGATATTGCCATATCCGGCGCAGCGGACCGGGCC
>NZ_JBLLVA010000035.1:0-34087 GCF_047739745.1 Borborobacter xinjiangensis | reverse complement strand
GCGACCCTTGTCGACAAGCGCGTCGCGAGTTTCAGTTCTCTTCATAGGTGCCTCCCAGATGTCGTACAGAGGAGGTAGAGCGCCGCGCGAGGGAGGCAATCACAGAAATCTCCCGCATGATCAGAATTCAGTTTGCCGTTGGTATGACAAGTGCTGCGAGCAGGTCGGCGCGGATGTTGCCGAACCACTGGTCGCGGTAAGCTGAAAGAGAAGTCATGAATGTCCAGGTAAAAGCGGAACCGCGGCGGCCACGCAGCCGTCGGATGAGAATGACAGCGATGTCGGGTTAGTTGTCCGGCGGATCGGCGGCCGGAAGAGCCAACCGAAATTTCACCGGGTCCAGTGATCTGCGTTGCCTCTACCGTCAACCTTGACGCACTCAACACTCGGGTCCTGGCTCGGCCGCCATAAGTGAATCCAACAGCAGGCAAGCATTGCCTGAAGCGAATCCGTTTGGTTGATCGGCGCCCGATGGATGCGCCACAGCTATGGTCGCGGAATGAGATCCGATGGTCGCGGCCGAAACCGGACTGTCCGCTTCTGTCCGAGATTTCCGACAAGCTGCCATTCGGCGCATTCCAGCCATCGAAATCGTATTGCTGTTCCTGGAAGCGGACGCGACGACTGAGCAAAACTGCGGCGATTGCGCCGCATTCGGTTATCCTGCCGCCTGGCAGGTCGTGCCGACATCAGTTCCTGATTGTGCCGCAAGAGCCAGATCATGTTCCGTCTGCCCATTTTTGTGGCTACTGGACACGAGGCCGAGCCACGGATTCATAGAACGAAAGGCAATTGCCGGAATCCCGTCGAATCCGGCAATCAACTCATTTTCTCGTTGCTAGCAGGTCATCGTGCCCATGCTCTCTGGGGCGGCTACTCGTAGCGATCGTGGCGGCGCACCCAGTCCATTCCCTCGGCCTCGTTGCGGCCCTTCGGAGCGAGATCGAGCATGTTGTAGGTGCCCATCATCACCTCGACGCCGCGCCCGTAGGTGGAATAGGTGCGGAAGACCTCGCCCGCGTCGTCCTTATAGAAGGCGCTGACGCCGGGCCATTCCTCGCCGGTTTCCTGCCATTCGCCGAAATTGTAGTCGATGTGCCCGCTGGCGACCTCCTCGGGAGTGAAGCTGACGCGGAAGTCGTAGTTGAAGTCGTTGCCGAAGGACGACACCCATTTGAACTGCCAGCCCATGCGTTTGCGGTAGCGCTCGATCTCGGCAAGCGGCGCGCGCGAGACGGCGATCATGGTGACGTCGTGATGCGCCAGATGCTTGTTCATCCCATCGGTGTGATCGGCCATGTAGGAACAGCTCGGGCAGCCTTCCTTCCATCCCGGCGCGAACATGAAATGCTGCGCCAGAAGTTGCGATCGACCGTCGAAGAGATCGGCCAGCGTGCGCGAGCCCTCGGGCGTGTCAAACACGTATTCCTTGTCGATGCGCACCCAGGGTAGGGCGAGCCGCTCACGAGCGACCTTGTCGCGAAGACGCGTCAGTTCCTTCTCAGCTTTCAGGAGGTCCCGGCGGGCGGCCAGCCAGTCATCGCGTAAAACAATAGCGTGTTGCATTGTCAGTCTCCTTCGGTTTGAATGACGGGCGTGTTGGGGCGCTGCGAACGGGCGGAAAGGAGCTTCATCCACGGCGATAGGTGGAAGAGGCTCATCAGCACGTACATGAGGGCCATGTCGTTGATCGGTACGAAAGCCGAGACGGCAAAGCACATCGTCATGCCGGGCGAGCCGACGGCAGAAATCCAGGCCATCAGCGCGAAGGTCGGGGCGGCGGCAAGCCCTAGCCGGCGTGCCGCATCGACCGCCGGCCTGGGCGACGAAGCGACCATTTCTGTTGCTGTGCGCATTGTCATTTCCGGTCCTCTCATCGTATTCGCCGTTTCCAGCGGTTGCGATACCAAGAGGCTAGCTCGGGCAGAGGGTCGGGTGAGAGTTACAAGTGTGACGGGATTTCAGTGGACTCTCTGATCACTGCCGCTGCACGCGCTCTCTCGGCTGGCGACCCCCTCGCTGCGCTGAAGAGGGTCGCATTGCGCGATGATCCACCCGCACTGGCGTTGCGTGGCATCGCGATGGCTCAGCTCGGCGACCTCACGCGCGCCAGGGAGCTTCTGCGAAGCGCGGCACGTACCTTCGGCCCGAAAGAGCCTGTGGCCCGTGCGCGTTGTGCCGTCGCCGAAGCCGAAATCGCCCTTGTTACGCGCGATCTTGGCCGCTCATTGCAAACGCTCAACGCAGCGCGGGCGGTACTCGAAGCGTCAGGCGACCGATGGAACGCAGCGCACGCTGGCTATCTCGAAGCCCGGTATCTTCTCCTGATCGGTCGTCTCGATGAAGCCGAAGAGGTGCTTGCGGAGTTCGATGCCGGCGTTCTGCCACCCGCTTCGCTGGTCGGGCGCGAATTGGTGGTGGCGGGCATAGCCATCCGTCGCATCAGGACGGAGCCAGCGAGAACCGCTCTGAAACGGGCAAGACGGGCAGCGGAACACGCGCGCATTCCAGCTCTTGTGGCCGAGGTCGACCAGGCAGTGCGGGCGTTCGGGGCGCCGGCGGCGCGCTTCGTGGCACGCGATGTGGAGCGGCTGCTCCATCTCGAAGAGGTCGAAAGGCTATTGGCCTCTGATACGCTCATTGTGGACGCCTGCCGCAACATCGTGCGTGCAGGGACAAAGATCGTTCCGCTCGCCGCCCGTCCGGTGCTGCTCGCACTCATCCGTGCCCTTGCGGAGGTATGGCCCGAGGATGTACCGCGCGAAACGCTTCTCAAACGCGCTTTCCGGGCACGGCATGCCGACGAATCGCACCGCGCGCGACTGCGTGTCGAAATGGCCCGGCTGCGAGAGGCGATCAAACCGCTGGCGGCGCTGAGTGCAACCAAGCGGGGTTTTGTTCTGCGGCCCCACGCTGCGGGCAGTGTTGCCGTGCTGGCGCCGCCCGTCGAAGGCGATCATGCCGAAGTGCTCGCTCTGCTCGGCGACGGCGAAGCTTGGTCGAGTTCGGCATTGGCGTTGGCGTTGAGCGTAAGCCCGCGTACAGTGCAGCGGGCACTTGAAGAGCTTGCCCATGACGGCCTGGTTGAAGCCTTCGGGCGCGGTCGGGCCTGTCGCTGGATCGCGTCCAGTGTGCCGGGATTTCCGACAAGCTTGTTGCTCCCCGTCGCGGGAATTTCCAGCTAGGAGAAGGACATGAAACATTCAGCTGCCGAAATCATCCGTGAATATGGTCCCTTTCCCGATGTGAACGACGTGGCCGGCGTCAGCTTCGACGGCAATCAGATCTGGTTCGCAACCGGCGACAGGCTGAATGCTCTCGATCCCGAAAGCGGAGAAATCTTGAGATCGCTCGATGTCGCCGCCCATGCAGGGACCGCTTTCGATGGCGAGCACCTGTTCCAGATTGCCGATGCCGTGATCCGAAAAATCGATCCCAAGACCGGCGAGGTTGTCGCCACAATACCCGCGCCCGGGGGTGGTGGTGACTCGGGGCTGGCCTGGGCGGAGGGCTCGCTCTGGGTAGGGCAGCATCGCGGGCGCAAGATCCATCAGGTGGATCCCGAGACCGGAGAAGTGCTGCGCACGATCGAATCCGATCGATTCGTCACCGGCGTCACTTGGGTAGACGGCGAGCTTTGGCACGGCACGTGGGAAGACAGTGGGAGCGATCTCCGCCGCATCGACCCGGAAACGGGTGAAGTGCTTGAGCGACTGGACATGCCGCCAGGAACCGGCGTTTCGGGGCTCGAATCCGATGGCGGCGACCGCTTCTTCTGTGGAGGCGGGAGCAGCGGAACAGTGAGAGCCGCACGTCGGCCCGGGCACGGCCTTAAGTGAGCGTGGACTATCGGCCAACGTTGGCAATCCGACAAATGCCGCTTCTTGGTGGTGCCCCTCCAAAAGCTGACCGACAGAAAACCACCCATTGATACCACTGCGGAGGAGAGAGGCCTCAGTGGTAGGGAAATCGGATTTCGCCGCTCGGGGGCTGATTCCGGACCGTCAGGTATCAGCTATGTTTAGCGACAAGCTGCCGTTCAGCGTCCGACCGCAAGTCGGACGTTCATGGGAGAAGGTTAGGACGCTTAAAGCGGGCCTTGCATGTGGCTGTGGTGTTGGATCACATCTGTCGCAAGTTTTGGGGCTATTGCGACAGCCGATTTGATCCCACAAGACGCCCGCGAGACCGTGAGTAGGGGCATGCCCTATCCCTTCACGTATCCCTGACCTTCAACGATCTTTCCGTCCCGAACGCGCATGATGTTCACCCCCCGAACCCGATCCGTCGCGCTCTCGCCCCAACGGAGCTGCCATCGGATGATCCCGCGATCCTCGTTGGCCCCAATCTCCTCGGCTTCGAAGACGAGGTTCGCAGAGGATGCAATCCCCTTCCAGAAGTCGAGGCAAGCCTCACGCCCTTCGTAGCGCGCTCCATCCGGTGAGGGCGTCGTATTCTCAAGAACGCAGCCTTCACCAATCAGATCGTCGAGGTCTTCGGGGCGATGCTTTTCGAACGCATTATGGAAACGGTTGACTATTTCGAAGGTGGTCTTGCTGTCGGCATTCATCGTTTCACCTCTTGAGATCAGGGCCTAGAAGGGCTTTTCGGACTTGTCGGTGCGATAGAGGCTTACAGCCACCTCCCGGGGTTTTCCCCTCGGTCCTCCCTTCGCGACCTTGCGCCAGGCGTCCAGCGTGGTCTGGTCGCGCCAGCATTCGAAGAGATTGACGCGCTCCGGATCGAGCGCGTCCGCGCTTATGGAGAAGTCGAGACAGCCGTCATACGCCCTCGCGCGTTCGACCATGCTCTTGAAGGCTTCCACGGCGCCCTCTCGCTTCGCAGCGTCGGTGCGAGTGTAGCCAGCGATGATAATCATGAGCTTTCCTCCTTGAAACGCTGATGGATTGTTGCTGTCACTCAGGCAGCGGCGCCGACTGGCCGGGGATTTTTGAATAACCCAGCGCCTCGATGATCCGTCCGTGACGGACGTGCATCAGGTTGACGCCGCGAACCGATTCACCGTCGCCGAAATTAAAACGCCAGCGGATGATGGCGCGGTCGCCCATCGCGATTGTGTCTTCGACGTCGAAATGAGCAGTCGGGTCGGTGGCGAGGACCTCCCAGAACACGAGGCAGGCGTCATAGCCTTCGTATCGTGTTCCGTTAGGTGCGGGCTGAATAGACTCCATTACGCAGTCCGGGGCGATCAGGTCTTTGAGAATCGCGGGCTCATGATCGCGGAACGCCTGGTTGAACCTGCGCATGATCGCGGCTGTCTCGTTCGTCTGCATCATCATCTCCTATTCAGACAGGTCTGTCTATTTGCAGAATACAGACCTGTCTGTTAGAGTCAAGCGCATGAACAAAACCGTTTCGCCGAACGAGTCTGGAGCAAGCACCGCGCGCCGCCGCCTGCTCGATACCGCTACCCGTCTCTTCTATGCCGAGGGCATTCGTGCAGTCGGCATCGACCGCATCATCGCGGAGGCGGGCGTGGCTAAGGCGACCTTCTACAACCACTTCCCGTCGAAGGATGATCTCGTTCTCACTTATATCGAGGAGCAGGACCGGCTTGGGCGGGACGCCGTTTCAGCGCTTCCCGAGCAATCGCCGCGAGCGATGATCGCGGCTATCATGGGGCGCATCAGCGAGGCCGTGGTCGCGGGAGGTTGGCGTGGGTGTCCGTTTCTCAACGCGGCGGCCGAGTATCCCGACCCGACCAGCCCTGTGCGGCAGGCCATTGATGCGCGCCGCGCGTGGTATCACGATAGTCTCCGGAAGCTTCTTGCCGCCGATGGCGATGCGGTCCCTTCCGTCACCGCCTCGCTGCTTGTCGCTCTCTCAGACGGCCTGCTCGAAACCGCATATCTTGATGACCCGAAGGGCGTTCCCGCCCTTGTCGCCGAAGCGCTGGAAAGATTGCTGGTCCGGCGTTGAATCACAGTTCGGCTGACCGCCGACGTTGTACAACTCCTGAGTTTTGCACCTCATAAAGCCCGAGCGGGCGAGCCGTGCCCTTTGGTCGGGTACGTCTCAACTACAATCAGCTTCCCTTCCGAGCCTCGTATCCAGCAAAGCATTTCTGGCGGCGCCGTTCCTGCAGGCTAAGACAGCTGGATGGTGGCTGAAGGCCGTCCAGCTTGATCTCGAAGCCAAAGGCATCATCTCACGTGCGCCCGGCAAACCTGTTCGGCTTTACAGGCGCCCACGTGCCGTTGCGTAGCGCAACATTGTGAGTCAGCTTTCTTGAAATTCCGTCACAAACCGGACTGTCTTCTTCCCACCCCAACCCGGTCCGTCGGGACCGTTCCAGACCCCTGCGGCAAGGATTCATGTAGGCCGATCGGGGGCCGTGTATGGACGGCTCTCCGTTGGCAAGGGTTTCTTTGAGCCTTTTGCAGTCGCTGGTTGGTGCGGCCATGTATCCGACCTGTAGGTGCGGCTTTTCATGTGCCGCTGGCCATAATGCCATTCGCGCGGCTCAGGTCCCGATCGAAAGCTCGCACTCGAAGTGCACGGCCCCAGTGGGTTTTCCTGATCCGGCGGTTTCAACCGGCTTTGTGCATTAGCTCCTGTCCGCCCTTTCCAACCTCGTCGGCGATCGCGCGCCTTGTCTCGTTCTATGCGATGGGCGGCTCCCTGTAGCGCTCGCCGCCTGTCATCAATGCCCAGACCATGCGGGCCGTCTTGTTAGCCAGCGCAACCGCCGCCACCTTCGTCGTTCGTCGTGCCATCAATTGCACGAGCCATGGCCGCCTGGTCCCGTTCCGCTCGGCATAGCGGATGACCGCCATCGCTCCGACCACGAGCAGCTGGCGCAGGTAGCGATTTCCGGCTTTGGAGATGCTGCCGAGCTTCTCCTTGCCCCCACTTGAGTTCTGCTTGGGAACGAGCCCGATCCAGGCCGAGAGGCATCGCCCCGACTTGAAAGCGTGCGGATCGGCGATGGTGGCGACGAACGCGCTCGCCAGCAGCGGGCCCACGCCCGGGATCTCCATCAACCGTCGACCAAGCTCGGTCTTTCGTGCATTCGCCCGGACCCTGCGATCGTTCTCGAGGATCTGCGCCTTCACGACCTTGAGCTGCGCCTGGAGCATGCGCAGACATAGCCGTGCGTCAGCGGGTATCCTGGCGTCGTTCTCGTCGTTGATGACCGCGAGGAGCTGCTCGACTCCATTCCGCCCGATCGGCGCCACGACCCCGAACTCAGATAGGTGCGCCCGCAGCGCGTTCGATATCTGTGTCCGCTGGCGGTTCAGCATCAACCGAACCCGGTGCAGCATCATAACGCTTTGCTGCTCGGGGGACTTCACCGGCACGAAGCGCATCGTCGGCCGGGTCACCGCCTCACAGATCGCCTCTGCGTCTGCAGCGTCATTCTTCTGCCGCTTCAGATATGGCTTCACATACTGGGCCGGCAGCAACCGCACATCATGACCACGTGCGATGAGCTCGCGAGCCCACTGCAGGCCTCGATCCCGACCAGGCATCGGGGTAAGTTCTCGAAGAATGCCAGCACGCGCCCACGGGTTAGCTTCCTGCGAACGACAACCTCGCCCGCCGCATCCACGCCGTGGACTTGAAACACAGACTTCGCAATATCCAGACCAATAGTCGTAACGTTGCCCATCGTAGCTCTCCTCCGGCTCTGGCCCCGCGATCATACCGCAGGGAGGGAGGAGAGCCGTCCACCGCATCAAAAGCAGTCCGCCAGCTTTGGGATCAAGCTGTCAACAGCAGCCGTTCCGTTGACGACCCACTGCAGTCATAGGAAGCTGGCAGAAGCGGACGCAGCGCCGACTGCCCAGCGCCATCACCGACGCAGAGGGACGAACGGTGCCCCCAAGCCGGGCATTCCTTCGAGCTTGAACGCGGCGGCGGATGCTTGCTGCCCCGCATGGTCACGGGGACCGTTGTTTAGGGGCGCAGCATCACCTTCGGCGACGCGCGCTCGTTCATAACGCGATAGTCAACCGGCGCGCATGACCGTTGCGTGAATGGCATGTTCTTAATGTTTGCGAGTTTCACGCACGGTTCGTGCGTTGCCGCGTGTCGGAGTCAACTTGGTGGCGAGCCGACGGGCCGAGGGTGCTCTGCCACAACGTATGTCAGTGTAGTCTGTCGAGTAATTGCCTGGCCTGAGTTAAATCGCGGGTATTAAATCCTTCGGTAAACGAGTTATAGACCGAACCGAGCAAATCGCGGGATTCTGCGCAGCGGCCCTGCCTGCTCCAGAGCTTGCCGAGGCCAACAGCGGCGCGCAGCTCAAATGACTTGGCGTTCTGGCGTCGCGCCGTCGCGAGTGCCGACAAGAAGAAGGCTTCACATCCCTTGCCGGAACGCGGGCGCGCAAACTCGGCCTCGGTCCGCTCGAGTTCGGCGTCCCACATGTGCTCATCGTGGCGAGCGGCGTGGTCCTTAGCCCGCGCGACGAGCATGCCAGCTTTCGTTGCCCCGGACGCGTGGAGTGTCGTCGCCAGCATGCAAAGATAACGGACATGATACCAACTCACGCCCAAGGCGGACCGACCAGTCAAACTCTGGCGCATGAGCGTCAGACCTTCCTCAAAGGACCCGTTCTGGGCGATCGCCCAACCCTGCAGGAATAGACCGTTCAGTCGCCAGTAGTGCAGGCTGTGCTGGTCGGCCAGACCAACAATAGCGTCAGCATGGCCGCGCACCGCCGCGGTTTCACCAAGAAGCTCATCGAGTCCCGCGCCCGCGTATGTTCTGACGTGGGCGGTGAGATTCGCCTGGTTCAGCTCTTCGGCATAGTGAAGCGCGTCGATGGCCAAACTTCGTGCCTGATCCGGGTTACCGAGAATCCATTTGACGATCGCCAAGTAGGCGAGCGCTGAAATTTTCGGGTCATGCACATAGAGAACCGGCGGCGGACGGTGTCGGGCGGGGTCATAGAGGCGTAGGATCGTCTCAAATTCGCGTTCAGCCTCCATGAAGGATCCGAAGTGCATCGCCGTCATGCCGCCCATGCGGTGCCCAGCCAGCAGAAGCGCATCGTCTCCAGTGCGCCCGGCAGTCTCCCGGGCGTCCTTGGTCAACTGCCGCATCATTTCGTAGTCGCCACGGACGAAGTGATAAACGAACTCGCCGCTCAGCGTCGCATGCAGCGCGGCGGCGTCCCCAAATTTCTGGCAAAGGACGCGTGCGCGATCGTATGCTGCCCCGGTTTGCGGGGCAGCATATCCGTGAACCGAAATCAGCGCCGTTCCGATTGCCGTCTGTAAAGCGAGTTCCTTCCAGTCCTTCTCTGATCCTGGCGGAAGAGAATCCAGCATCTTCAAAGCTCTCGAAAAGTGGTCGATTGCCTCCAGGTTTGCGGAGCGTTGGGCAGCCTGCTTGCCCGCGATGAGCCAGTAGTCGATCGCACGGGCCACTTGCCCCGCTTCCGCAAGATGATGGGCCAGCACCTCCGGTTCGCGGGCGGCCTGCGCCGGGAACCGCTCTTCCAGAGTCCGAGCGATCTTGGCATGTAACTGTTGTCTGGGATGACGCAGGAGCGTGTTGTAGGCCGCGTCCTGCACGAGGGCATGCTTGAAGAGATACAATGCATCGGCCGCCGTGCCCCGCCGGAAGATCAGCCCGGACGAGGAGAGCTGATCGATGAACGCCTGCAGCTCAGTTGCCCCATACGGTGCAACCGCAGCCAACAGATCATGCGAGAACTCCCGCCCGATAACCGCGCCGATCTGTGCTATGTTTTTCGCCGCGCCCAATCGATCGAGCCGGGACATGAGGGACGCGTGCAGGGTGGCCGGGACGCCAACGGCCCTCGCCGAAGCTGTCAACGGCGCGTGGTCTCCCTCCGCGCAGGTTTCTGCCACTGCCTTCGTGAACTCCTCAAGGTAAAGCGGCACGCCGTCCGTGCGCTCGACGATTTCCCTTATGGCTTCCGCAGGCAAGTGTTGTTCGCCGAGCACTTGTTCGACCAGCGTCACCCCGTCGCGCTGTCCCAAGCGGCCGAGCGTCATCGTCGAGACGTGCGCGTGTCCGGTCCAGGGAGGGGTGAACTCGGGCCGGAACGTCACTATGAGTAGCGCGGGCAGCAGCCGGATGCGTTCTACGATTCGACCGAGAAGCTCCAGGCTGGTCGGATCGATCCAATGCACATCCTCAAAGATCATTAGAACGGGCCCGCCTCGGGCGAGCGCCTCCAATTGCCGGACCAGCGCTTGCAGCGTCCGCGATTTTCGTTGTTGCGGGCTGAGATCCACTGTCGGGAAACGCCCCGCGCTCGGCAGAGAGAGCAGATCTGCGAGCAGGCTGCAGTCTTCCGGCGAAGTCGAGGTGGCGGAGAGAAGCGCCTCCAGCTTGTCGAGTTTCGCCGGCGTACTGTCGTCTGGGTCGATCGCAGCGGCGCGTTCAAGCTGGCGGATGATCGGGTAGAGGGCGCTGCCGCTATGATGCGGTGAGCAGAAATAGCAGAGGCGCGTGTGCTGCCCGTGCGCAATCTCCTCCAGGATGGCAACCGTGATACGCGACTTGCCGATGCCCGGCTCTCCCGAGAGCAGGATCACCTGGCCCTGCTTGCCCTTTGCGCGCTGCAAGCGGCGGCGCAGGGTTTCCACTTCTGTCTCGCGGCCCACAAGGGGCGTCAGCCGTTCTCCGCGCAATGCCTCGAAACGACTGTCGACGGCGCTCGGTCGAAGAACTTGGTAGGCGCTGATTGGCTCGGAATAGCCTTTGACCTGGACGGTGCCGAGATCACGAAAATCGAAGAGGTGGCCGAGGAGGAGACGCGTTCGCTGCCCGATTACCACTGTGTTCGGCTCGGCCAAACCCTGCAGCCGGGCCGCAAGATTTGGCGTCTCACCGACCACGCCTCGTTCGCGAGCCTCACCAAAGCCGACAATGTCTCCGACGACCACGATCCCGGTAGCGATGCCGATATGCACTTGCAGCGGGTCGGACGGGTCAAGCTGGCCGACCATGTCGGTCAGTGCCAACCCCGCCCGTACGGCTCGTTCAGCGTCGTCTTCATGAGCCTGCGGATAGCCGAAATAAACGAGCACGCCGTCGCCCATATACTTGGCTACGAAGCCGCCGAACCGCTTGATTGTATCGGATACGCATTGCTGATACGCGCCGATAATCTCGCGAAGATCCTCGACGTCGAGACGCGACGCCAGAGCTGTCGAGCCGACGAGGTCGCAAAACATGACGGTCAGTTGCCGACGCTCGGCACCGGCCCCCGACGAAACGGCGGTCGGCGGGTGTTCAAGCTGATCAGGGTTCGGCAGGCTGCCCGCTGAATTGGCCTCCTGGTTCAGCAAGTCGGCAATGGCGTCGATGAGCTTGCGGCGGTGCCCGACCGAAGCGACGCCAAGTTCCTTGAGATCCTCGCCCGTCAGCTTCCGGAGAAGCTGCGCGTCGATGTCGTTGTCACGGAACGCCGACGCGTATTCCTCCAGTCCCAATTCGCGCAGCCAGGAAGCGATGTCCACCGCAAAATCCTCCGGACTGACTCTGATCTTTTCGGCAGCTAGAACTGCGTAGCGATTCTACAGCGATTTGAACGAAACACGATGTGGAATAAAGCGCCGGGGCGTCAGACACAGGTGGCCGAACGGTACGGCGGCTTGCCACCCCGCTGCACAACTTCCGGCAGATCGACATGAAGGTTTGGATCGTCCGAACTTCCGGTTCAATCTCGGCACCGCAAAGGCAGGAATGGGGCCGTCTGCTGACAGTCCGGTTCTGGCAGAGAAACTCAGAAAGCCGACGTTCGGCCAACGACCCCTTTCTCGTCATTCCGCCCACCGCTGAGACTGCCTAGAAGCGGACATTGTGCCGAGAGGATCCAAGCCGGGGCAATGTCGGCACCTTGATGTTTCCCTGCTGACGGGCTATCTCCGATATATCGGGGATGATAGATATATGGATAACGCAGGAGCTCTTGCGGCCTTGGCGGCTCTAGGCCAGGAAACTCGCCTCGATGTCTTCCGGCTGCTCGTGAAGGCAGGCCCTGAAGGACTCCCCGCAGGCGAGATCGGGCAGCGTCTCGGAACCGTCCAGAACGCAACCTCTTCGCACCTGAAGATCCTTGCGCAGGCTGGACTGATCCGCGCCGAGCGCGACGGCCGCACCATCCGCTATGCCGCGGACATGACAGGTTTCCGCGATCTGCTGGCTTTCCTAATGGAGGATTGCTGCAACGGCGCGCCGGAACTCTGCCGTCCGGTCATCGACGCCATTACCTGCCGCTGCTGAGCAGCAGGGCCGTCTGAAGGATAAATCATGACAGACACCACACTCGCCGCACCTCGCCAGGTGCCCGCCGCCATCGGCTTCTTCGAGAAATACCTGACTCTATGGGTGGCCCTCTGCATCTTGGCGGGCATCGCGCTGGGCTACCTGATGCCTGGCTTCGTTGGAGCGGTCGCGCAGCCGAAGTGGCCCGCGTAAACCTGCCTGTCGCCGTCCTGATCTGGCTGATGATCGTGCCCATGCTGCTGAGGGTCGATTTCCGCTCCCTCCCCAAGGTTGGCACCTACTGGCGCGGCATCGGCGTAACGCTGTTCATCAACTGGGCGATCAAGCCGTTCTCGATGGCGCTCCTCGGCTGGCTCTTTATCGGCTGGCTGTTCCGGCCCTACCTGCCCGCCGACCAGATCGACTCCTACATTGCCGGCCTGATTATCCTCGCGGCAGCACCCTGCACCGCCATGGTGTTCGTCTGGTCGGCCCTAATGAAGGGCGAGCCGAATTTCACGCTCTCGCAGGTCGCGCTCAACGATGCAATCATGGTGGTGGCTTTCGCGCCCATCGTCGGCCTGCTGCTCGGTCTGTCGGCGATCACCGTGCCGTGGGACACGCTGCTCCTTTTAGTCGTCCTCTACATCGTGCTGCCCGTGATCGTCGCCCAGGCAATCCGATCGCGGCTGCTGGCTTCAGGCGGCCACGCCGCTCTCGACAGGCTGCTCGCACGGATGCAGCCGCTTTCCCTGATCGCGCTCCTTGCGACCCTGGTCCTGCTCTTTGCTTTCCAGGGCGAGCAGATCATCGCGCAGCCGATGGTGATCGCGCTGCTCGCAGTGCCGATCCTAATTCAGGTCTACGTCAACTCAGGGCTCGCCTACCTGCTCAACCGAATTTCCGGGGAGCGGCATTGCGTTGCCGGGCCTTCGGCGTTGATTGGCGATCCCAAGTGGAGCGATGACGAGCTGATCGACTTCATGATGGAGCATCCGATCCTGATCAACCGACCGATCGTGGTCACGCCGCTCGGCGCGAGGCCCTGCCGGCCCTCCGAGGCCGTGCTCGACATCCTACCGAATCCGGACATCGGCCCCTTCACCAAGGACGACGGCGAAGTTGTCATCGATAGCGAGGGCAGGCGCGTCAGGTGACGCGAGCGCCACGCGGTCGGCCAGCATCCCGGGGGCGCCCCCTGTCCTGTGTCAGCCGGACCAATTCGAACACCGCGGCGAGAATGACCGCCGCCCCTGCCCATTGCACGGCTGACAGCCGCTCTCCGAGAAAGATGAACGCGAACGTCACGCCGAACACCGGGATCGCGTTAAAGTAGCTTCCCGCCACGGCGGCCGGCACCGATCGCAACGCCGCGACGTAGAGCCAGTAGGCGGCCGCGTAGTAGAGAAGCCCGGAGAGGGCGGCAGCCGCGGCCAGTCCGGGGGAGAGCCGTGCGAGATCGGACGGACTGCCGTGGGATGTTCCCCACAGGAGGAGAGCGACCGCCCAGCCCAGTCCCGCAGTTTGCTGGACTGCGACGATGAACAGGGGATCAAGGCTCTCGCTCAATCGGCGCGAGAAGACGGTGTAGAAGGCGCAGCACAGCACGGCTCCGAGCAGGAGAAGGATTCCCGCGGGGTCGTTATCGTTTCCCTGGAAGCCGCTCCAGGCGTCGGAGACCAGCGAGACCCCGAACATGCCCGCCAGCATCACGGCAAGCAGCCGCGGCGTCACCGGCTCGCGCAGAAACACTGCCGCCAACCCGAGAATCATCAGGGGTTCGGCCGCCCAGAGCAGCGTCGACACGCTCGCGGAGATGCGGGCGAGGCCGATCAGGCTCAGCGTGTAGGAGATGCCCGGGTTGAGCAGGCCGAGCAGGATGAGCGGCAGCATCAGCCGCCGCGACCCCAGCCGTTTCCTGGAGAAGGAGAACGCAAGCCAGAGCGCGGCGGCGCTGGGGGCGAGCTGAAGCACCAGGAGGGTGACGGCGGGGATCGAGGCGAGAAGTGCCTTGCTGAGGACCGTAGCACCGCCCCAGAGGGCGCAGGCGAAGACCAGCAGGACAGCCGGAGAAAGGCGCGTAAAGGCGCGCATGGAAGGACACTCCAGAAGGGATTCGTGAGGGTGAAGCGAATTCAGCCGTGGCGGCTGTCGCACCCGTCCGCATCGCAGCGGTCGTAACCGGGCCTTCTTGGAGGTCGGGACATCTGGCCTCACGAACTGTGTCCGAGCACCACGGTAGCACCTCGGGCTGCCGCTCGGCAATTCAGCTTTGCTGGACTCTTAATTCGACGATCATCGAAATTTAATTGACGGCACCCGACAAGGCGTCTAGCCTATTTCTATGAAACTCGAATTAGCAGCCTCCCAACTTGAAGCCATCGGCAACCCGACGCGCCTGCATCTTTACCGGATTCTTGTCCGCGCCGGCGGCGAAAGGAAACCCTCATGAACGCGATCCCTGCACCTGACCTTCCGGTCGCCGTCATCGGAGCCGGACTCGTTGGCTTGGCCGCCGCCGCCCGGCTCGTGGAGCGCGGCCTCCGTCCAGCGGTGTTCGAGAAGGGAGCGCGCGTGGGCGCAGCCATCCTGGACTGGGGCCACGTCCGCGTCTTCTCGCCGTGGGACTACAACGTCGATGAGGCCGCCCGCGCGCTGCTGGCGGACAACGGCGTCACCGCTCCGGCGGGCGAGCATCTGCCGACGGGCGAGGAGATCGTGAGGGACTACCTCGAGCCGCTCTCACGGGTGCCCGCCATCGCCGTCGAGCTGCACCTCGGAGCCGAGGTGACCGGGATCACCCGGCTCGGCCATGACCTGATGTCGAACGACGGCCGCGCCGAAGCTCCCTTCGTGGTGCGGTACCGCGACGCCGCAGGCGAGCAGCGCCTGCTTGCAAGGGCCGTGATCGACGCGTCCGGCACCTGGTCGAAGCCGAACCCCATGGGCGTTGACGGCCTGCCCGCGCCCGGCGAAGCCGAGGCCGCGGACCTGATCGCCTACGGCATTCCCGATGTCGCGGGCGGGGATCGCGAAGCCTATGCGGGCAAGCGGGTCCTCGTAGTCGGCAGCGGGCACTCCGCCATCAACGTCGCGCTAGCGCTCCTGGAACTGCAGGCCGAGGCACCCGGCATAGAAATCCTGTGGGCGCTTCGCCGCAACCGCATAGAGAAGCTGCTCGGCGGCGGGCTGAACGACCAGCTCCCGCAGCGCGGGGCACTCGGCCTCGCGGCGAAGGCGGCGATCGAGGCCGGACGGCTGCGCATGCTGGCTCCGTTCGCGGCCGATCGCATCCAACGGAGCGGCGATGGCCTTGTCGTGGAAGCGACGCTGGGCGGCATGCCTGTCACGGAGGGGGTCGACCGAATCGTCGTCGCCACCGGCTTCCGGCCTGACTTCTCCTTCCTCGGCGAGGTCCGCCTGGCCCTCGACTCGGCCGTCGAGGCAGCGCCGGCGCTCGCCCCGCTGATCAATCCCAACTTCCACTCCTGCGGCACGGTCCCGCCGCACGGGATCGACGAGCTCAGCCATCCGGAACCGGGCTTGGTCATCGTCGGGTCGAAGTCATACGGCCGCGCTCCGACTTTCCTGATGGCGACGGGCTATGAGCAGGTGAGGTCAGTCGTTGCGGAGATCGCAGGGGACCGGGTGGCGGCCCGAGAAGTCCGCCTGGTGCTTCCTGAGACAGGCGTGTGCAGCGCGCCCGCCGCAGACGTGGACGCATGCTGCGTTGAGGATGCGGTGGCCAAGGAAAAGGGCGAAGCCGGGTGCGGCTGCTCGGAGAAGTCGGTAGCCCCCGTTGCCGCCAGCGCCTGCTGCCAGAGCGCTGCGTGACAGCCGTCCCGGATGCCGGGGATACCCGCTGGTTCATCAGCGCCCTCGGGGCGGCACAGATATGCTCGTGGGGAACGCTGTTCTACGGCTTCCCGCTTATCGCCGAGGCGATGCGGACCGACCTCGGATGGTCGAAGACCGAGCTCTATGGGGCCGCCACCTGCGGCATGCTGTTAGCGGGACTTGCGGCATATCCGGTCGGGGCCGCCATCGACCGCCGCCACGGCCGCTATCTCATGGCAGGAGCATCTGTCGTTTCGGGCCTGTTGCTGGCCGCATGGTCCCAGGTTACAAGCATCGTCGCCTTCTATGCGGTGCTGGCCGTGCTCGGCTGCATGCAGGCGGCGACGCTCTACGAACCGGCCTTCGCCGTGATCGCGCGCCGTGTCGGTCCCGAACGCGTCTCTCGCGATCGAGGAAAAAGCGAATTGCCCAGATCTGCTTTTGGGTGAACGGACGCTTGGTGCCGACCTTCTTTCCTGCATTCCAAGCTGCGCGCTCGCGACTAGCATCATCGAATTGAGAATGGCCCATGGGAGTTCTCCTCGGCCTTGATTGGCCGAGAGAAAAACGTCGCAGGACACTACGGCTCAGGGGCCGATTCCGGACCGTCAGGTATCAGCTATGTTTAGCGACAAGCTGCCGTTCAGCGTCCGACCTTAATCTCGGTCGTTCCAGCTTTAAGGTCGAACCCCTGAGAGCTGCCGCTAGTCGTGGGAAGGAAATGTCGGTTACGCGCCCCAGCTCGGACATTAGGCGCCGCCCTGACGGCGATTGTGTTCAGCGTAGCGCACGGTTGCACTTCGTTCCGCAATGATGCTAAACGCCGCTCGGGTGTCCGCATTAAGGTGCATGGGCAGGTTATAGCTCTGGTCGGGCCGCCAGCGGCTATGGTTCTGTTCGAGGCATCCGATGGCCCACAATCCGCACGTGCGTCCCACCGCGTTCCGCCGCTTCATCGACAGCGAAGCATCCGGCGGAATCGTGCTTATGGCGGCTGCTGCGCTTGCTCTGGTTGTGGCGAACTCGCCACTGGCGGAGACCTACTTCAATGTCCTGAAGACCTATGTTGGTCCGCTGAACGTTAGCCACTGGATCAACGATGCGTTGATGGCGGTCTTCTTCCTGCTCGTCGGGCTGGAGATCAAGCGCGAGTTCCTCGATGGGCAGCTCTCGACGTGGCCGCGGCGAATCCTTCCCGGCATCTGCGCTGCGGGCGGCATGGCCGTCCCGGCGCTGATCTTCGCATCGCTCAACTGGAGCAACGGCGAGGTGATCCGCGGCTGGGCGATCCCGACCGCAACGGACATCGCCTTTGCACTGGGCGTGCTGTCCCTGTTCGGCAGCCGCGTGCCGGCGTCAATGAAGGTGTTCCTGACCGCGCTCGCCATCATCGACGATCTGGGCGCCGTCGTCATAATCGCGATCTTCTACACGGGCGACCTGCAGGTCTGGGCGCTGGCAGGCGCGGCCGCTATCTTGGCGGCCCTCTTCGCCCTCAACCGCACGCGGGTGAAGATGCTGCTGCCCTACCTCGTGCTCGGCGGCGTGCTTTGGCTCTTGGTCCTGCTCTCCGGCGTACATGCGACTGTGGCTGGTGTGGCACTTGCCCTGACGATTCCGATTGCAAGACCAGCAGGCGGCGCTGGCGAGCACACTGTCGACTCGCCCCTGCACCGCCTTGAACACGCGCTGGCGAATTTAGTGCCGTTCATCATCATTCCGGTCTTCGGTTTCGCCAATGCCGGCGTATCGCTCGCTGGCGTCGATGGATCGGCATTGACAGATCCGCTCACCCTAGGAGTTGCTGGAGGGCTCGTCATCGGCAAGGTCATCGGGGTCTTTGGCACCGCGCTTGCAACAGTAAAGCTTGGCTGGGCCGACGCGCCTGCCAACGCCGCGCCGCTGCATGTGCTGGGCGTGGCGCTGCTCTGCGGCATCGGCTTTACGATGAGCCTGTTCATAGGGCTGCTCGCGTTTCCGGATAGCCAAGTGCTTCAGGACGACGTGAAGATCGGCATCCTGCTAGGCTCGGCCATCGCAGCCGTCCTCGGCTCGATCGTGCTTCTCATGAGCCCGAAACCTGGCGGCGACGCTGCGAAAGCGTTTTGAACCACTCTGCGGCGAGTACTAACGCCATTCGAGTGTCGGCATTCAGTCTGTGGACCAACGCCGCCGGTCCGCAATTGGCCCCGGTGCGGCTAAAGAAATATTGTCCGCCTTTCTTCCGATGGTGTTTCGAAGCGGACCGACGGGAAACCACCCCTAAAAAGTCCTATCGTCAGTTGCGTGTGGAAGGATTCGGTCAAGGCAGAATGGGGCCGGGACCAGACAGTCTGCTGTTGGGCGCCGGGTGCAGATAGAGGACGTTCAGCTCCCAATATCAACGCTGACTCGGCTCCCTTCCGGGAGAGCTCATCTAAGACATTAAACACGTCCGTTGCGGGCGGCAAACGGTAGCTATGTTCCGCAAGGCCTGGGTTTGGCGATCTGGTGCTTCGTTACGATGGTTAGTTGCAACCGACGGGAGACGAGATCGCCGCCCTGCCAGTCCTCACAGGAGATTCGACGCCATACACTCTCAAGTTAGTGCTAGATAATTTCCATCGTTCCGATAGTCTTGTCGATGGGGGGTGTCATGTCGGTCAACGTTCATAATCCAGATCAGTATATGTCCGCGTTGCGGACAATCATCGCTGGCGGTCGCAAGCGTATCGGGCTGCTGATCGGTGCAGGCGCACCAGCCGGTATGGCGAAGCAAGACGGTACGCGCCCCCTAATCCCTGCCGTTGCAGGGCTGACGGATCATGTTCTGGCAGCCATCCAGCCGAAATATGAAAAGCAGATCGGTGCGCTCAAAAACGAACTCGATCACCACGACATTGAGACGATCCTTTCGCGTGTCCGCACGCTTGGGAAGGTCGTGGGGAAAGGATCGCTCCACGATCTGGACGCGAAGGGGTTCAACGATCTCGGACAGGCAATTTGCGACGAGATCGGCAAGGTGGTCAGCGTGCGTTTGCCGGCGGGGCGCTCTGCCTACACAGATCTTGTCAACTGGGTTTCCGGCACATCGCGCGACCATCCAGTAGAGATATTCACGACGAACTACGATCTGCTCATCGAAGAAGCTTTCGAACGCGCACGCTCACCTTACTTCGACGGTTTCATTGGTGGCCGTGAGCCATTCTTCGATCCCGTCTCCGTGGCTACGAACGATCTCCCGAAACGCTGGGCGCGCCTCTGGAAAATTCACGGCTCGCTTGGATGGAGCGCCAACGAGTACGGCGAAGTGGTGCGGCTTGGTAAGGATGCGACGACCCACCTCGTCTTTCCGGAGCACCTTAAATATGACCAGACTCAGAAGGCCCCCTATTCAGCGCTCCTCGACCGCCTAAAGGCGTTCTTGATGACCAGCGACACTCTGTTGTTGACAATCGGCTTTTCGTTCGCTGACGCGCATATTTCTTCACGTATCAGCGAAGGATTGGCGGCCAACCCTTCGGCGAGTGTGTTCGCGTTCCAATTCAAATCGCTGGCGGAGGAAGGACCCGGCTGCGCTATCGCCGGCATGCGCTCAAACTTTAGCCTTTATGCGAGCGACGGCGCGATGATCAACGGGGTTGGTGCGCCCTGGAAGCTGCCCCTCGAAATGCCTTCCAAGGATTGGGCACCGATCCGCGCGAGCTACTGGGGCAAGTCTGACGTTAGCAAGCCAGAGCATTTCCTACTCGGCAACATCGAGGACTTCGCTAGTTTCTTCGCTTCATCACGCACCGCGCAGAGCTTCCCTTCGGCAGCAAAGCCCGCCGATGATGATGGAGGCGCTACGCACGCGCCTCAGGTCATCGCCGCAGAATGACCGCACCAACGCTCCTCGGCCATGTCGGCGCCGTTACGGGCGCGACCGTGAGTGTTCGCCAGTACGAGGGCATGTCCTCCGGCATCGCGATTATCGGTGGTCGCAGCTATCGCGTCGGCCAAGTCGGAAGCTTTGTCAGAATACCGCAGGGCTATCATGACCTCTATGGGATCATCGCCGATGTTGGCGCGACAGCTGCGCCGAAGTCGAAAGAAGACCAAGGGCCAGTGAGCGACCGTTGGATGACCGTTCAACTCGTCGGCGAAATCATTGAAGTGAGCTTCGAGCGCGGGATCAGCCAATACCCTTCGATCAGAGATGAGGTGCACCTGGTTACTGAAGAAGATCTCGCAAAGGTCTACGGCGCGGAGGACGTGGGCCAGGTCGTGATCGGCCGGCTTGCTGCGGCCGAATCCATTCCGGTTCGTGTCAGCCTCGACAAGCTCGTGACACGGCACAGCGCCGTGCTGGGCTCCACCGGCTCCGGCAAATCCACGACAGTCGCCAGCCTTCTTCAATCCATTTCCGGGACAACTGGCGCAGGAACAACGTTCCCGAGCGCACGCATCCTTCTACTCGATCTGCACGGCGAATACGCTGCGGCATTGAAGGATGTCGCGAAGGTGTTCGCTGTCGGCGGCGCTGTAGGCGCGGAACCACTCCACATCCCGTTCTGGGCGATGGATGTAGGCGGCGTCCTCGAGTTCCTTATGGGAAAAATCGAGGAGAAAGCGCTCACCGCCATTTACGACAAAATTCTCGAAGCCAAGGGCAAGCTTGCCAGCAGTGGTGCCTATGCGGGAGCTGATCCGAACTCGCTGACGCTCAGCAGTCCGCTACCTTACAGCCTGCATCAACTCTG
The DNA here is from genome assembly GCF_047739745.1 of Borborobacter xinjiangensis. Lineage (NCBI taxonomy): Bacteria > Pseudomonadati > Pseudomonadota > Alphaproteobacteria > Hyphomicrobiales > Phyllobacteriaceae > Borborobacter > Borborobacter xinjiangensis. The sequence continues at coordinate 13,316 of NZ_JBLLVA010000035.1, read as the reverse complement.
GTTCGATTTGATCGACCCAGAAGTTCGCACGACGACAGACAATGCCGGCCTCAACCGCGCCATCGAAATCGAGGGTGACGCTAAAGCTCTGCGAGCTCCTAAATACCATCCTGCTGCGCTCGGTGGAGCGGGACCGTTCCTAAACAAGGTTGGGGTGCTTTCCATCAAGCGTCAACTCGCGCAGCTTCGGTCGCGCCTGCTTGATCGCCAGTATGATTTCATGCTGCATCCCGGCGACTGGGAGCCCGACCTCGAGGGAAAGACAACCCAGGATCTCGATACCCTGCTCGAAGGCTGGCTCGGTCACGACAAGCCGATAACTATCCTCGATCTTTCTGGTATCCCGAGCGTCGTTCTCGACCACTTGATAGGCGGCATCCTCAACGTGATATATGAGGGCCTCTTCTGGGGACGCGAGCTGCCCGACGGCGCGCGCAAACGCCCTCAGCTGGTCGTGATGGAAGAGGCTCACCGCTACCTTAGCAAAGAAAATGCAGGGTCCGCGCGCGCGATGGTCCAGCGGATTGTAAAAGAGGGGCGGAAATTTGGTGTTGGTGCGATGATCGTGAGCCAGCGTCCGTCCGAGATTGACGAAACTATCTTGAGCCAATGCGGGACCTTTTTCGCGCTTCGCCTGTCGAATGCGAGCGACCGGGCGAAGGTGCAAGGAGCGCTATCGGATACAATGACCGGTATCATCGACAGCCTTCCGGTTCTTCGTACCGGCGAAGCAATTGTAATCGGGGAAGCTGCACGACTGCCGATCAGATGCCGAATTACGCTTCCCGCGGAGAACCGCCGGCCCGATAGCAGAGACCCCGAAGTCAGCGCCGGCTGGAGCGCTCCTTGGACGAAGGGCGACTATAAAAGGCTCGCGGCGGTTTGGCGAGCGCAGAACCCGCGTTGGCAAAAGACGTCCGCCGAGGAAGAGGAATAATAGATGGATCGTGAGCCCGTATCATCATCGAACTTGGCAAGTGTTGGCTATGATCCAGCGAGCGAAATTCTTGAGATCGAGTTCAATAATGGCCGCGTTTATCAGTATTATAACTTCCCACAATTCATGCATGAGCGCATGATGGAAGCGCCGTCGATTGGCTCCTTCTTTAATGCGGAAATCAAGAATGCCTACTCCTGCAGTCAGGTGTAGGGAGTAGGCAGCAAGTCGCCTGGACGCCCGAGGGATCACCCCGATAGGCATTGTAATCAGCGTGCGCTCTCAGTTTGCTCGGGCTGATGGCGGTAACGGCACAAGGTTCCAGTTTTCACGGTGAGTGCGCGCGACCGATGCGAGGGGGCCATGAAGTCTGACGATGCGCTTTTGTCGGCATTGCTGGTGGAGAACGGGGTAGACGAGGGCCATGCCGGGTTCCTCCACCGCCATCTCGCGAACGCGACTCACTTCATCTGCATCGTCGCTTTCGCAAAGATTTCGGGATGGAACATGATCAAGGAGATTGTCGCGGCAAAGGTTGCAAAGGGGCTCAAGGTAACATTCGTTGTCGGCATCGACTTCTTCCAAAGCGACCCGGAAGTGCTTCGTGCGCTCCTGCGGCTTGGGAGAGTTGCGAAGAAATCAAGCGGCGAGGTCGCGGTCTATATGGGCCAGGAGGCGAGCCCTTACACGCTTCATCCCAAGGTCTACTGGTTGAAAGGCCGCGATGGGCAGGCACTCGTAGTCGGCTCTGCGAACATGACCTCTGGCGGGCTTGTGGACAACCATGAACTCTCCGCTGCGCTCTCGGTCTTCGGGACGAACTGGCAAAGCTGGCTCATGCGGTGGATTGATGATCGGATAGCCGATGGCGACATTGTCGAGGCAAAGGGTACGCAAATCGATCGGTACGAGAAGCGACGCGAAATCTATCGTGCTGCGATGAAGGTCGCCGAGCGGCGCGCCCGACGGTCAATGGAAGCACCTGCCGGACAGATCATTTCCCTGAACGACCTACTGGCGGAAATGCGCGCGGATGACGGACCAGAAGGGTTCGCTGCGCAAGTGGGGCGGCGCAAGCGCAATCACCGATATGCCCGCACCCGCATCGTCGATCTAGTAAGCCAGGCTGATGATCTTAAGCGCCGTGAATTTCTCGTCGCCTATGAGGCTCTGATCCAATTCTGGCACTCAGGAGGGCTTCAGCGTGGCAAAACCTGGGTGGCGAAAAAGCCCGCCCAATTCCAGGCAGCCCTTCGCGCCCTAGCTGCAGAGCGCTCGCAAGATCCGGCGTCGCTATTCGAACTCCTAGCGGAGCATTTCTGCGAGATCCCTCGCGCGGGCACCAACGTGCTGACTGAAATCCTGCACACGCGCGATCCCAAGCGCTTTCCGGTTATGAACCGAAATTCCGTCGCGGGAATGCGTCTTGCCAATATCACCGGCTATCCGCAGGCACCTTCCAAGGCCACCGTTAATGGCGCACTATATGCCCGCTTCGCCGCCGACGCCGAAGCGCTCCGCCAAAGCCTTGGTCTACGCGACCTAGGCGAACTCGATGTGCTGTTCAACTTCGCCTATTGGAAACGGGACGAAGCCATCAATGAAGACTAGGCGCAAACTTAGCGAAAGATGACTTCCGGTGCGACGTCTGCGAGATGTTTCGCCTCACCCCCGGACTCCCTCACAGGCCAAGAAACCGCCAAAAGTACGCGGAGGTGAAGGGGATTGGTTTAGCGGCGGCTATAGCGCGCCTGTCCCCAGAACGCGCTGAGCCTCAAGCGGCTTCTTGGTTTCCCATCTAGGCGTCCAAGTCATCCAGCGCCAGTCTCGACATGGTGTCAACTAGAGTTCAGCGATCAGGTGAATGAATGGCAGGTTTTGAGAGAGACCAGTCTGCCTCGGAACGACCGAATTGGGGGCGCATAGCGGTCGTTCAATGCCCCATAAACCACGTCTGCGCAGGGTCAAAATCGACCAATCGACCGGAAGCGATTCGAACTTTTTCACCGCCAAACACCGCCGTTTCTACGCTTTTTCGCGCAAGGACCGTCTCACGCTCTTTGCGCGGGCGTAGTTTCGGCGGTTATCGGCGGCAATAGAAGGCAATCGGCGGAATTTGGCGCGCCGTCGCAGGTGAAGATGAGAACTTTGTCTACTCCATAGCCCTCTAAGGCCCTCCTATTGCGAGGATCGTGGCTTGTTGATCTCCGTCACCGCGTTGGTCAGCTTGATCGAGAGCCGATGGATCGCAAGCTGCGCACTCCGCGCCGGCGTCGAGACCAACATCTCATGCCTGAAGCGCGCCTATGGCCCTGACCCGCTGCACCTGGCGCGGCCCGACCCCTTTCAAAACTATGTCTGGGCCTCGGTCCTGACCCATAATCTCGCGCTCTTCATAACCGCAAGCCGACCTGAAACCGGTCCACCTGGCTGAGGCCGCTAGAGCGGCCACACTAAGAGGATAAGCGGCACGCCAAGCGCGACGACAATGAATGAGAGTGGTAGCCCCAATTTCCAGTAGTCCCCGAACCGGTATCCTCCCGGTCCCATGACCAGCGTGTTGCACTGGTGTCCGACTGGGGTAAGAAAGTCGCAGGCCGCACCCACAGATACCGCCATGAGAAACGCGTCGGGCCTGGAGCCGATCTGTCCGGCAAAGGTAGCTGCAATGGGCGCCATCACAAGTACGGTCGCTGCATTGTTCAGAAACGGGGTTACCGCCATTGTCGCCACCATGATCAAAGCTAACGAACCGTAGGACGGCAAGATACCGGCGAACTGATAGACCCATCCGGCAATGAGGTCGGCGCCGCCAGTCGTTCTGATCGATTCGCTGACCGGAATCAGTGCCCCGAGCATCACTAGGATGGGCCAATCGATAGCTTCGTAAGCCTCGCGGAACGACAGCGCCCCGAACAGAACCGTCAATACGGCAGCGGTAAAGAAGGCCGTTGCGACCGGCAGCACGCCTGATGCTGCAAGCGTCATGGCACCACCCAGGATCGCCACAGGAAGCATGCCCTGCCGTACATTCCCCAACCGGATTTCGCGCTCGGCCAACGGCAGAATGCCGAGTTCCTTCAACTTGTCAGGAAACCTTCCAAGGTCGCCCTTTAGCATGAGAACATCGCCCGGCTGCAGGGTGATATCCCGCAGACGCTCGGTGAACCGCTCGCCGCTCCGGCTGACTGCAAGCAGGTTAATGTTGAAGCGCTCATGCAGAGCCATGCGCTTGGCGGTCTGTCCGACCAGGATCGAAGTTGCCCCAATCACAGCCTCTATTCCGCCAATCTCTCCCGCACCCCTGGCTCCGGTGACCCGGCCCTCTCCTTCCAGCTCGAGGCCGGCGCGGCCGATAGCGCGTTCGAGCGCTTCAGGGTCGCCTTCGAGGAGCACAATGTCGCCCTCGAGGAGAACGGTGTCAGGCAGCAGGCTCAGACGCTCTGGTCCATGGCGAACAACGCCGGTCACAAGGATCTCATAGTCGCATAGCTTCGACAGGTCACTGGTGGTCTGGCCGACCACCGACGAAGTCGCCAAGACGCGGGCTTCCGTCATGTAGCCCTTGAGATCGATCGCCTCGTCCATCGTTGCGACCGGCTTGCGGCCGCCAGGTAGCAGCCGATAGCCGAACACCAGAAAGGCGACACCAGCGACGGCGAGGCCGAGCCCCACCGGCGTGAAATCGAACATCCCAAAAGGTTGACCGGTCAGTTCCTCGCGCATGCGCGAAACGATGATGTTTGGCGACGTTCCAACGAGAGTGATCAGGCCTCCAAGCAGCGAACCGAATGCCATTGGCATGAGGAACCAGGAAGGCGATGCGTTCGAGCGCCTCGCCATCTGAAACGCCACCGGGATCATCATCGCAAGCGCGCCGATGTTTTTGACGAACGCGGAGAGGACGGTGGCTGTCGTTACCAGAACCACTATCTGCCCCTGCACAGAGGTGATCTTGGGCGAAATTCTGTGAAGTGTGGCCCCTATGATGCCCGAGCGCTCGACCGCCGCACTGACCACCAGCGCACTCGCGACAATGATCACGATATCATCGCCGAAGCCAGAAAAGGCTGCCTTATGAGGAACGATACCGGTAAACACCGCCGCCAGGAGAGCAAGGACGGCGACCAGATCGTACCGAAGCCGACCCCAGATGAAAAGGAGCATCAGCCCTGACAGGACTGCAAATGCGAAGATCTGATCTTGCGTCATAGCTTGGTCGCGCTCCGGCGAAAAGCATACGCCGATGAATAGGGGGCAGCACAGGCCAGGTGGAGCTGCCACAAAGAGCACTGACAGGCAGGGCCAGAGCCGATGGCGCAACCAATCACGATACATTCGTCCGTCCGGGCGCATGGCTCCCACGCATGCGGGGCGACCCGCCAGTCGCGGCCGATCACGTTAATACGTGATGCTGCTCAGCGCCACGTAGAGAAAGCTACCCGCTATAGATACGAGAAAAAACGCCAGCAGCCAGACGGTCGGCTCGGCTGGCACTCGGTCGAAATACCTCATGGAGTGCGTTCCTTGTTCGGAGAAATGCTTGTAGCCGTGCCGCCGTCCCCTTCCCAGCCATACAATTCGTTGCCCATCAACCGGCTCAATCTGCTCACCGGTACACGCAGCTTGAAATCGCCGTCACCCTCGAAGGCGGTCATAAGGTTGGCTTCCGTCTTTGCGCCGTGCTGGAATTCCCGGATCAGAAGCGCAGCGACACGTCCTGCATCGGGGCTGCCGTCAGCTATCGAGCTTCTGACGCAAGCCTCTTTGAGCACACGGTCCAGCATCGTCATATCCGTCGGTGACAGATACTGCTGGTGCGGAGGAGTGGAGGCCATGGCGTCCTTGCCTTTCTGAATGCGGGGACAGCTGGGTTGCGGCCTTCAATCGGCAACGCCTGAGCAGGTCAGACTTCCGAAACGGAGGCACTGAGACACTGCATCGAGCCTTGCGGCCGAACGATCACCAGATGCTGCCGAATAGGACCGAGTAAACGATGGTTGCGATCGCAGCGGTGACTGCGATGTTGGTGAGTAGGCGCCTGTAGTCATAGAGATATATTTTGTCTGGAATGTAGTTACGCATGATGACCTCCTGTTTTGGGTCGACTTTGCTATTTGTCAAATTATGCTGCCTTGTCCGCCTTTGATGTTATGGCAGGACGTTGAGCGGCACAGCAGCCGATTGTTCGCAGTCATCCGGCGGTCGCGGCGTTTCGTGCCGTTGGTGTCCTTTCCGGCGCTTTTCGACTGCTGCATTGTGAATCTGTTCGAACCGGTTCCTTGGCATCCTTGGTGACCGAATGCATGCCGGTTCTTTTCACATAAGAGATCATTGTCATTCTCCTTCTTGCGACGGCTGCCGAACGGTTCAGGCACTGTTTCAGTATCCACCCATGCCGCCGTTGCCGATCGCTGGTGTGGATTCTTTCGCGGGTATGTCGGCGATCATCGCCTCGGCGGTGATCAGCAGGGCAGCGATTGAGCCGGCGTCCTGAAGCGCGGTTCTGACAACCTTTGCGGGGTCGACGATGCCTGCCTTGATCATGTCCACATAGGTTTCGGTCTGGGCATCGAACCCTTGATCGCGATCCTTGCTGTCGGTCAGCTTGCCGACCACGATCGAGCCTTCGACGCCGGCGTTTTCGGCGATCTGCCGGATAGGAGCTTCGAGCGCCCTGAGCACGATCGAGATGCCAGCGGTTTCGTCGGCATTGACGCCTGTGAGCGAGGCCAGGACACTTCTGGCGCGCAGCAGCGCCACGCCGCCGCCCGGTACAATGCCTTCCTCGACTGCGGCGCGGGTGGCGTTGAGCGCATCGTCGATGCGGTCCTTCTTCTCCTTGACCTCGGTCTCGGTGACGCCGCCGACGCGGATCACCGCGACGCCGCCGGCGAGCTTGGCCAGCCGCTCCTGCAGCTTCTCCCTGTCGTAGTCGGATGTGGTCTCCTCGATCTGCGCCTTGATCTGGCTGATGCGTGCGGCAATGCCAGCCTTGTCGCCAGAGCCGTCGATGATGGTGGTCGTGTCCTTCTCTATCGCCACGCGCTTCGCGCGGCCGAGCATGTCGAGCGTGACGTTCTCCAGCTTGATGCCGAGATCCTCGGAGATCATCTGGCCGGTGGTCAGCACCGCGATGTCATCCAGCATGGCCTTGCGGCGATCGCCGAAACCCGGAGCCTTGACCGCCGCGACCTTGAGGCCGCCGCGCAGTTTATTAACGACCAGCGTGGCGAGCGCCTCGCCCTCGACATCCTCCGAAATTATCAGCAGCGGCTTGCCGCTCTGCACCACGGCTTCGAGGATCGGCAGCATGGCCTGAAGATTCCCGAGTTTCTTCTCGTGGATGAGGATGCAAGGATCCTCCAGTTCCACGCGCATTTTCTCAGCGTTGGTGACGAAATACGGAGAGAGATAGCCGCGGTCGAACTGCATGCCCTCGACCACGTCGAGCTCGGTTTCGGCTGTCTTGGCCTCCTCGACGGTGATCACACCCTCGTTGCCGACCTTGTCCATCGCCCTAGCGATCATCTCGCCGACGGTCGCGTCGCCATTGGCGGCGATGGTGCCGACTTGTGCCACCTCAGCCGAAGACTTCACCTTCTTGGCCCTTGCCTGGATCTCCTTGACGACGGCCGCTACGCCAAGGTCGATGCCACGCTTCAAATCCATTGGATTCATGCCGGCGGCAACGAGCTTGGCGCCTTCGCGCAGGATGGAGGCGGCCAGCACAGTAGCGGTCGTGGTGCCGTCGCCGGCAAGGTCATTGGTCTTGGAAGCCACCTCGCGCACCATCTGCGCGCCCATGTTCTCGAACTTGTCGGGGAGTTCGATCTCCCTGGCGACGGTGACGCCGTCCTTGGTGATGCGTGGCGCGCCATAGGCCTTGTCGATGACGACGTTGCGACCCTTTGGGCCGAGTGTCACCTTGACGGCATTGTTGAGCAGTTCGACGCCGCGCAGCATGCGGTCGCGCGCGTCGGTGGAGAATTTGATTTCCTTGGCAGACATGATGTTTCGTCCAGTTCGATTTTGAAGGTGGAGAGTCGGAGAGTGCGATCAGGCGGCTTTTTTGGTGGCCGCTCCGGTCTTCTCGACGATGCCCATGATGTCGCTCTCCTTCATGATCAGAAGGTTTTCGCCGTCGATCTTAACCTCGGTCCCGGACCACTTGCCGAACAGGATGAGATCGCCCGCCTTGACGTCGAGAGGAACCAGCTTGCCGCTTTCGTCGCGGGAACCCGGGCCGACGGCGACCACTTCGCCTTCCTGCGGCTTTTCCTTCGCGGTGTCGGGAATGATGATCCCGCCTTTGGATTTGAGATCGCCTTCCGCACGTCGGATGACGACGCGGTTGTGGAGTGGCCGGAATTTCATCGGGTTCTTTCCGCAGCCGACGCATAGGGGCAGCTGCAACCTATATATAGCGCCGTTGGCACTCGAATGTTAGGAGTGCCAAAATTTATTCTCGGCAATCAAAATATCGATTCCGATAATTTTTCACCGCTTCCTCGTATTTCTCTCGCGGATGAGGCGTTTTTGTCGAGGGTATCCTTTCGCGCACGTAAGAACTGAACACGCTTAGGCCCGGCCTGTAAATAAAACCGGAACGCTGCCTTGTTTCGAGCAATGTTGCAGCCTATATATAGGACACGTGATTTGGCCGATTTGGCTTCGCGGTGTCAGAGACTTCGACCCGCCATTCACCCCCGAGTTCTCGAGAGCGAATGCATGGCGCCAATGGCGCGCATGCCGCCCGTTCGGACCTTGAAATGAACTCCCGCGCTGACCACGGATGTACTGGCAGCCTAGGGAATCCGTTCCGCTTCGGATGGGAACGATGCAGGAGGCGTGTTCGCGTGCTCCCGCGGAGACATCTAACCATGACCACCCGCACCACGCAGACCGTCGCCCGGTTCTCTTCGCCCTTCCTGTTGCCTGGTTTCGACGCCCCGCAGCCTGCCGGCGACTATCGCATCGACCAGGACGAGGAACTGATCGAGGTCTTCTCCCGCCTTGCCTGGAGACGTGTCGGCGCTTTCATCCATCTCCCTGCGATCTCCGCAACCGGGTCGACGCAGCAGATGGTGCCAATCAATCCGGCGGATCTCGATGCCGCACTCGAAAAGGACAAACAACCATGACTTATACAAGCGCCCGGCGACCCGGCGCCCGGTCGATCCGGCCTGCCGCTGCAACCCATCTTTTTGCAGTAGGCCAAGCTGTCCGCCTGCGCGGCAACTTCGGTACATTCCCAAAGACTGCAGAAATCTACCGCATCACCGGCACGCTCCCGCCGCGGGCACATTCGCCGCAATACCGCATCCGCAACGATGACGAACGCCATGAGCGAGTGGCAACACAGGACAGCCTCGAACCGATCCGTCTTTCGCAATCCAGCGAAGGCGCAGCCCTCATCGAAAGGACATTCGGCCATGGCCAAGGGACAAAAACGCAGCAATCGTGAGATCAGGAAGCCGAAGCAGGAAAAGAAGCCGCCCAAGCCTGAAAGCGCGTTCGGTAACCAGATCAAGCTCGCCGCGAACAGCAACACTTCGCGTGGCAATGACAAGGGCTGATGGCGGACCGGTGGGACAAAACCGATGAAGATCGTAGTAGAGTTCTACAAGACCCGCGACGCCGACGATGCCCATGCCGTCGTCGGTCGTGAAACCGTGGAGGTCGACGATCTCGACGGCGCCACCGCAGCCGCGCGGCTGCTGGCGCAGACCCTCGACATGCCACAGCGCCCCGACTCCATGAAGATCACCGACGCGAACGGCAAAATGCACTACTCCGGCATCATCGGCTCGGAAGCGGTGAACGAAGGAAGGCAATGACCATGAATACGCACATCAAGGAAACCGAACGGAAGCAAATTGCCGCCGCGATCAGCGTCTGGGAAAACGAGGGCGGTGCGCCCGGCCAGGATTCCATACACCATCAATATGGCCGTCGCATTGAAGCCGACCGCTCGTGGACCATCTATCATGTCTTTACGGGCATTCCGGCGCGCTTCGGCGGCGATGCCATCACCGGTCTGAGCCGGCTGGACGCGACCAGCGGCATGTTGCGTCTCAACCTGCGCAACGCCGAGCGCCGACGGAAACGTATTGAACTCTCGTCCTTCAAGACAATCCCAAGACCGGCGGAGTGCGGGTCATGACGCTGGCCTTCCCCAACCCAAGCCGCAGCTTCGATGAAGTACGCAACGCCGTTCGCTTTATGAGCCATGACGGCATGTTCCAGATCCGCTTCTTCATAGAGGCGGGGGCGCTCACGAAGTCGGATGCCGCCAAACGCGAGGTGGGGGCGCTGGAAGCCAAATGCCTGGCGGCTTTCGACGCCTTGCGCACATCCATCTACGATGTTGCGCGCGAGGCCTATTCGCACGGCCGCCGCGATTCCTATACGCTGACTGCCGCGGATTTCCGCTAGGCTGATCTCCATGCTGATCCGCTATGGTTACGAGATCACGCTGACCTGCCAGCAGCCCACGGCCTTAATCTGCCTGCTATCGGTCCATGAGGATCGCGCCGCCGACATCAGCGTGCCGGAAACGTCGTTCACCAATCCCGACGTACCGGTGTCGACCTATCGCGATCTGTTCGGTAACCGTTGCCGGCGCGTCGTCGCGCCCGCCGGCGACCTGACGATGTGGGGCGACGCCACGATCGAGGACGACGCCAGGCCGGATAGGGTGGCGCCGAATGCCCGGTAGCTGCCGGTGTCGGACCTTCCCGACGATAGCCTCGTCTACCTCATGGGCAGCCGCTACTGCGAGACGGATAAGTTGAGCCAGCTCGCCTGGGATATCTTCGGCACTGTTGCTCCGGGATGGGGCCGCATGCAGGCGATCTGCGACTTCGTCCACAACCACATCCGCTTCGACTACATGCAGGCGCGGTCGACGCGAACGGCCTTCGAGGCATATCACGAGCGCGTCGGCGTCTGTCGCGACTTCGCCCACCTTGCGGTGGCGTTCTGCCGCTGCCTCAATATCCCTACCCGCTAGGTCAAAGGCCATCTCGGCGACATTGGCGTGCCGGTCGTCGATCCGATGGATTTCAGCGCCTGGATCGAGGTCTTTCTCGATGGGGAATGGTTCACCTTCGACCCACGCAACAACACGCCACGGATCGGCAGGATCGTCGTCGCGCGCGGTCGCGACGCGGCCGACATACCATTGATCAATTCGTTCGGCCCGCATGTCCTGAAGGCGTTTCGAGTATGGACTTATGAGGTGCCGGCTTGAGCGTGTCGGGGTGTGCCGCGACTTCGCGCATCTGGCGTCACCTACTGCCGCCGCCTCAATACCCCCGGACGCTATGTGACGGGTATCGGCGTGCCGGTCGTCGATGCAATGAATTCAGCGCCTGGATCGAGGTTTTCCTCGACGGTGCGTGGCGTACGTTCTATCCTCGCAACACGCCTCGAGAATCGGCAAGATCGTGATTCCGCGCGGGCGCGATGCCGCCGACGTCCCCCTCGTCAATTCATTCGGACGTCATGTCCTGAAATCCTTTCGGGTCTGGACCTACGCGGTGCAGGCACCGCTATGACTGCAGCATCTATTCGTCACCCCTACCGAGGCACAAGGAGGGGCATTTGAAATGAACGAGAACCTCTCCCGGCTTCCGAGGGTGCCCGCGGATAGGTTGGCCAAGCCTTTCATGCGGTTCATTCGCATCGAGGCAATGGCCGGCGCCGTCCTTTTGCTAAGCACCCTCTTCGCGGTGACGCTTGCCAACTCTCCGTGGGCAACTTCGTTTCTCGCGCTGTGGGATATCCATGCCGGGATCAATCTTGGCAGCGTGGAGATATCGCGGTCGCTGAAGCACTGGATCAACGACGGGCTTATGACGCTTTTCTTCTTCGTCATCGCGCTCGAGCTGAAACGTGAACTGGTGTTGGGCGAACTACGCGATCCCAGAGTGGCCGCATTGCCAATTGCCGCAGCAATCGGCGGGATGATCGCGCCAGCCGCAGTGTTCCTGTTGATCGTCAGCGGCGGTCCCGGAGCAAGCGGCTGGGGAACCGTGATGTCTACCGACACGGCCTTTGTGATCGGCTGTCTGGCAGTACTCGGTTCTCGCATTCCGCAGAATTTGCGCTTGTTTCTGCTCGCTCTGGCGATTTTCGACGACGTCGGCGCAATTTTGGTTGTGGCGATCGGTTATGGTGAAACCGTGAATTGGTTGGCCATTAGCGTGGCCGTACTAGGCTTCATCGCAGTGGCCACGATCGCGCGCTTGGGCGTTCGCAGCATTCCGATCTATTTTGCTGCTGGAGGTGGCATCTGGCTTACCCTCGATGCTTCAGGCATTCATGCAACTTTGACCGGGGTTATCCTCGGACTGATGACGCCGGCACGAAGCTGGGTCAGTGACAGGCGTCTTCATGCGATCCTCGACCGGATCATCGCCTACCCCCCTGGCGACCACTGGAGCCGAGACACATCCGCACGCGGTGACCTCCATCGGGCAGGCATCGCGACACGCGAGGCGCTGTCCCCGATCGAGCGACTTGAGATTGCTCTCCACCCCTGGGTCGCATTGGGTGTCCTGCCGCTGTTTGCCGTAGCCAATGCGGGGATACCGATGGCCGGCGTAAAGTTCGATCCTACGCTTACGGCTGCAATCTTCTTGGCCTTCGTGGTTGGCAAACCCGTTGGTGTGATTTGCCTCAGCTTCCTTGCCGTGAAATCGCGGCTATGCATTCGTCCGAGTGAATTGTCGTGGGGTCTATTGGCCGCAGGAGGGCTGCTCACCGGCATTGGCTTTACGATGGCACTTTTCATTGCCGATCTCGCATTCGGAGCCGAACTTCTGAACTCGGTCAAGCTCGGCATTCTCGGTGCTTCCGTCGTCTCGGCCTCCCTCGGGCTCCTGATGTTGGCATGGCTGACATCCAGACGATGAGCTCGCCATAGTCACTCCGCCATGTCATGGCTATGAGCGCGAACCGAATTGAATTGACATGTTCGCGGCATGTTTAGTGCGGCAAATCGGCGGCGTTCGGCGTTCGCAGTCTATGCTGATTCAGGGGTAATTGGCGCGCCCGCCACGATTCGAACTACTTGACGGCTGTGTGCCTATTGGAGTGACATTCGTCGGCTTTTGGGGAGCGCTGATTAGAGTATCTGTCTTGGTCGAGGGAGGGGCTGGTGACCATTTTCCGGTCGTCCCTCAGGAGCGCGTTTGCCAGCACGATGATCTTTCGCATGATGGCGGTGATGGCGACCTTTGGAGCTTTGCCGGCCTGTCTTAGGCATTCGTATTTTGCCTTGAGTGGTGGATTGAAACGCACGGCCACTAGGGCGGGCATATAGAGCGCCTGCCTGAGCCATGCCCGTCCGCCCTGAATGAAGCTCTTGCCC
>NZ_JBLLVA010000034.1:0-39742 GCF_047739745.1 Borborobacter xinjiangensis | reverse complement strand
AGACATCAACAAGGGCTTCGAGCTGATGCGCCGCGGCGAAAGCATCAGAAGCGTCGTGCTCTATTAAGAGTGATGCCATCCAGCCCGGCGGAGGCCGGGTTATCAAAACGCCAGGGCGTTTCGCGGGCTCTCAAACCTCCCGGCTTGACCCGCGTGTTCCCAATGCCACGGCGTTCGACCGGCGGCGCGACAAGGGCTCGCTCAGTGCCTCGTCGTGCCGTCGGTCTGCGTGTGGCTGCCGGATCAGATAATTGTTGAGCCGCTCACTTTGTCAGGATTGAATTCAACTCCGGCAGGGCCATGCCATATGCCGTGTCGCCAGCACCCTCGGCGATATCGCTTGCAATGTGGTAACCTTTGTTGGCGCGTACCTCGCTCGGCGACATGCCGAACTGCTCCGATATCTGTCGTGAGAAGTGGAACGGATTCTTGTAGCCGCATTTATACGCGATGTCCGAAATTGGCAGCGCCGTCTGCAGCAACAGAAAATGACCGCGTGCGCAACGCACCTGCCACAGATAGCGGATAGGGGTCACGCCGATATGCTTGCGGAAGGACGAGACCAGATGCTGTGGCGTCACGCCGACAAGTGCGGCGAGCCGATCGATCGTGATCTGCTTTTCGTAATTCTCATCGATGTAGAAGCGCGCGCGCTGAACCGAGCGCGGCGTCAGCCGTTCCTGCTCGGACATCTGCGCTTCATGAAAATAAGCGAGAAAAATCGATTCGCCCAAAGCATTGCGCAGCATGTTGAGGTTGGAGCTGGAGCCGGCACCGAGTTCGACGCCCAGGCGCTGAAGGATTTCGATCCGCTGCGATAGCGGAATGCGCGGCTTCAAAGAGCGCAACCGCACGGCGATCGCATCTGAAATCTCGCCGGCATGCCCTTCGCACCAGCTCACGCGTGTGTTCCGGCCTTCGATGTATTCGATAAACAGGTGTTGCTCGTTGCGGAAGAAGCCGCAACTGCGCGGACCCATTATCGTCTCGGCCTCGTCGCAGAAGACGCGTGCCTTGCCCTCGTGAATAATGAGAAGCGTCACGTAACGGTCCTTCAACGGACCATAGACCCCACCCGCCGGATAAATCGCTTCGCCGAATGAGAAACCGCGTCCGCCATCGATGAATGCTCGCATAGCAAAGATCCCGCTTGCCGATCCGTATCCTTTCGTACCACGGCCGTCACGGTCGTTCAAAGACTAGATGAACCCGAGCTTAACTGCAGATATGCATTCGGACGCTTGAGGCATTCCGTAATAAAGTGGGCTGCGGAATACTCCCTCCAACTCGAAACTACCTCAAGGCGGTTCGGGTAAGCAGCAGGCGCATCCTCGGGAGGGAAGACGTGTTTCTACCAGCGAACAATTCCAACACCAGAAACGACCTCCCGCGCGGCTGCACCTTTTCGGCCAGCGACTGGCATATCCTTGCATCGTTCTGGCATCCGGTGGCGTTCGTCCACGACATCGGCGAACAGCCGGTGCGTGCCAGGCTGCTCGACGTCGATCTGGTAATCTACAGGACGTCCGCCGGTATCACCGTAGCGCGCGACCTCTGCCCGCATCGGGGTACCCGCATCAGCGCCGGCTGGATGGTCGACGACCAAATCGTTTGCCCAATGCACGGGCTGCATTTCGGATATGACGGCGCCTGCTCGAAGATACCGTCAATTGCGAATTCAGAAGGTCGCATTCCGCCCAAGCTCAGGCTTGAAACCTACGCCTCTGTCGAGCGCTATGGCATCGTCTGGGCCTGCCTCAAGCACGAGCCGATCTGGCAACTGCCGGATTGGGAGGGCGTTTCGAATCCCGACTTCAGAAAGGTTTATGTGCCGAACGGCACCTGGTACGCGGCGGCGAGCCGTCATGTCGAGAACTTCAATGACGTGGCCCATTTCCCTTGGGTGCACACAAAGAGCTTCGGGGGCAGCACCGCCGATCCGATTCCGCCATATGACGTCGAGCAGACCGATTATGGCCTGCGTTTCGAACTGCCTTACCACGAAGGCTTCAACCGCTTCGACGACGGCGTCGAGGGTGACGAACGCGATGTCGTATATACCTATGAACTGACCTATCCATTCTCGACGCTGATCAAGATCGCCCCACAAGGCTCCGACTATGTCGTCTATTTCGCCGACACGGTCTGCCCGGTGTCTGCGCGCGAAACGCGCATCTTCCAGCTGATGACCGACTCCACCGGTGAGCCGGACGCAGAATACTGGATCAAGGACTCGCTGCTCATCAATGACGAGGACAAGCCGATGGTCGAGGAGCAGCATCCCGAGGAACTGCCGCTCGATCTGAGCGAAGAAATCCACGTGCCCTCGGATCGCATGTCTCTCGAATATCGCCGGGGCTTGGTCGCGAAATTTGGTCTTGGCGCGCCGATTTCGAGTTGAGCCTGAAGGCCATCGCAACTGGAAATATTAGGAAACGCCATGTCCGACCGGTGTGACGCAATTTTCCTAAGCCGCTTGGGATGTTTGTCCCGTCTTTCGGACGGGCTGCGGACCGCCGCTGCGCAAAGCGCCGCGAAGCAGCCACACGGGCGCTTGTCGTGACCATGGCTGTTCCGATGTCCGGGTTGAGGCCCGCTCGTCCGGCGGGGACCGACGCGAGGCTTCGCTTGCGCGTAGCAAGCAAAAGGGTTTGCGCCGAAGGTATCGCCGCCTTCGACCTAGTGTCGCTGGATGGCTCCGACCTGCCGGCCTTTACCGCCGGTTCGCATATCGACGTATTCCTGCCCGGCAAGCTGACGCGGCAATATTCGTTGCGTAACGATCCGAGCGAACGGCATCGCTATGCCATCGGCGTATTGCGCGAGCCGATGGGGCGCGGCGGATCGGCCTATATGCACGAGCGGCTCGCCGCTGGCGACACAATCGAGACAAGCCTGCCCCGCAACGCTTTCGAGCTCGACGAGACCGCACCCTTCTCATTGCTGGTTGCCGGTGGAATCGGTGTCACGCCGATTATCGCGATGGCTTATCGTCTCAATGCGCTCGGCCATGACTTCGCATTCCACTATTGCGCGCGCGATGCGAAACGCATGGCCTTCCGCGATGAGCTGCAAGCATCGCCCTTTGCCGACAAGGTTTACTTCCACCTGGACGATGGTCCGGCGGAGCAGATACTGGACTTGGGCAATCTGCTCGCACGCCGACCAGCGGGCGGGCATCTATACGCCTGCGGTCCGTCAGGATTTCTCGATGTGATCGTCGCCAAGGCGAAGGCGACGTGGCCAGCGGAAGCCGTGCATCGCGAGTACTTCGCCAACATTTCCACGCCTCCGGCCACTGGTGACATGCCGTTCACCGTCAAACTTGCGCGTGACGGCCGCAGTTTCGAAATCGCACCTGGGCGAAGCATCGTCGAAGTTCTGGCCGAAAACGGCTTCCTTGTACCGGTCTCTTGCGAGCAGGGCATCTGCGGCACCTGCGTGACGCGGGTCGTTTCAGGCGAGGTCGATCATCGCGACCTGGTGCTGACCGACAAGCAGCGCGCCGACCACATCACACTGTGCTGCTCACGCGCGCAGACCGATGAACTGGTGCTGGATCTGTAAGGACAGGAGAGCTCGAACGATTGGAGTTGAGCGGCAGCAAGCTCGAAAATCGACGGTCTACGGGCGGGGCGAAGGAGGCGCCTGTCGTAGAGCGAGATGCAACTGCCCGGAGACGAACGCAACCAAAATAACAATACCGGTGGGAGGTAGAATACTATGTTCGCATATCTTGCCAGAAGGCTGGCGGTGCTGGCGGCGCTTGTCGTTGTCACCGTCTGCGGCAGTCCTGAAAGGTCCTTCGCGGCCGATCCGGACAAGCTCAACATCGCCGTCATCCTGTCGGCCGGCATTGAAAGTGGCTGGGACGGTACGCTGATCGAGGCACTTGAACGCGTAAAGGCCGCCAAGCCGCATGGGCTCGATATCACCTGGAAATACACCGACCCGCTATGGGGCGACGATGCTGGCGATGCGATGCGGTTGTTTGCCGAAAGCGGCGAATACGACATCATCTGGGCGCACAGCACCTATTCCGACCAGGTGAAGAAGCTGCGCGAGGAGTTTCCCGAGGTCCTCTTCGTAGTGGTGGGCTCCGGAAACGAAGGGCTCGGCGGTAATCAGTACTGGGTCTATAAGCGCGTGCATGAGCCGGCTTATCTGCTTGGGTATGTCGCTGGTAAGCTCACCAAGTCAAACAAGCTCGGCGCGGTTGGAACTTTCCCGGCCGATGACATCAACGATGAGATCAACGCTTTCTTCGCGGGCGCCAAGGCCGCGAACCCAGCAGTCGAGCGCAGCGTCGCCTTCATCCAGTCCTGGTACGATCCCGCCAAGGCCGGCGAATACACCAAAGCCCAGATCGCCACGGGGGCGGACCTCGTCTTTCAACTCACTGGCAACTTCAAGCCTTGCGAGGAAGCCAAGATCCTGTGTTTTGGCAACTTCCAGGACCAGCAGTCCTTCTCTCCCTCCACGGTGCTGTCGAGCGCGCTGGCGCAGTGGGATCCCGATATCAAATGGATCGTGGACGAGTGGTGGGCTCACAAGGCTGAGGGGGAGCCTTACGCCGGCAATACGCAGAAGCACTGGTTCTCGATGAAGGAGGGTGGCGCCGCCATGGCACCCTTCCATGATCTCCAGGCGAAGGTGCCGGAGAAGGTCCAGGCCGAGGTCGAGGAGTTCAAAACCAAGATATTGGCTGGCAGCTTTGAAGTGCCCTTGGACGTGTCCGATCCCAAGGCGAAGTAAGTCGCCGCCAACTTCTGCCGCAACGGGCGACTTCCCGTGGCGGTTTCCGCCTCACAGCTTCTGGAAGAACAGCCATGTCCACAGCCTTGCGTGTCGAGGGTTTGACCAAGCGTTTCGCCGGAGTCACCGCCAACGACAACATCGACTTCGACCTTCGCGCCGGTGAAATACACTGCCTGTTCGGCGAGAACGGCGCCGGCAAGTCGACGCTCTCGTCCTGCCTCTTCGGCCTGTACCGTCCTGAAAAGGGCGAGATATTCCTCGGAGATCAACCGGTCCACATCGCTTCGCCAATGGATGCCATAGGTCGAGGCATTGGCATGGTGCATCAGCATTTCGTGCTGGTGCCTGAATTCACCGTGCTTGAGAACATCATTGTCGGCACCCAGCGCTCGGGATGGCGGCTGAACGCTGCCGAGGCTCGGCAAAAGATCGCAGGCATATGCGAAACCTACGGCATCGACCTCGATCTCGAAGCCTATGTCTGGGATCTTCCTGTCGGCCGTCAGCAATGGGTCGAAATCCTCAAGGCGCTCTATCTCGACGCCCAAATTCTGATTCTCGACGAGCCGACGGCAGTGCTGACGCCGGGCGAATCTCGCATTCTGTTCGACATCGTCCGCAAGATGTGCGCGCGCGGTATGTCGATCATCCTGATCACCCACAAGCTGACGGAAGTCATGCAGTCGAACAGAGTGACGATCTTGCGCAAGGGCAGGGTGGTTGCAACACTCGACACATGCAGGACGACGCCGGACGAACTGGCACGGTTAATGGTCGGCCGCGAGGTTTCCTTCACCGTGGAAAAGCGCGAACTGCAACCGGGAGAGACGGTGCTGGCCGTCGAATGTGTGTCCGCTCGCGGCCATTGGGGCGAAACGGTGCTCAGGGACGTTTCGTTTTCAGTGGCGCGACACGAGATCCTGGGCATCGCCGGCGTCGCCGGCAACGGGCAGAAGGAACTGTTCGAAGTCTTGTCCGGCGTACGCAGGCCCGCATCCGGCACGATAAGGCTCAAGGGAGAGGAAGTGGCGGGCATGTCGCCACGCTGCATGATGGATCGCGGGGTGGGGCATATTCCCGACGACCGCTTCCGCGAAGGGTTGGTGCCCGAATTCAGCGTCGCCGAAAACATCGTGCTTGGCTGGCAGCGAAGCCCGAAATATTGCAAGGGCCCGCTGATGGATCGCCGGGCGATCACCGATCTCACGCGCTCGATGATTGCAGACTATCAGATCGCCACCCGAGACGAACATGTGGTGGCGAGAAAGCTGTCGGGTGGCAACGCGCAGAAGATCATCATCGCCCGTGAATTCCTGCATGCATCCGGTCTCGTGCTCGCCAACCAGCCGACCCGCGGCCTTGATGTCGGCGTGATCGAATATGTGCAGACACAATTGCTCAGAAAGCGCAGCGAGGGCTTTGCCATCGTGCTCGCCTCGGAGGAACTGAGCGATCTGTTCAACCTCGCGGACCGCATCGCCGTGATGTTCAAGGGCGAGATCATGGGCATCGTCGATCCCAAGAAGACAAGTGTTGCCGAGGTTGGCGTCATGATGGCCGGCCGCCGCGAAGAGGCGGTATCACGCAAGGAAAGGGTTCCGGCATGATCCGCTTCGAACGCAGATTGGAGGCGGACGCGCTGTGGACCGCCACTTGCTTCATCATGGCCATAGCTGCAGGGCTCGCGGTTTCAGGCGCACTTCTCGCAACGACCGGCGCCGATGTTCTCCAGGTCTTCGGCGCGCTGCTGCAAGGTGCCGCGGGATCGCCCAAAGCTCTTGCGACGACGCTGGTCAAGGCGACCCCGCTGATCCTCGCCGGACTTGCCACCGTCATCGCCTTCCGCGCCCAGATATGGAGCATCGGCCAGGAAGGCCAGGTGTTCGCCGGCGCCATGGGTGGCTATCTGGGTGCACAGCTGCTCGCGGGCTTGCCGCCGCTGTTGTTCTTCCCCGGTGCGCTCGCCTTTGGCATGGCGGCGGGAATGTTCGTGGGCTGGCTTGCCGCCGTCCTGCGTAACCGCTTCGCCGTGAACGAGATCATCTCGACGGTGATGCTCAACTATCTAGTCATCTATCTTCTGTCGTGGCTGCTGCAGGGCGGGCTGTGGGGCGAAAGCGGCGGCACAGTTTCCTACCACCAGTCGCCAACGCTGCCCGACGAAGCTTTCCTGCCGGGGCTGCTCGGTAGCGGAAGGCTGCATGCCGGCGTGCTGTTGCCCTTCCTCGCAGCCGCCATCTGTGCGCTTGTTCTGGCGCGCACGCCGCTCGGCTACGAGATCCGTGGCATCGGCTACAATCCGGTGGCGCTGCGTCACAAGGGTGTCAATATCAGCCGGACCGTCACGGTAATCATGATGACAAGCGGTGCGCTCGCCGCACTTGCCGGTGCGATCGAATTGTTCGGCGTCGCCCATCGATTGCGCGCGGACAATCTCGTAGGTCTCGGCTATGCCGGTATCATCGTGGGCATGATCGGCGGGCTGAGCCCTGCCGGAACGGTGCTTGCCGGCCTGTTCTTTGGCGGGCTTGCGAGCGGCGCGGTCTACATGCGTGTCCTTGGCGACGTGCCGGCCTCGCTCGTACCGGCCATGCAGGGCATCACCCTGTTCTTCTTTCTCTGCGCCGGCGTACTGGCGCGCTATCGTGTCGTGAAGGTTGCCGTCCAATGAGCCAGTTGTTTCAGGAAGCGATCCTCATCAGCATCTTCGCCTCCACCGTCCGATTGATGACGCCGCTGCTGTTTTCCGCGCTCGGTGAACTCATCACACAGCGGGCCGGCATCTGGAACATGGGCGTTGAGGGCACGATGCTTACCGGGGCCTTCACCGCCTATATCGTCGCCACCGCGACCGGCTCGCTCTGGCTTGCCGTGTTCGCCGCTATCATTGCCGGCGCGCTGATGGGGCTGATCATCGCATTTCTCACAGCGACGTTGCGGGTAGATCACTTTATCGCCGGCCTCGGCCTCAATCTGTTGGCCGGCGGGCTCACCCTCTATTGGTTCCAAAGCTACATCCAGGGCCGTGCCCAGCCGACCTTTTCTGGATTCCAGGACGTAGAGATACCGGTGCTCTCCGACATTCCATTCATAGGGCCGGTGCTGTTCTCCCAGCGGGCGCTCACCTATCTCGCAATTGTTGCGGTCCCGATGGTCTGGTTCCTGCTCTACCGAAGCCGTTATGGGCTGGAGCTACGTTGCCTTGGTGAGAACCCCAAGGCTCTCGATGTCAAAGGCCTGAGCGTCTCGGCGCGCCAGTATGCTGCCGTCATGCTCGGCAGCGCCATGACCGGACTGGGCGGAGGTTTCCTCATGCTCGGCTTCTCCGACCGCTTTCTCGCGGATTTTACTGCCGGCCGCGGCTGGATTGTCATCGTCGCCCTGATTGCGGGCAACTGGAAGCCCAAGGGCGTGCTGGTTGCGGTCACCGCCTTCGCCTTTCTGGAATCACTCGCCACACACCTTCAGGTGGTCGGCGCGCAAGTCCCGCATCAGCTGCTTCTGGCCCTTCCCTATCTCGCCTCCATCGCCTTGCTCATGGGGTTTCGTTTCCGCAGCGGGCAACCGGCGCGATTGGGTTTGCCGTATGCAAGGGAGTAATTAACCGACGGGGAGCATGTTCGTTTGTTTTGCCCTTAACGGCATCTGATTTCGATGCTGGAAACCGCGGCGTACTGGGCCAGGTGGACGAAATATATCCCTGCCGTGAATTTGCAACACAACCCGCGGCAGGCCGTCGAATCAGAAATCTTTTCTGGAGCATCGGGCCGAAAAGAGGAATTCGATTTTCGGATAATACGATGCTCCAACACAAAGAAATAGATCGACAATATGCGTTCGTCACGACGCACGTCGATCTAGTCTAGATAAGCTACTCAGAACCGTTCACGTGACAGTGTGGTTAGATCGTAGGCATGCCGTGTCCGGTTCAACACAGGATCTTCAAGTTCCATTTCCAACGGCGACGCGGGCCGGATGCCGCCCTTTGCTGGTGGTGTCCCGCACATGAACGCAGTACCTGATGGCAGGGAACGCAGGTCTTCCAACAACTTGCCGAGAAGAATGTCGGGATGCAGGATTTCTCTGAGGCTATCTTCCTGCTAAAGCATACGCCGGCCCGCCTCGACGATGTGGCTGCGCAGGATCAGTCTTTCCCAATGCCCTGTCACCTCGTTCAACAGCCACAAATCCCTTCGCACAGGCTTGGAACAGAGCTGTTTGGGACAGGTTGATGTCAATGGTTCGGCCTCGCGGTCCGTATGGTCGGAGCCGACGCCTAGCCAGATCCCGTCTGAGAGGAACAGCAGTAGCGACTCCACCTCATCGCTGACGTCGAGCCGGCACTCACAAGCCATTCGGTAACATGACGGCTAAGGCCTCGATCACTTTCAATGCAAGCCCGGGATGGCGGCCGAAGGCGACTCACAAGCGGTGGATCAGGAACTTCCCCTCGGTCGGGATGCCCAGCACAACCGTGCCCTCCGCCCCACAAATGGCGCACTCCGGCCGGAATTCAGACCGATTGTCGGTTTGGGCGGACGAAATCGGCGAGACAGTTTACATCAGTAAGAAATAAAAACCTAATCGTTGCCAATTAGCGAGGTTCGGGCGGCGAGATGGAGATTCTTCTGCCACGCCATCTGGATTCGGGCTTCGATGACCTGCAGTGCCATGCGGTGCGCGCGGGCAACGTCGAACTCGCCCTGGCGGTGGGCGAACTGAAGCCAGAAGCCGTAGGACAAGCATACGACGGTTTCGGCGATGTCGTCGGCTTCCTCTTTTGCGACGATATCCTTGAGTGAATTGGTCAGATACTTCCGCAACTGGTAGTCGCATATGCGCTGCATGCGCTCGAACGTCGGATCGTAGGGCACGCGGCTCCAGAAATAGAGCCACGCCGAGACGGCGGTCGGCGACACTTGCGACGGCGCGAAGTTGCCGTCCACGATCGCGACGATCTCATCGATCGTGTTGGTCGCCTGCCTGCGCCGGTCGCGAACCTCCCGTAGGAGGCTGCCAACCAGGTCCGACATCGTGTCGGCTATCAATGCTTCCTTGGTGCCGAAATAGTGGGTGATGATGCTCGTGGCTACACCGGCCTCCACGGCAATCTTCTTGAGCGTCAGGTCGTCAATGCCGTCGCGATGCAGAACGAGATAGGTTGCTTCGATCAATTGCTTTCGGCGGATGGGCGCCATGCCCAACTTTGGCATTTCAAATATTCCTCATGCGCAATCAGGTTGCGGTAACATATCGCGACACCGATGAAGCATAGAATCCGTCGGCCCCCTGCCTGCGGTGTATACACAGGCAATATACGGTTTCGCGCAATAGCTCCAGTGGCGCGTCAGAATGCCTTGAATCGAAGCCGTTCGCGCGAGGGCGCCGGCGTGCCGCAATCATAGGTCGGCACAAAAAGATGCGGACTGCAGACGGCGAGCGATACGCCACCTGCAGTCCGGTTCAACCTAGAAAGCATCAGCCGGGCTGCGCCAAGCCGAGGCCGATCATCATTCGGCCGCGTGCTGGACCGGGATGCTCGGCTCAAGGCCGCGCGGAATCTTCTTTTCTTTGTCGTAGAGCGGCATGTCGTCGAGCACGGCGGCATGCGATTTGCAGTCCCGGCAGAGCACTTCTACCGCCGTTCCCGCGGCCATGGTGCTGTCGAGGCGGACGATGGCGACGCCCTGCTTGAGATAGGGCGACCATGAGCCAGCGGTAACGAACCCGACCTTCTTTCCACCAACTGAAACGGCGCCAAGCCGGACCGGCTCGCCGCCCGGGCACTTGAGGCCGACGACACGGTTTGAGCCGGTGGCCTTGGCCAGCGCCGCCTTGCCGATGAAGTCGTCCTTGCCGAGGTCCACGAACGCGCCGAGGCCCGCCTCGAACGGGGTCATGGTCTCATCCATGTCCGAACCATTATTGAGGATTCCGCCCTCGATGCGGCGGATGTCCATGCTGTCGAGCGCGCAGATTTCCATACCGTGCGGCTTGCCCGCGGCGAGGAAGCGTTCCCACATCGCCGCGCCGTCGAACTTGCCGCCGTTAGGCAGGGTGTAGACCTCGAAGCCCATCTCGTTCGTCCAGCCGGTGCGCGAGAG
This sequence comes from Borborobacter xinjiangensis, assembly GCF_047739745.1. Taxonomy (NCBI): domain Bacteria; kingdom Pseudomonadati; phylum Pseudomonadota; class Alphaproteobacteria; order Hyphomicrobiales; family Phyllobacteriaceae; genus Borborobacter; species Borborobacter xinjiangensis. The sequence continues at coordinate 28,880 of NZ_JBLLVA010000034.1, read as the reverse complement.
GATCACGGGTTGGCCGCCGATGGTGGTTCTGGCGACGGAGAAGTATTTGAAGTCGGCTGGCACGCCGGTGTCGCTCAGCTTGGCCAGGATGTCGAGCGATGCCGGGCCCTGGATCTGCGTGACCCAGGAATCCGGATCGGAGATCTCGACATCGAGGTCCTGCGAATGGGCTATGAACCAGGAGAAGACTCCACCGTCAGCCTGGACATACCAGTAGGTGTCTTCCTCCAGCCGCATCAGCACGCCGTCGCACAGGATGGTGCCATTGGGATAGCAGAGCAGACCGTAGCCGGCACGGCCGGGCTTTAGCTTGGCGCAGTCGCGGGTGAAGACGCGGTTGCAGAACTTGGCGGCGTCGGACCCGCTGATCTGAATCGGACGCTCTCCGGTGTCGAAGAGACCGGCCTTGGTGCGCAGCGCCCAGTAGCCGTCGAGGCGGTCGATCTTCTGCGACACCGGCATCAGCCGGTTGTTGTAGACGCAATATTTGGCGCCGTTGGCAATGTGAAATTGCGAATAAGGTCCGCGAATGGTGCCGTAGTCCCAGCCTGGCTCCTCATGGGCCGAGACGACGAGACGAGTAAGATTGCCTGTCATGAAAGTTCCTCCTTTTGGCGACAGATGGAATGATGAATTGCAGCGGCAAAGCCCTAAATGGCTGCCGCAATGCTTCGCTCTTCGGCGGAAGCGCGTTTCGACTGCAGCGATTTCAGCCATTCGGCGGTGCGTTCGAAGCTCCCGAACGGATAGAAGTGGACCGACCGGAACATGGGATTGCCGGCTCGATGTACGCCCTTGGCGAGTTCGAAGAGTGTGTCTTCCGGAGAGAACGCCGTAGCGAGTTTGAAGGCGCGTCCAGCATTCCTGGTCAGCATTCCAAGCGAAGCGCCGACGCCGCAATCCTTGGCAAAGCGCAGCAGTGTGGTCATCTTGGCAAGGCCAGGCAGGCCAACATCGACTGGGATACCAGGCATTGTCGCCTCCACGAAGTCCGCATGCCAGGCAAAAAGCCGCTCGGTATCGAACAGAAACTGTGTGGTGATCGACACTTCGATTCCGGCCTTGGAGGCATATTCGCATTTGTCGATCAGTGCATTGTGAAGCTCATCGCGGCTCACAACAGGATGACCCTCAGGGTGACCTGCCAGACCGACGGCCTCGATGCCATGGTCCTCGAGCATTCCGGTCCGCAGTACATCCAGCGATGCCGCATACGGCCCTGAGGGGCGCGCAGTGTCGCCGCCGATCAGCAGCACGTCCTTGACGGCGGCGCGTGAGGTCAGCGCGCCCAGGAAATCTCGCAGTTCGTGATGACTTTCAAACCGCCGCGCAGGTATATGCGGCACTGGAATCATGCCTTGACGGTGAAGCTTCTCTGCCGCGTCGACAATCTCGCTTGTCGAGCCGGAAGTGTAAGCAACGTAAACGCGTGTGCCATGCAAAAGATAGTTCCGAAGATCGTCAATCTTCTGCACGTCTTTCGGGAGCGCTTCTATCGAGAAATTCTCGACCAGCTTCCTGCTAACCGCTTCTATATCTCTCCTTTGCATCGATAAATTCATATTTCCTCCCCGTTTTCTTTCGGTGTCTATGGGTGAAGTCACATTTGATCGACAATGCCGCGCTTAAATAGTATCATTATACGATAATAGCAAGTCCATTTTTACGAACTTCAGCCCAATCCGGCGAAGACAACCAGCGCGGGTGTGGTTCCAGGTTCTGCGAATTGACTGGGCCCCCGCTCCTTAGCCGAAGAATAAAAATGTTTAATAACAATTGATTAATCATCTAGATCGCTCTTTTATCCGGCCTGCGCGATCCTGCGCTCGCCGCCCTGATGAAAATCACTTCCGGCGGAGTCCCCGCCGAAAGGTCGCGCATGCGCATGCGTTCCGACAAAAATGCCTTGTTGATGTTGTACAATAGTACTATAATCTTTGCCTGACGTAGGCGAGCGAAATCAAGGAGGAGAGAGACCTTTCAATCCCGGAGCCTTGGCTAGCGAACTGCGTAATTTCTCTGAAGCAAGGCTTGCTCCGTAATCAATCATAAGAAACGCATGGGCAAAGGAGAGGAAAATGGGAGTGACACAGGGTGAAACGATCGCTGCAGAGAACAGCGATCTCGATCGCAAGATAGATTTTCTGGCTTTCGAGCCAGCAGGGACGGATTTGACAGATTTTGACTTCAAGATGCTTGCGCTGACCGGAATTGTCGCGCCGGCCCTGCTCTTGCTTTGGGGGTGGGCATGAGCGGCTCAGGCACAAACGTCAACCTGGATCAAGCGATCGGTAGTCTGCCTGTTCCACTGTCGCAGCGTAACTGGGGCGGACTGCTTGCCGGCGCGGTATCGATCACCGCAGGCGTCGCCACCTGGTCCTTCGTCGTCGGGGGATTTACCGCCAACTATGTTGATGCGCGGATGGGCACCGCCGCAATGCTCGCCGGCGGATTGATCTCGCAGTTCCTCATCAGTCTGGCGCAGATTCCGCCCGTTACAAAATACGGCCTCGAAACGGTGACCACGACCAAGCCGCAGCTGGGCACGCGCGGCTCCGCCTTTGCGCTTTTTGTGCAGTATCTGACGCTGATCGGCTGGAATTGTGTGCTCATCATCTTTCTCGGCCGCGCCATCGGTGCATCGCTTGTGCAACTGGGCCTGATCACAGCTGAGATTCAGGAGGGGGTCGCGACAGCGGCAGCCGTTCTCACCACGTTCGGCATATGGGTCTTGCTGCTGATGGGTGCCGAAGGGCTCAAATACACTGGCGTTGTCGTCGCCATCGGCATCTTTGTTATCGGAACCTGGATGTATGTGCTGCTTGTTCAGACATATGGCGTTTCGGCGATCGCAAGCGCCAAGCCGGTGGCGCCGCTTCCGCAAGGCAGGCTGATGAACTACTCGGTGGCGCTCGAGGTGCTGCTTGTCTCAACGCTCGGCTGGTGGGCCTATATGGGCAGCATGTTTCGAATGGTCGGCACGGCCAGCAAGGCGATCTATCCGTCGATGGGTTCGCTCGGCCTCGGCTGGGCCGCTGTCGGGCTGATCGGACTTTACGCGGGGCTTGTCGTCGGCCAGCCGGATCCGACGGTGTGGATCGTCGAGATAGCAGGCCCCGTCGCGGGCGTCGGCGTTTTGACGTTCGTCATCCTTTCGAATTTGGGCTCCGCGCTTGTCGGCGCCCACGCTGCAACTCTCGGCTTCGGGCAGCTTCCGGCAGTCGCCAGGAATTTGTCCTGGGCCTCCAAGACGTTCGCAGTACTCATTCCGATGTTCATCGTCGAAATGTTCTTCTCCACGGCGTTTTACGACAATATCGGTACGTTCATGGCCTTCATCGGCATCTTCATTGCACCGATCGTCGGCGTCCAGATTGTCGACTGGTTCGCGTTCAAGCGCATCCACCGGCTGCACGTTCCCTCGCTGTTCAGACACGACCGACGCTCCTGCTACTGGTACCTCGGCGGCTTCAACATCGTTGGAATGCTGTCCCTGGCGCTTGGCGCGCTGACCTACGTCCTGCTGCTTGATCCGGTGACCTTTGTGCCAAACTCGGACATTGTCCAATACACCACGGCTTCCCTGCCGTCTGTCGTGGTCGGAGGTCTTGCCTACTATATCGGAATGCGGCTCTTCGGCGACCTGGATCCGGAAGCCCGCTTGAAGCAGTAGGCGCTGAAGGGTTCCGATTGCCTGCTCCGCCCAGGGAAAGTGCGCCGTAGCAAGCAATTCATTGGCGCGACCAAACCAAGGTGGCGGGCGATGCCCGGGAATGTGGCCGGCACCAGGTGAGATTGCCGGTCGCCTCCTCCGCAGCTCGGATAATATAGTTCCATCATACGATGAATTCTGGACGGCGGTGGATCGCTTCACGTCACCTGATAGCCATCGATACGACACTTCACAGATGGATAACAGTAATTGCAAGTGCCTTAGCGTGCCGCTCTCCGCTTGCCACGTAAAACGTTTTTGCCAAAAAGCTCATTGTATATCGTACAATGATACGATAAAAAGCAGCCGCGGTCCGGGAGGCCGTTTCAGCACACGTTCTGACGAAGGACTAAGCCGATCTCGCCAGCGGGAGAAAGCTCAAGCCGCGCGGGCCTCGGGAGGAGGAATGCATATGACAGATATCGCCATACACGCGCCGGCGAAGGAGGATCACCGCCTGATCCGATCGCTGACATGGGTTGATGCTTTCTGGGTTACGAGCGGCGTGCCGGCTCTGGTTTTGTTCACCATCGGGCCGATCGCCGCAACGGCCGGGAACGCGTCGGTTGCAGTTTGGACCGCCTCAATTCTCATGGGCTTCATCCAAGCCTTTACCTATGGCGAAATCGCCAGCCTGTTTCCGCACAAGTCGGGTGGCGCGTCCGTCTATGGTGCGATCGCCTGGGTGCGCTATAGCAAATTGCTTGCTCCCATTTCGGTGTGGTGCAACTGGTTCGCCTGGTCGCCGGTTCTGGCCATCGGTGTCAGCCTCGGTGCGGGTTACATCCTCAGCGTCCTTTTCCCGGCCGACTCGGTCGTGAATAGTTGGCAGCTGACCTTGGTCGATCTGGGGTGGCTGCGCACCGGTCTCACCTTGCGCGTCAACGCGACGTTCCTGCTCGGACTCGTCCTGATGCTGATAGTCTTTGCCATTCAGCACCGCGGGATTCTGTCGACGGCACGCCTACAGAAGATCTTTGCCGTTTCGTCGCTGCTACCGTTGATCCTTATCGGCATCGTGCCGCTGATCACCGGCGATGTCGTATCTTCAAACTTCACTCCGTTCGTTCCGCTCACGCACGATGCTGCCGGAAACGCCGTCAATGGTGCTTGGAACTGGCAAGGCGTGGTGGTCATCGCAGGCAGCATGCTGATGGCGGCGTGGTCGACTTATGGCTTCGAAACGGCTGTTTGCTATACGCGCGAATTCAAGAACCCGGCTGCCGACACGTTCAAGGCGTTGCTCTATTCCGGCCTGTTCTGCCTTGCCATTTTCACGCTCATTCCTCTTGCCTTCCAGGGTGTTCTTGGTCTCTCCGGAATGCTGGCACCAGACATCTATAGTGGCATGGGGGTTGCCAAGGCGATGGCGGCTATGGTCCATGCCGGCGGCATAATGACCAACGTGATCGTGGTCATGCTGGTTTGCACGCTCCTTTTGTCGATCATGACTGCAATGGCCGGTTCTTCGCGCACGCTCTATCAGGGAGCTGTCGACGGCTGGCTTCCGCGCTACCTTGACCATGTCAACGAGCATGGCGCCCCGACACGTGCCATGTGGACGGACCTCGGCTTCAACCTGATTTTGCTACTGCTCTCCGACGTTGTGTTCATTCTCGCGGCCTCGAACGTCGGTTACATCATCTTCATCTTCATGAACCTCAATTCGGGCTGGATCCATCGGATCGACCGCAAGAACTGGGCTCGCCCGTTCCGCGCACCGAACTGGCTGCTGGCTGCCGGAACATTCCTCGCCTATGTGAACCTCGTGTTCCTCGGCATGGGCGCTGACATTTGGGGCGAGGGAACGCTCCTCACAGGCCTATTTTTCGCCGCCTTGATCCTGCCTGTCTTCGTTTTCCGCCACTACATCCAGGATAAAGGACATTTCCCGGAAGCGATGAAGGAAGACATGTATCTGGGCCATGAAGAGGGCGCCTCGACAAAGGCCGGGATCCTTCCTTTCGTGGCGTTGGCGGCCGGCTGCGCGGTCGTGGCGATCTCGCACTGGCTGGCAACTTCCTAACCCGTCTTTCGCCCAATTGTGCCGGCGCGAGATAGTGTTCGCGCCGTCACAGGATTACGGAGGTCAAATTCGGCCGCCGTGGAGCACGGATGTGGAGCTAAGGACTAACGCATGAACGCACCGAACAAGCGCTCATCTTTTGCGGCCAGGGTGCCGCTTTCGGACGCAACAATCTCCCGAAAGGGGTTGCCTGCAACTTCCTGCGGACAGCTGATAACCGATTTCCTTGTGCTTATCCTGCCAAGGTTCTCGCAGTTCTGCCCGTCGTCGCTGATCGGTCCCTTACGGCTCCAATTCGAAACTCTTTGGAAAACATGCACACCGCCCGCAGGGCGTTCGGCGTCGTGATAATACCTGCCGGTTTACCGTCGGAAAGCCAGCCCCAGTTTTTGACGGGGCACAGAGACTCGCCTCTGCTCGCCATGACCTAGCTCGCGATTTTTTCTTCTTGGCTTACGAAGGAATCCGCATGGCAGTTCTCGGGCAGAGTGCCCATCCGCGTGACAAACCTCTGACAGGCGCTCACCAATCCCGGCGGACCGCAAGTATACACTTTGGCTGAACAAAAATTCAGGGAGATCTTTTCCATAAACTCGATGACATTTCCTTGATATTGCGCATGTCCATTGACCGGATCGAATACTACCGGGAAGAAGTTGAAGTTCGAGTGTTCTTCCGACAGGCGCTCCAGCAACTCTCCGAAATATAAATCGCGCTCCTGTCTTACGGAAAAGAAAAGGTTTATCTCGCGTCCGGGCAGTGTCGCCAGGCACTCCCGCAGGATAGACATCGCGGGCGCCAGCCCGGTGCCGCCTACGACAAGCATGATGGGCCCCGAGTGCTCCTTTCGCAGATAGGCGTTGCCGAAGGGCCCGCTGAGAAGGAAGTGATCGCCGGTTCGGCTGCGTTCGAAGATGTGCGCACTGACATGTCCACCCGGGCGCGAGCGGACGTGGAACTCCAACTCAAGCGAACCGGGACGGTTGGCGAAGGAATATTCGCGCGGCGGCAGGCCAGGCAGGCTCAGCATACCAAACTGTCCGGCCGCGAACTGTATTGCCGTGCCATCGCGTGCAATAGCCCGCACGACTGCCACGTCGTGAGTTGCGTGTTCGATATGCGAGATTGTGCATTCCACCTTTCGTGGCGTGTATTCGAGAGCATCGTCCTCGAGAAACGCCACCTCGCAATCGGAAACGGGACAGGCGCGGCAGGCCAGGATAATGCCGGCCGCCCGGTCGGTTTCGCTTAGCGCAAGCGCGTCGTAAGCCCGGTGCTTGACATCACCCGAAAGAAGTTCGGTCTTGCAGGCAGAACAGGTGCCGGAACGGCACGCATAAGGATAGTCCAGCCCCGCCTTCAGCGCGGCATCGAGAATGGATTGGCCATCCTTCACATCGATCGTGCAGTCGAACTGACGTATCGATACTCTATGGGCCATCTGAGCGTCCTGATTTGTCAATGGGGTTAAATACCGGCGACGAGCGTCGCCGGTAGCGTCGAGCAATCGTTTCATCAACGGTTTGCGGTCATCGCCTTGTAGTAAATCGACTGGAAATGATGGATGCCGTGCTCGCTGTTGGAGGTGCGATCCTTGTCGATGACAAGCCGGCCCTGGCTGTAGGCCTTCGAATGAAGACCGCGCTGGACACTTTCGACCAGACCGATATCCTCCGGCTGAAGGACGTTCTTTATGTAGTCCATCGCCGCGAGCTCCTCCTCGTTGGGGGTCTCGTCTTCAAGGAAGAAGTCCCAATGCTCGAAGGTCGTCTCCGGGCCGGTTGGCATGATGTGCATGAATGACAAGTTGCGGCGGCCGGGGAAAACGTTGAAGGTCAGGTTCGGCCACAGGAACCAGGCGGCATACATCAGCTGATTGCCCTTTTTGGTGGCGTCGAACTTGTAGGCGGAGTTGTCTTCGCGCGCCGGCGCGATGTGACTGGAACAGATGCCGTAGTTCTTCGTGCGGTAGATGCCGTGGTCGAACAGTTCGACCAGAGCCGGATGGGCCGGCGGGCAGTGGTAGCACTCCTGGAAATTCTCGACGACGTTCTTCCAGTTTGCCTTGATTTCAAAAGTGAGTCGGCCGGCGAACTTCAAGGTTTCGGGGGTGTCGACATAGCGGCGCACGTCATCCCCGAAGCCGCCGGACTGCACCGCAAGCGGAACCGCGTCGAGATCGATGTTGACCCACACGAAGCCAAGGAAAATTTCCACCTTGACCGGCTTTAGACAGAACTCTTCGGTGGCAAAGCCGTCCACGGTCTCCACGATCGAATTCGTCCGCAATTTGCCGTCAAGTTCATAGGTCCAGGCATGATAGGGGCAGACGATCATGCGCGTCTTGCCCTCGCCGCTCAGCAACTGGTGGGCGCGGTGCGAACAGACATTGTGGAACGCGCGAATTTCCCCGTCGCGACCGCGAACGATGGCGATGTTCTGGTCGCCAATTCGCGTCGTGGTGTATGAGCCCGGCGCCTCTAGTTGATTGGCGGCACAGACAAAATTCCAGGTTTTGTAGAAAATTGCCTCTTTCTCGACCTCAAAGACCTCCGGGTCGTAGTAAAGATTGGCGGGAAGCGTGTAGGAGCGGCTCGCATCATCGGGGTTGAAGCGTTCCAATCCAAAGAATTCCTGGTCGTTTTTTTTCAACATTGGGTTCTCCTCCTGTTCAAGTTCGTCGCCACTCAGCGGGCGGCGCACCTCGGCGCTGTCGGAAGTGTGGTTGCATTACCGGACCTGTCGCAATGGTGCCCGTTGGCACCAACGAACGATCTGTAGAAGGATGATGAGGTCCGGACTGAAGATGTCGCGCCCGGATATCGACCCGGACGCGGCTGGATGTCGGATGACCTCGGCGCCAGCGCGCCGCAGCAAGAGCATCGGACCGAAAAGTGGAATTCGATTTTCGGCTCGATCCGATGCACGATCGAAGAGTTAGCTGTGAGCGTCCTTTGTGCGTCCGTTCGGACGCACGGCGCTAGCGCGCCCGCTTCGCCTCCGGGCTGATATCGCCGAATAGTCTCATGCCCAGATAGTAGACCAGGGCTCCGACCAGCACCGATGGCAGCGAAGCCGTCGTGTACTGGACCAGTTCCATGTTCGGGACGAACGAGACAGGATCAAGCAGCGCGATGTAGGTCAGCGCTCCCAGAACCAAGGCCACGAAACCGGGGGGATTGATGCCGCCCTTGTACCAATAGCATGACCGTTTGTCGTGCCGGAACAGGGAAGGAACATGGAGCGTGTCGATGCGCCTGAACGCGAACCAGTCTACGATTTGGACGCCGACCAGCGGCGCGATGAAAATGCCGACAAAAGCCATGAATGTACCGATGTTGTCGTAGAAAGCGGCCGAGAAAAAGATTTCAACGATGAACATCGGCGTCAGGACCAGGAAAGTCTTGACCGGCCATGACAGGCTCTTGGCGACGAGCGGTATTTGGCCAATACCGAGTGCCGCGGCGTGAGAGCCGACAAGCGCAGATCCGAGATTCGACAGGATGACGAAAAGCAGAACCACGATACCGGCCACCGGGCCGGCAACTTCCACGATCCAGATCGCCGGATCAGGCTGGCCCACGACGAGACCGGAGTAGAGACCGATCAGGCCGATTGCGGCCCAGCCCAGCCCGAGCGACCCCATGGACGGATAGATCGCCTTGCCAGCCCGGTTCACCAGCCTGAACATGCTACCCATATAAGCCCACCAGCCAAGCGTCGAAACCAGCAGCACTTCCAGGGCGATCGAATAGTTCATCAATCGCCCGTCCGGAAGTGGCGCAAGCGGCTTCGCCTCTACGATCGCCGACAGGCCATAGGTTTGAAGCAGCAGGACATACATCCACGAGCCGATGACGAATATTCCAATGGCCACGATGACGCCGGTATATTTCAACCCCTCTGCTCCAAGCAGCAAAAGCGCCCAGATACCGAAGGTGGCAAGCACGGAAGCGACGATCGCCACGCTGCCTTGCATGTCTCCCGTTATCAGCCCCAGTTGAAGCAACGTCGAGGAGAATGCACGTCCAAGAAAGATGATGAGAACGCAATTCCAGCCAATCAGGGTCAGATACTGAATGAACAAGGCGAAAGCTGAACCGCGCGCACCCAGTTGCGGCTTGGTCGTGCTTACAGTCTCGAGACCATATTTGGTGATAGCCGGAATTTGAGCCAGACTGATAAGGAATTGTGAGATCAGACCTCCCGCCAACATTGCTGCGGTGCCTTCACGAGCATCCACGTAATTTGCGGTGAAACCTCCAACCACGAAAGACCAGGTTGCCACACCTGCTGTGATCGATACCGCTCCGGCCTGCCAACCTCCCCAGGTACGCTGAGCCAGTGGTACGGGCCAACTTCCCACGGACTGATCGAGTGCGCCCTCTACATTGCCGCTTTTCATGCCCACCCCCAAATCAGCAGGAGTGCCGGCGCCAGGATGCCGCCAAGACACAGAACGATCACATCTTTGCGCGTAAGCGGTTCGCCCGTGGGAAGAAATTCCAGTAAGTCGATTTTATCGTCCAGACTTTCCGTCACGGCATCCGCCGTAAAATCCATCTGAGTTGCTTGCATTACGTTCCCCTTTGTTGTCGTGAATGGAGCTTGGCTGCTGTCGTGTAAGCAATGCGCAGTCGCCCGTTGCGAAGCGGCTTGGAAGGCGCTTTACGAGCCGGGTCCGGCGGATATCTATCCTCCTTCCTGAATCAGGCGCCGGTACTATCGGCTATCGGCCGGATCCAGGCCGGCCGGTCTTGCGCTAGGGAATTTTCGGCAGTCCTGAGAAGTGCGGCAATAGTGCCTGATGGCACTACCCTCCTCGTGCGGAGGGCTCTGATCGTCAGGATCGGGATCAGCAGCGTTCGACGGAAATCGACGCCTTCTTCGGCAGCGCGGATTCCCGCGCCGATACGGTAAGAATAAATTAGCGGTGTCGCGACCTTCGATATGCCTTAGCGTGAATTGCGTTCGACGGCTTCAAGTCGCGCCTTCAACTGGCTGGTGAAGGGCATGACCGCGGAGATCATTGCCCGTTCGGAGGTCACACCGAATTTGCGGTACATGCGCAAACGGCAGTTCTTGATCGAGCCCTTGGCTATGCCAAGGCGTTGGGCGATGGCGCCCGTGCTCAGCCCCTCCAGAGTGAAGAGCATGATATCGCGCTCGCGAGGGGTGAGTTGATCGATCACCGCCGATGCAGCCTCGCCGTTCATCGCCTCGGTGAAGCCGGCTTCGTCGGCGGCGTAGACCAGCACGCCGCCTGGGGCTATCGGATTCATCTCGTCCAGTGGAAGCAGGCGCAACGGCGATGCGATGTTGGCCACGATTTCGGCGGCATCGTGAGCAGAGGTCGCCTCCAGCAATGCCACCATCCGGTGATCACGCGCCTCAAGCTCCCTCCAGCCGGGCGTCGAAAAAACCAGCCGTCCCGAGCGATCGAGCACGCTGATGGCGCCATCTTCAATCGCGCGCCGATCCGACATTTCATGCGAGAGGTTGGCGAAGAGCAACCGCATATGGGTTTGATGGAAGTCGAGCATGGCCGGGAACAGCCGCTGGACCTGGTCGAGATCGTCGCCGGTGAAGCGGCGATCGCGCCTTTCGAGAAAAAGTGAAATGCAGGATGCGCCGGGCACCGGCAGGAAGACCGCCAGTTCGTCCGTAAACTCGGCTTTGCGCCTGAATTCCTGCGCGTAAAAATTGCGATCGATCGCCAACGGCAAGGCGGCGTCCATCGTTTCAACCCGGGCGTGTGAGTTGCTGCGCCAGGAACAGAGATAGGGGTCGCCCGAGTTGGGCTTCATCTGGAGATAATAGTCGACCAAAGTGGCTTTTATTGCCTTGGTGTAGAGAACGTCCGGCTCTGATCCGGCACGGTAACGAACTATCCAGCCCATATCGTGCGGCAGCACGGCGCCGACGAGTTCGAGAAGGCGAAGGTGAAAATTGGGTTCGCCGATATCCCTTGCCAGATTGGTCAGCGCGACGACGGTCTCTTCTTCATCAATCATCCATGGTTCCTCGGCTTAGCGGGGATCCCGACATCTGAAAGGCGAACATGGCCACTAGAAGCTCGACCTCCAAGGTGGATTTTGACAGTTTCTTTGAACGGATCAACTCCTCGCGCGAATATGTCTCCCCGAAATCTCAAATGATTTCGGGGAGGCACGAAAGGTAGCGTCAACAAGCCTCCTTCTGGTTGGCGTGGACCAGGCTGGCCTCGGCAGACCGCATACCCGGTGATTGTGGCTTGACCCCCTCGGCGGCCGCAGAACTTGCCTGTTCGTCGGCCGGCCTGGGAAGCTGCAGATATGCCTCCAGCGAATCATCCAGGGCTTCAAGCCACAATGTGTGGTGTTTGGGGGCCATGGTCCCGGTGAGCAGCGAGCGGTAGCCATGATTGCGGAAGCCCATGATGTCTTCCATCTTGTGGTGCTCCCACTCCATGAACGTCTTGTTGACGGCCGGGATGTTGAAGTCGGGATAGTCGGTCAGGTCGATCAGACCTTGGATGTAGTCGCCCTGGAACCAGATCATCTGCTCGGCGTCCTGGAGCTTTTCCTCACGCGCTCGCCACTTCTGGCTGTCGGCCGTCATCTCGGCCTTGCCCGGCAGCGGGATGCGCCCCAGCATGACGTCGCGGGCAAACCACGCCTGCGCGTCGAACATGTTGAAGGTGTAAAACTGGTCCTGCATGCCGAGATAGAACAGCTTCGGGTTCTGTTCCCACACCACGCCCTTGTAGAGCCCAAGCGGCCACAGCCGGTTGTCGGTCTTCAGCCTCAGATCCTCGGTCAGGAACGGGAAATAATGCAGGTAGCCGGTGCACATGATGATGGCGTCGAACTCGCGCGAACTGCCGTCCTTGAAGTGGCAGGTCTTGCCCTTGACCCGCATCAACAGCGGCTTTTCCTCCCAGTTCTTCGGCCATTTGAAGCCCATCGGCTTGGAGCGGTAGCTGTTGGCGATGAATCGGGCACCGTATTTGTAGCACTGCGAGCCGATGTCCTCGGCCGAATAGCTGCGGCCAATCAAAAGCACGTCCTTGCCCCTGAACTCCAGCGCGTCGCGGAAGTCATGCGAATGCAAGACGCGGCCGCCGAATTTCTCGATGCCCTCGAAATGCGGCACGTTCGGCGTGGAGAAATGCCCTGAGGCGACGACGACATGGTCGAACTCTTCGGCATAGACTACGTCCTTGGTGCGGTCGTGCACGGTGACGGTGAACTTGCCGCTCGCCTCCGAATAGGTGACCATGCGTACGGCGGTGTTGAAGCGCACCCAATTGCGCACGTCGGCCTTCTCGACGCGACCCTTGATGTAGTCCCACAGCACTGCGCGCGGCGGATAGGAGGCGATCGGCCGGCCGAAATGTTCCTCGAAGGTATAGTCGGCGAACTCCAGGCATTCCTTGGGGCCGTTCGACCATAGATAACGGTACATCGAGCCATGTACCGGATCGCCGTACTCGTCGGTGCCGGTGCGCCAGGTGTAGTTCCACAGCCCACCCCAATCCGACTGCTTCTCGAAGCAGACGATTTCGGGAATGTCAGCGCCCTTGGCGGCAGCCGACTGAAACGCTCTAAGCTGTGCCAGGCCCGACGGTCCGGCGCCGATGACTGCTACCCTTTTATCCATACAATCTTCTCCCGGATATTTTTCTCGCGTGAAAAGAATTTTCACTCAGAGGAGATTATAGCCACTAGTGACTTGGTCAATAATGCCATTGGTCACCACAGGCGTGCTTTGGCACGACGGCAGCAAACGTAATGCACGGCATTTCCGAACCCCGCAATGATGTTTTTAGTTTTGACCGCTACGAGAATCGAGTTAGCTGGTAACCCCGACATTAATCCAAAATTTCTTCAAGCGCTTTAAATCGAACAAGCTGCTTTCCAATGTCGATTTGGTAATCTTGTCCCTGATATACATGCTCCATGGAGCAATCTCTCTAGGTATATTTATAACAGAAATATTTCTTTTGCGCCACTAACGCGCGCGATTGACAATCACTCTGCCGATCCGTCCGCAAATCGGCGGGCAGGGATCGCGACGGACTGACCTCTCTCGGCCAGCTGAACGTAAACCGGCGGAGATGCGCTTGTGCAATCGCCGCGCAATTCTGCTGGCGTGCGCAGTACCGGAACGGCTCTTCCGTAAGCCACATCTGATGCTTGACGATCACAATGCGGCGAGCCAGCGCAACGATCGCCCTGCGGTGCCATAACGCCTCGCGATTTTTCATTGCCCACGCTCTGAGGGCGCACTTATACGTCCAGGACAAGAACCGGTGATTTCGCGCGGGAAACGCACAGGCACATGTTGTTGTTCGCGGCCTTGCTGGCGGGTGTCAAGAACAGATCGCGGTAGTCGGGCCCGCCTACTAGCACATCCGTGACACAGGTGTCCCAGACGCCCTGCTCACAGGAAAAATCGACATCGATCCCGTTGTCCTGCAGCACCTCCATGAGGCTCTTGTCTTCTGGACGATATAGCTGCCGCCGGAGCGCGCAAGCCGCACTTCGAACTGCCACTCGGTCCTGCGAGTGCGGCAGGATCACCGGAGAAGTATTCGAGGTGGACGACCTCGGGCGGCCAGTCCCTGCCGCCCGGAGCGCAGTTTTTTGACCTTTCAACTTCGGTCTGCGGTGCCATGGGTGACCTTGCGCGCAGCCAAAAACATCACGGAACAGGCAGCCTTTCGGCGGTCCCATCCGGCGGCTTCCGCTCTGTCGAGCAGTTCTGAAAGAACCGGACCCAGCACCGCTTTCAGGTCCGCGTCGTAGTTCAGATCGCTTGGCGAACGCTGCGGCGGCGGAAACCTTTCAATGTCCATTATGTTCATTACAGCACCCTGTGGTGAAGTGCCGTGCCCGCGATGACACGCCGAAGCACTGGCTCATTGTCAGAAGTCTACGCCGCCAGGCATCGGCGGAGCGGCCGGCGTTTCCTTCTTCGGCTTCTCGGCGACCATCGCTTCCGTGGTCATCAGGAGGCCGGCGACGGACGCCGCGTCCTGGAGCGCGATCCGCACCACCTTGACCGGATCGATGACACCCTGTTTGTAAAGGTCCCCGAACTCGTTTGTCTGTGCGTTCCAGCCGTAGCCAAAGTCGGCTGCTTCGCGCAGTTTGCCGACGATGATCGAGCCTTCGGCGCCGGCGTTCTCGGCGATCTGGCGGACAGGAGCCTCGATCGCCTTGCGCACGATCTCGACGCCGTGCTTCTGATCGGCATTTTCCGTCGCAACGCCATTAAGCGCCTTGACCGCCCGCAGCAGCGCGACACCGCCGCCCGGCAAGATGCCTTCCTCCACGGCCGCCCGCGTCGCGTGCATCGCATCATCGACACGATCCTTGCGCTCCTTGACCTCGACCTCGGTTGAGCCGCCGACGCGGATCACAGCGACGCCCCCGGCGAGCTTAGCCAGCCGCTCCTGCAGCTTTTCACGATCATAATCGGAGGTGGTCTCCTATCTGCGCCTTGATCTGGTTGACGCGGCCCGCGATCTCGGTCTTCGAGCCGGCCCCGTCGACAATCGTCGTGTTTTCCTTCTCCACCACCACCTTCTTGGCCCGGCCGAGCATGTTCAGGGTCACGTTCTCGAGCTTGATGCCGAGATCCTCCGAAATCGCGGTGCCACCGGTGAGAATGGCGATGTCTTCGAGCATCGCCTTGCGGCGGTCGCCAAAACCCGGCGCCTTGACTGCAGCGACCTTGAGGCCGCCACGCAGTTTGTTGACGACGAGCGTGGCCAGAGCCTCACCCTCGACATCCTCGGCGATGATCAGCAGCGGCTTGCCTGACTGGACGACGGCCTCGAGCACCGGCAGGAGCGCCTGCAGGTTGGAGAGCTTTTTCTCGTGTATCAGCACATAAGGTTCTTCAAGCTCCACGCGCATCTTGTCCGGATTGGTGATGAAGTAAGGCGAGAGATAGCCGCGGTCGAACTGCATGCCTTCGACCACTTCGAGCTCGGTCTCGGCGGTCTTGGCTTCTTCCACTGTAATGACGCCCTCGTTGCCGACCTTCTGCATCGCTTCGGCCAAGAAGCGGCCGATCTCAGTGTCGCCGTTGGCCGAGATGGTGCCGACCTGAGCGATCTCGTCATTGTTGGTCACCTTGCGGGCATTCGCCGTCAGTTCTTCGACGATCGCGTCGACCGCCTTGTCGAGACCGCGCTTCAGGTCCATCGGGTTCATGCCGGAGGCGACAGCTTTGGCGCCTTCCCGGACGATTGCCTGGGCGAGCACGGTCGCTGTGGTGGTACCATCGCCGGCGATATCGCTCGTCTTCGAGGCGACCTCGCGGACCATCTGCGCGCCCATGTTCTCGAACTTGTCTTCAAGTTCGATCTCTTTGGCGACAGTGACGCCATCCTTGGTGATGCGGGGCGCGCCGAACGACTTGTCCAGGACGACGTTTCGTCCCTTTGGTCCAAGTGTGACCTTTACCGCGTTGGCCAGGATATCGACGCCACGCAGCATCTTCTCGCGGGCCTCTGTATGAAACTTGACTTCCTTGGCAGCCATTGGACTACTCCTTTCCAAGCAGCGTTCTTGTCCACCCGCTCAGGCAGCCTTGTTGGCTTCGGCGGTAACCTCGATCACGCCCATCGCGTCGCTTTCCTTCAGGATGAGCAGGTCCTCGCCATTGAGCTTGATCTCGGTACCCGACCATTTGCCGAACAGGATGCGATCACCAACCCTGACGTCGAGTTCGACCAGCTTGCCGGTGTCGTCGCGAGCCCCGGGCCCAACAGCGATGACCTCGCCTTCCTGCGGTTTTTCCTTGGCGGTGTCGGGGATGATGATGCCGCCGGCAGTCTTCTCTTCGGCCTCGATGCGGCGGACCAGGATTCGGTCGTGCAAGGGACGGAACGTCATGTCGTTCTCCTCATGGATAGCAGATTTTTCAAGAGGTCGCTCCGCGCCGCCGCCGAAGCTTCGGGCGGGGTCGCGCGATCCTTTACGGCATCGCGCGCAAAACGATCTGGTTTCGGTTTTTCGAGTTTCAAGAGGTCACTCGAAAAATTTTAGCACTCCGCACACGAGAGTGCTACCGACATGAAATCATACGACTATTCGCGTCGGAGCATGATATCGAGCATCTTGAAATCACGCCGGAGCAAACCAAAATTCTTATGAGTGGGATCTCTTGAAGATCCTACAATGACGCAGAATGCAAAGGAGAACTTTGGAAGCGGAGGACCATCGATGGAACGCGGCGTCTCGACGATCATCCCCTCGACCGCGCATGAAACCTCGGATTTTTGGCTCGACCGACTGCTTTACCCGGCGCGGCACTTCAGCCACCCCGACCATGTCGTGGAAGACAAAAAGCTCAACATACAGGAAAAACGTGCGATCCTCGCCTCATGGGCCTCGGATGCCTGTGCGGTCGAATCCGTGCCGGCGTTGCGCAAGCCTCCCGGTGCCGCGGCTCCGGTGACTTTCGACGCGGTCATGGATGCGTTGCGACGGCTGGACGCTATCTCCATATCCGTTGCCAGAGGATCTGAGCATCTGCCAAGCCGGGAAGGCCAGCCACTGGATGCATAATAGCGGTCTGTGTAGACAGGAACCGGCGGACCGATCAAACAGCAGCCGTCACTTCGTTCTCGGGCTAGATCAGGTCGATCAACGCGGCCACGCCCCGGGCGGTTTTTGCCCGCGATGCTCGGTCAATAGATGCGATAGCCGAAAGATCTTCAGGCCCTCTTGACGTTGGGGAAGGCCGTTCCCAACTCCTTTCTGTCGGTCGCCATGAACCGGACCGACGGGTCAGGGAGCGCCAGGCTGCTTCTTGGCGCTCTCTCGTATCTATGTTGCTCCGAGGAGGATGTAGCTATGAGAACGAACATGGACTTTTCTCCCTTCTACAGGTCGAGCATCGGCTTCGACCGTATTTTCGACCTGCTCGAAAAGGCCAATGTTCCGCAGAACGGTGACAATTGGCCGCCATATGACATCACCAAGCTCAGCGAGGAGGCCTATCGCATCGTCATCGCGGTGGCAGGATTTGGCGAGAACGAGCTGACGATCACGCATGAGCCGAATATGCTGGTGATCAACGGAGCCAAGACCGAGAACGAGGAGGTGCAGTACCTCCATCATGGCCTGGCACTGAGGCCGTTTGTCCGCCACTTCGAACTCGCCGACCACGTGATGGTAGAGGGCGCGAAATTGGAAAATGGCCTGCTGATCATCGACCTCAAGAAGGAAATTCCCGAGGAGATGAAGCCGCGCCGGATCGCGATCAATGCCGCGCCGGCCAAGAAGTCATCGAAGCGGATCGAGGGCGAAGTAGCGGCCTGACCAGAAAACTGGCCTATGTAATCGCCTGTTCCGACGGGGAGTAACGACCAAAACGAGAAAGGAACACGAAGAGCAGGAAAGGAGAAATAAGATGAGTGTACGTGGCCTGATGCCCTGGAACCGTGGCAACAACCAGGCTCCGACGATCTATAGCGGCGACGACATGGACCCGTTCCTGTCGTTGCACCGCAACGTCAACCGGCTGTTCGACGAGGCCTTCCGGGGTTTTGACACTCCTGCGATGTTTGGCCGAATGATGCCGCGCAGCGGCGGCTGGCCGAACGTCGAATTCTCGGAAACCGACAAGGAGATTCGGGTGACGGCTGAAGTGCCTGGTCTTGAGGAAAACGACGTCGAGGTATTGTTGGAGGACGGGGTCTTGACGCTGCGTGGCGAGAAGAAGTCGGAAACCGAGGACAAGGATCGTCACTTCAGCGAACGCTACTATGGGCGTTTCGAACGGCGTCTTGCCCTTGGCCGTGAGGTCGACGAGAACAAGGTCGCCGCGAACTTCAAGAATGGTGTGCTTACGGTGACGCTGCCGAAGACCGAAAAGGCGCAGGCAAACGCCAAGCGCATCGCGATCAACAGCAGCAAGTGACCCCTTTACGCGGGCAAGCCCACCGGGTGCCCTCCGGGTGCCCGGCGGCATCCTTCCAAAAAATGGAGGGATGGCAATGACAGAGCCACGCTCACTGCCGCGACGAGAGTAGAGCACCACGTGCGTCCGTCCTTAACTGCGCACCGTCGCCCCCCGCAAGCGGAGTGTTGTTACCATTTTCACCAAGGCGGTAACAACGCGGGATCACTTGGCACTAAAAGGGAGTGCTCTGGAAACGGGTTTGTCGGCCCGACCTATATTAGCGTGTACGGTAATATTCCGCGTCGATCCCGATCCACGGCCAGCCGCCGCTTGAGCGGCGGAACGGCACGTTGGGGGCAATTCACCCTTTCGCAGACGCGACAGGATATTCCGATCGGATCGAAGGCCGAGCGGTTATTGAGATCGAGCCCGTCAGCATAGACGAAGTCGGCAGCATACGAGATTTCGCAGCCCAGCGCGATGGCGTAACGTCGCTGCATGGTATTGAAGCCCCCGCCGCTCTTGGCGATCTCTGTCGCGAGACTGAGGTAGCGCACACCATCCGGTGTCTCGGCAAGTTGCCGGATGATGCGGCCGGGCCTTTCGAACGCCTGGTGTGCGTTCCACAGCGGACAAGCCGCACCGTAACGCGCGAACTGCAGCTTTGCCGCGCTGTGGCGCTTGGTGATATTCCCCGCACGGTCGATGCGGGCGAAAAATACCGGCACACCTTTCATCGCGGGCCGCTGCAAGGTCGACAGACGGTGCGCGACCTGCTCAATGCTGGCTCCGAAACGCGTGGCCAGCATTTCAAGGTCGTGGCGAAGTTCTTTCCCTGCCGTGAGAAACGGTTGATAGGGCAGGGTCAAGGCACCGGCGAAGTAGTTCTGCAGACCGATCGTGCAAATCTCCGCCGCCTCTTGGGTGCGGAATTCGGCGTCGCGCGCGATCGCGTCTATTTCCATTTTCATTTCCAGTGTGGCGATCTGGAAGGCCATCTGGAAATTGCGTGTCGCTGCAGGTGCATAAGGGTTCAGGAACAAGGCCTTTGCAGCCGGATCATAGCGTCTTAGAACGCCCTCTTCGGCCTTGGTATCTAGAATGCGAACGGCATGGCGCGCTTCAAGATGACTGGCCAGCGCTGCGCTGGTATTCCCATCGGGCAGGTCGAGATTCGTCGCCAGGCGCTCAGCTGCCAGATCCAGTTCATGGACGTAGTTGTCGACGAAATGGAAAAAGTCCCGCACCTCCTCGTAGGGGGTTGGATCCGCGGTGGACGTAGCGCTTCCAATTGAATGATCCAGGCTGGCCAGTTGCTCGCTCGTACGCCGATACGCCTGATGTGAGGAGATCAGAGCGCGCGCGAACGTTGGCGCGTTCTGCGTGATGAGTTTCAACTCCTGAAGGCTGGGGCGGTAGCTCTCGAACACAGGGTCCGAAAGCGCCTCGGTCAATGCCGAGATCATGCGATCGCCGTCCGATTGCGAAATATCGGCAAGATCGATGCGGAATTTTTCTGCAAGCGCAAGCAGCACTGCCGCCGAGACAGGACGCTGGTTGTTTTCGATTTGGTTCAGATAGCTTGTCGAGATCCCGAGCCGTTCGGCGAACTGCGTCTGGGTAACATTCTGAAGCTGACGCAGTTCGCGTATCTTTCGGCCAATGTAAAGCTTGTTGGAAGGCATTCGCAAAATCGCAAAAACAACTTTGCAATTTTGTACACTACGCTTCTGCACCTTTTCAAGCATTCAAACAATCATTTGCATGGTGTTAGTTCCGCTCGACCCCTACGCTGAACAGGAAGTTGATGCCCTTGTTTCAAGCCATCATCGAGCGCCGAAATCCCCCCCTTGCGCTGAACGGAGCTACCGTCATCGCCGCCTCTCTAGGGTTGACGCTGTCGTCCAAGATCGTAGTGCCCTTCGATCCCGTACCGTTCACTACTCAGACACTCGTCGTGGTCGGGCTCGGCCTGGCGCTGGGGCGGCGGCGCGCCCTGGTCGCGGTCCTGCTCTATCTGATGCAAGGAGCCGTTGGCCTGCCTGTTTTTGCCGAAACGCCCGAGAAGGGGATTGGCATAGATTATATGCTCGGGCCAACTGGCGGCTATCTCGTCGGATACTTGCTTGCCGTTCTGGTCGCCGGCAGCCTTGGTGAGCGCGGCTGGAGAAAACCCGCATCGGCTGCAGCGGCTGCATTGCTCGCTTCGGCAGTCGTCTACATTCCCCGCCTTTTTTGGCTGGGCACGGTCATCGGCTGGTTCAAGCCCGTGCTTGCTTTGGGCCTCTACCCCTTCTTTCTCGGGGATGTCGTCAAGGCGATGCTTGTCGTTTTGCTGTTCACCGTCACCGGCAGAACCTTCGGTTCAGGGCGGTCCTGATGCGCGCCGTTCTCGAGCAACTGGAAGCCCGTCGCCGGCAAGCGCGACTGGGTGGCGGCGAAAGGCGAATCGCCAACCAACATGCGAAGGGAAAACTGACGGCGCGCGAACGCCTCGACGTGCTCCTCGATGAAGGATCGTTCGAGGAATACGACATGTATGTGACACATCGTGCCACCGATTTCGGCATGGCCGAGCACAAGGTCGCGGGGGACGGCGTGGTCACCGGCTGGGGCACCATCAACGGCCGCCTCGTCTACGTCTTCTCCCAAGATTTCACCGTCTTCGGTGGTTCGCTGTCAGAAACGCATGCCCAGAAAATCTGCAAGATCATGGATATGGCGGTGCGCAACGGCGCGCCGGTGATCGGGCTGAACGACAGCGGTGGCGCTCGTATTCAGGAGGGGGTCGCGTCGCTGGCCGGCTACGCCGACGTGTTCAAGCGCAATGTCGAGGCGTCTGGCGTCATCCCGCAAATCTCAGTCATCATGGGTCCTTGCGCGGGCGGGGCGGTCTATTCGCCGGCCATGACAGATTTCATCTTCATGGTGCGCGACAGCTCCTACATGTTCGTGACCGGGCCGGACGTGGTGAAGACCGTCACCAACGAGATCGTGACAGCCGAAGAACTCGGCGGCGCGCGCACCCATACCGAGAAATCCTCGGTGGCCGACGGCGCCTATGAGAACGACATAGAAGCGCTGGAGCAGGTTCGCGCATTGTTAGACTTTCTGCCGCTCAACAACCGCGAACGGCCCCCGACCCGCCCCTTTCACGACGACCCGGCGCGTATCGAGATGCGGCTCGATACGCTGATACCCGACAATGCCAACAAACCGTACAATATGAAGGAACTGATCCTGGCGATCGCCGACGAGGGCGATTTCTTCGAGATCCAGGAAGCTTTCGCCAAAAACATCATCACCGGCTTCGTGCGCCTCGAAGGCCGGCCGGTCGGCGTCGTAGCCAATCAGCCAATGGTGCTGGCCGGATGCCTGGATATCGATTCCTCGCGCAAGGCGGCGCGATTCGTGCGCTTCTGCGATGCCTTTTCCATCCCTATTCTGACCTTGGTCGACGTGCCGGGCTTCCTGCCGGGCACAGCTCAGGAATATGGCGGCGTCATCAAGCATGGCGCCAAGCTATTGTTCGCCTATGCCCAGGCTACCGTGCCCATGGTGACGGTGATCACCCGCAAGGCGTATGGCGGCGCCTATGACGTGATGGCCTCAAAGCACATTGGCGCCGACATCAACTACGCCTGGCCGACAGCGGAAATCGCGGTAATGGGCGCCAAGGGAGCGGCGGAGATCCTCTACCGTTCGGAGCTTGACGACAGAGAGCGTATTGCCGCGCGCACCCGGGAATATGAGGAACGTTTCGCTAATCCGTTCATCGCCGCCGAGCGCGGCTTCATCGACGAGGTGATCATGCCGCATTCTTCGCGTCGCCGCATTGTCCGCGCATTCGCGGCACTGCGCGGCAAGAGCTCAGACGCGCGCTGGAAGAAACACGACACCATGCCGCTCTGAAGGGAGTCAGACGATGTGCGATCAGGGCCTTGTGGCGACACGATCTTGGCCACGCCCGGCAGCTCGCATCGCTCGTCGGAGCACCCGGAAAGTCTGGCCTGGCTGGAACATCACGCACAGATGGATATCTGCGGGCCTTGGAAAGGACGGGTATGGAATGGCAACGGGTTCCAACTCCGAAACACTCATCGTCTAGTGATAGGTAACCATGTTCAAAAAGATACTCATCGCCAATCGAGGCGAGATCGCCTGCCGGGTCATTAAAACGGCGCGGAAGATGGGCATCGCCACCGTCGCCATTTTTTCCGACGCCGATCGCGAAGCGTTGCATGTGAAGCTGGCCGACGAAGCCGTCCATGTCGGTGCGGCGCCATCGAGCGAGTCCTATCTCGTCATCACCAAGATCATCGACGCGGTGCGCGCGACTGGCGCTGACGCGGTGCATCCGGGTTACGGCTTCCTGTCGGAGAATGCGCACTTCGCGGAGGCACTGAAGGCGGAGGGCGTGACATTCATCGGCCCGCCGGGCGTAGCGATCGAAGCGATGGGCGACAAGATCACTTCCAAGAAGATCGCAGCTTCAGCTGGCGTGTCGACGGTGCCTGGTCACATGGGCCTGATCGACGATGCCAACGCGGCCGTCAAGATCGCCAACTCGATCGGCTATCCTGTCATGATCAAGGCCTCGGCCGGTGGCGGCGGCAAGGGCATGCGTATCGCGTGGAACGATGCCGAAGCCCGGGAGGGCTTTCAGTCGTCCAGGAACGAAGCGAAGTCGTCGTTTGGCGATGATCGCATCTTCATAGAAAAGTTCGTTACCCAGCCGCGCCATATCGAAATCCAGGTGCTGGGCGACCAGCATGGCAATCTTATCTATCTAGGCGAGCGCGAATGCTCGATCCAACGCCGCAACCAGAAGGTGATCGAGGAGGCCCCGTCGCCGTTCCTCGATGACGCAACGCGCAGGTCCATGGGCGAACAGGCCGTGGCGCTGGCCCAGGCAGTCGGTTATTTCTCGGCCGGTACCGTCGAATTCATCGTCGACGGCGATCGCAATTTCTACTTCCTCGAAATGAACACGCGCCTGCAGGTCGAGCACCCGGTGACGGAGCTGATCACCGGCATTGACCTGGTCGGGGAGATGATCCGCGTCGCGGCCAGCGAGAAGCTCAGGCTTTCACAGCGTGACGTTAAGCTCAACGGTTGGGCAATGGAGGCCCGGCTCTATGCCGAAGATCCTTACCGCAGTTTCTTGCCGTCGACCGGCCGACTTACCCGCTACCGCCCGCCACAGGAGGGTAGGCGCGACGACGGCACCGTGGTGCGCAACGACACCGGCGTGTTCGAGGGCGGCGCTATCTCGATTCACTACGACCCAATGATCGCCAAGCTCTGCACCTGGGCGCCGGATCGCGCAATGGCAGTGGCTGCAATGGGCCTGGCGCTCGATGATTTCGAAGTGGAGGGGATCGGCCACAATCTGCCTTTTCTGTCGGCTGTGATGGATCGTCCGCGCTTTCAAGGTGGCCACCTGACCACGGCTTTCATAGCCGAGGAGTATCCTGACGGTTTCTCCGGCGTTGTGCCTTCGCAGGAGCAGGCGAGAAAGCTTGCAGCCGTCGCCGCGTTCATCGACCTTGCAGTGCAGCGGCGCAGTATGCAGATTTCCGGTAATTTGGCCGATCGCAGGTGCTCGGCGGGCAAGGACCGCGTGGTTACGCTTTCGGGCTTTGTCTTCCCGGTTCATATCGAGACGGAAGACAGCGGCATCGTCGTAACATTCGCGGGCGAAACATCCGCTGCTGTCGCGAGCGACTGGCTGCCGGGCCAGCAGCATGCGCACTTTGCAGTCGATGGAACGCCACTCGGCGTCAAGACTTCGCGGTCCGGCAGCGGCTGGCGCCTGCGCTGGCGTGGCATGGATGTGGTTGCCAATGTGCGCAACCCGCGCGTGGCCGAGCTCGCGCGACTTATGCCAGTGAAGCTGCCGTCAGACACCTCCAAGATGCTGCTTTGTCCGATGCCTGGGATCATTACTTCGATCGCTGTCCGCGAAGGCGACCATATCGAAGTGGGCCAGGCACTTGCCACGATCGAGGCGATGAAAATGGAGAACGTGCTGCGCGCCGACCGCAGAAGTGTCGTCAAACGTGTCGCTACCGCCAAAGGCGCCAGTCTCGCGGTGGACGAACTCATCATGGAATTTGAGTAGGAGGCAGGCGTGAAGATTCTCGTCCCAGTACGACGGGTCGTGGCTGCGAATGTGAAGGGGAGGATCAAGGCTGATGGTTCGGCTGTCAAACTTGCTGACGTGAAGATGGAATGAACCCGTTGGACGAGATCCCGTGGAAGAAACCATCCGCTTGAAGAAAGCTGAAGGCCGAGGAGATTGTAATGGTTTCCATGGGCTCGCAGCAGGCCATGGGTGGAAGCGGCGCTCTCTAAGGTCGCTGACTACGGCATCGTCGGGACCTGTCCACCATCCTACCGGAACTCGAAAAGGCGCTTTGACGCTATTAGGGAGGCGACATTGCTGGATACGCCACTGAAATGGCGCTCTCTTGCAGGAGGGGAGACCAAGGTCGATTTGGACACGCTGGTCTGGTGTACACCCGAAGGTATCGACATCAAGCCGCTCTACACAGTCAAAGACCTCGAACGGGTCGGGCATCTAGGTTCGCTTCCGCGAGAAACGCCGTTCGTGCGTGGCCCGCGCGCCACGATGTATGCCGGCAGGCCCTGGACGATCCGCCAATATGCCGGTTTCTCCACGGCGGAAGAGTCCAACGCATTCTACCGCAAAGCGCTCGCCGCCGGCCAGCAGGGTGTTTCGGTCGCTTTCGACCTCGCCACCCATCGCGGCTATGATAGCGATCATCCGCGCGTGGAGGGCGATGTCGGCAAGGCGGGCGTGGCAATCGATTCTGTCGAGGACGTGAAGATCCTGTTCGACGGCATCCCTCTCGACAAGGTTTCGGTATCGATGACTATGAACGGGGCGGTGATACCGATCCTCGCCAACTTCATCGTTGCTGGCGAAGAGCAGGGGGTGCCCCGAGCCATGCTGTCGGGCACCATCCAGAATGACATACTCAAGGAGTTTATGGTCCGCAACACTTACATCTACCCGCCCGAGCCATCGATGCGGATCATTGCCGACATCATCGAGTACACGGCGAGAGAGATGCCGAAGTTCAATTCCATCTCGATCTCGGGTTATCACATGCAGGAAGCCGGCGCGACCCTGGTGCAAGAACTCGCCTTTACGCTCGCCGACGGGCGCGAATATGTACGCGCGGCCATCGCCAAGGGGCTGAACGTCGATGACTTCGCCGGGCGATTATCATTCTTCTTCGCAGTCGGCATGAATTTTTTCATGGAAGCTGCCAAGTTGCGCGCGGCTCGGCTCTTGTGGTCGCGCCTCATGCAGGAGTTCAAGCCGCTGAAAACGTCCTCGCTGATGTTGCGCACTCATTGTCAGACCTCGGGCGTGTCGCTGCAAGAGCAAGATCCCTACAACAACATCGTTCGCACGGCCTTC
Source organism: Borborobacter xinjiangensis (assembly GCF_047739745.1). NCBI lineage: Bacteria > Pseudomonadati > Pseudomonadota > Alphaproteobacteria > Hyphomicrobiales > Phyllobacteriaceae > Borborobacter > Borborobacter xinjiangensis. Next base: position 2,786 of record NZ_JBLLVA010000034.1, on the reverse strand, counting down.
GAAGCGATGAGCGCCGTACTTGGCGGCACACAGTCCTTGCACACCAATTCATTCGATGAGGCAATCGCCCTGCCAACAGAATTCTCGGCTCGCATCGCCCGCAACACCCAGCTCATCTTGCAGCACGAGACAGGAGTTACCAAGGTCGTCGATCCGTTGGCCGGATCCTATTATGTAGAGAGTCTGACCAACAATCTGGCCGAAAAGGCCTGGACGCTGATCGAGGAGGTCGACGCCTTAGGTGGTATGACCAAGGCCGTGGCAAGCGGCCTTCCTAAGCGGTTGATTGAGGAGGCGGCAACGCGCCGTCAGGCCGCGATAGACCGCAGCGAACAGGTCATCGTCGGCGTGAATAAATACCGGCTTGATGAGGAAGATGATATCTCGGTTTTGGAGGTCGACAACAGCGCCGTACGCCAGGCGCAGATCGCCCGCATCGAACGGACCCGTCGTCGTCGAAGTCCCAGGCTAGTGGAGGAGGCGCTGGCTGCAATGTATGACGTCGCCCGTTCCGGCGAGGGCAACATCCTAGCCGCTGCGATCGAAGCGTCCCGTGCGCGCGCCACTGTCGGCGAGATCTCGGACGTCTTGCGACGCGCCTTCGGCAACCATTCAGCAGTGCCTGAGGTGATGAAAGGTGTTTACCGCAATGCTTATGGCGACGAGCCGGAATATCATACCCTCGTCTCGCGGCTGGAGGAGATTTCGGCCAGGATCGGCGTCCCGCCGCGGATCATGGTGGCCAAGCTCGGCCAGGATGGCCACGATCGCGGCGCAAAAGTCATAGCCTCGGCCTTCGGCGATCTCGGCTTCGAAGTTGTTGCCGGTCCGCTATTTCAAACGCCAGAGGAGGCGGCCGATCTGGCGATCACTGCCCAAGGTGCATCTGGTCGGCGTGTCGTCGCTAGCGGCTGGTCACAAGACGCTTCTGCCGCAATTCGTCGAGACCTTGAAACAGAAAGGCGGTCAAAACGTGATCGTAGTGTGTGGCGGTGTGGTACCGCGCCAGGATTACCAGTTCCTGCTCGACCACGGCGTCGCCGCGATTTTCGGCCCCGGTACCAATGTGCTCGATGCTGCGCGTGCTGTGCTCGACCTTCTGGAAGGCCAGCGACGAAACATGTGTGGTTAGTGCGTGATGTGCGTGCGATCGCCGTTTTCCATGGCCAGTTTCCGGTGGTCCCAGCCTTGGCTTTGCGCCAGCCGCTGGCGGACGAATCCGGCGGTACGATGCAGCCTGATCCTCTCAGAAGTAAGGACGTGCCTGCTGCCGCTCCAGAGAGATGATCATGCGGGCTGGCATTTTTGGCTCCTTTCAGGATTCGGTCTCGAGCCAGTGGCAAAGCCGCAGAACAAGATCATCGCGGCCGAATGCCCCGAAAACAAGCACGCCGAGAGGCAGGTCGCTTCCAGAATGAGACGCTGGCACGGTGGCAACCGGGCAGCCGGTCAGATTGGCGTACATGTTGAACGGCGAAAAGCCGATCCAGTTTTCCGGCACTGATTGACCGTCGATGGTTGACGGGGGGCTGCGTAGCGGAAATGCCGGACACGCGGTGGCAGGTGCCAGCAGAATGTCGAACGCTTCGAAGTAGGTTTCGAACGCATTCCTGATCTTCTGTCGCCGCAGTTCGGCATTCAGGAGTTGGCTTGCAGTGATGTTGCGGCCGTGCTCCAGCGTGGCTCGGGTTTCAGGATGGAGTTCGGCGGATTTCTGGTCGAGCAGAAATCCGCGCGCGGCATATTCATAGGCGCAGCCGATCACGTCGATGATCTCGCCCGGCGGCTCGATGGGGAGTTGAACTTCCTCGACCGCGTGGCCGAAACCCGAAAGTCGCGACGCGGTATTTTCCACGGCTGCCCGGCAGATTGGCTCGACGGGCAGGTCCGGATGCGAAATCAGCCAGCCTATGCGCAGGCGCCGCAACGGTTGGGCAAGTGCGTCGGTAAATGCGGTCGAACGTGCCAGGCGGCGCGCGAACGGATCGCGCTCGTCATATCCGGCGGTCAGATCCAGCGCCAGCGCGGCGTCTCGCGCAGAATTGGTAATCGGACCGACATCGTAGAGGCTCGGCCAATCGTCCCAATTCGGCCAGACGGGGATTGTGCGATGCGAAGGTTTGATGCCGAACGTACCGCAGAAGGCGCTGGGGATTGTGATCGATCCGGCCGTATCGGTGCCGGTACCAAGCGGCACGATACCGGCCGCCACTGCGGCCGCCGAGCCGCCGCTCGATCCGCCCGAAGTGCACGCAAGATCCGAGGGGGTTCGGCAGTCCGATCCAAGCAGGTTCGTGGTCTCGCCAAGCAGCGTAAACTCCGGCGTATTGGTCTTGCCGATGATGATCGCGCCGGCCGCCTTCAGCCTTTCGACATGTATGGTGTCCACAGGCGGAACGTAGTCCTGGTAGACCTTCGATCCGAAAGTCGTGCGGACACCGTGGGTCGCTTCGGCATCCTTGGCGGCGATTGGCACGCCGAGCAGGGGCGGCAGAGGGCCCCCGGCATTCAGCCGCTCCTCCGCTTCGCGTGCCGCTTGCAGCGCTTCGGCCTCACAAACCGTCAGGAAGGCATGGAGGCGTGGATTCCATGACTTGATCTGCCTAAGGCTAGCCTCGACGGCTTCCGTCGGCGGGACCTGCCCCGAAGCGATCTGGTCCCTCAGATCCGTCAGCGATCTCAAATTTGCGTCGGTCATCTCTTATGGTATACCATACTATGAAGAGCCAAGTTCCTTGTCAATGGACTGTCGAATCTGTTTTCGTGCCAAGGCAAAAGGAGTTCTG
>NZ_JBLLVA010000033.1:0-43476 GCF_047739745.1 Borborobacter xinjiangensis | reverse complement strand
GGTCTTCCTGGCAGTCTGCATGGCAATGATCTCCATCGAGAAAGTTGGGCGCCCTTATCTTTCCAGAGCTAAGGGTGCCGGTCTCCTCCTCATGGAATCTTCACATAGGACGGCGGCATCAGCCGAACGTCATGCCCCAGCTCTTGAAGCCTGCGCCCCCAGTCGTGAGAACCTGTGCAAGCCTCCATGCCGATCAGGCATCGCGGACGCTTCTGGAAAAACGCGAGCAATTGGCTGCGGCGAAGCTGGCGACGTACGAGAACTCGACCGTTCTCGTCTACACCATGGATCTGAAAGACGCTCTTTGCGAGGTCAATACCAACTGTGGCAAGCTCGGACATGGATGGCTCCTCTCCTAGGGACGACAACATCCCAACTATGGCGCAATACGACGCCGGGAGCAGGAGCCATCCACACCATCAATCGAGCCTAGATAAGGTCGTTTTTGTCTTTCGTCGCCTTGGCACGGCGGCGTGTGCCGCTCGTGTCGTTGTCTATTAGCCGCTGTGTCTCAGTGCGCGGAGGATTGCCGATCGCCCCACCCTCGTTGTCCCACCGCTCCAGCGACTTCCGCTTGGTCGTGTCAGATGTGACGGTGATGTCGTAATCAATATCAAAACCTGCAGTGGATGCTTCGCTGGTGAGAGCGTCCAGAAGCTCGACATCCGAGATTTCCAAGTCGGGGAAAATGCGCCGTATCGCACCTAATGCCTCAGACGCCGCAAAGGGCCGGGCTTCTCTCTGGCACTCGTTGAGGAAGGCACCGATTGCGGCACGCACGTCGGGTGGGATGTCGTGTGTCGTGGACATGGGTAATCCTCCCAAACTGGCGACAAGTGGCACCTCGATAAGTGGGCTGCCGGGGGCATCACCCGATGTCTCGCCAATCGCATTCCGCGCGATGATAGCCTGACCGCCATGAGATGCGGGAGCCATCGGATCAATCGAGATAGCGGAGTTGAGCTCCTCCTCAGGTGAAGGGAGCATGTGCTCCTGCCTATGATAGGCTGTGCCTCCTTCGTTCTCCCACCGCTGGTATGATTGTGCGAAACTTCTGTGCGGCTGGACGTGCTCCGCCAGAAGTTCTCGCAATTCGGTTTCAGAACAGATGCCGCTTACAAATGCGTGGATGAGGAGGCGCGCCTGAGCTGTCTTGACGTCGGCACTGGGCTCGGGCCCGGCTTCCCGAACCGCGGCGAGCAAACGCTCGATCATCGTCATGTCGGCGGAAGTAAGAAAGGTGGAAGACATGATGTCCTCCTTTGGTCGGGGCTAGGGCACGAAGGCCACCCTCAATCGGCAGCGCCCGTAAAATGGCTGCCGACAAAAAGACCTTAGGGCATACCGCCTGCATTAGCCAGCGGTCCTTTGACGGAAGCGGCATCGCACTTCGTATTTCCTCAGCGGAGGTGGCTGACGCCGCTGCCTTCGAGCATATAGACGTTCTCAGGTTGAGTGGAACACGGCTCCATGTTCGACACGGAACATGCCGCATTACTACTTCGACACCTGCGATGGGCAGACACTGCTCCCTGACGAGATAGGCCTCGTCCTGCCAGACGCGGCTTCAGCCCGAGATGCTGCACGCCGGAGCTTAGCGGATCTTGCGCGGGAGGCAGTGGTCTCGGGTGAGCGCCACATACTCTCAATCAAGGTCAGAGATGAGGTTGGCAAGGTTCTCGCCGAGGCCAGGATGCTGGTCGAAGTCAAGATTCACCCGGAGTGGGCAGGTTTTCGCTTGGAGGCTGGCCGCTGATTGATTTTGCCTAAAGCTCAATCAGGCGCTCATGCACCTTTGTCCAGCTCTGGGAGGGCGGAAGGATGGCGTTGGCCGCGAACCGCAATAGGCTCCGACTTGGACTTCCCTTTCCTCTGCTGCAGTGGGCTGAACTGGCCACCGATACCAGTCGCGAATGATCTGGAAACACAAAATAAAACCCCTCCTCTGCCCGTTGTATGATAGGTGTATTCATAGGCCCCGAGAAATCACAACAAAAAGGAGGCTGTCATGAACTCACACATTCCTGCGCGATTTTACACGTACAATTACCTTGGCCTATTCGTTCGAGTTTCGGTAGTAGCGGCCATAGCTGTTATCGTTTATTCAACGCTTTTTGGAATTACTTGGTAGTTCGGCACCGCCGTCCAGCTTCGGTCCCATAACTCTGATGCCGCGCTCCCAAGCCGGGTGCGTTCGCGGACGAGCCATCATCGAGCTCTGCCGAAGCTCTCGACCAGCCGAAGCTGACGGCAACGGCTCTACGACGATCTATTTCGGCCCAACCCAGCCGGAGGGGTGAACGAGGCGATTGGATTCAGACCATGTGGTCGAGGTCTCAATGCCGCTGGAAGACGAAGCGGCAGAGCTGCAACTGCCGCTTCTTGAAGCCGTAGATCGACCGGCGCAGATAGCGCTCGTAGAACTCGAAAGTCCCCGGCCTGGTCACCGCCTCGATCTCTCGCTGCCGGGTGCGCAGTCGCTCTAGCCAGACCTCGAGGGTGCGGATGTAGTCGCTGCGGCAGTTCTCCATGTAGATCGGCTCGAAGGTGTCGGCCGACGCATCCAGTACGTCGGTGACATAAGGCGGATCAGTCTCTGGGAAGACGTCCTGCGCCACGATGAAGCTGGTCCTGTCGCGCGGGACATTCCCCCAGGTGATGCTCTGCAGAGAAAGGCGGCTCCCCCGGTTCAGCCAGCCATGGCACCGCTGGAAGAACCGTCGGTAGATCGCGATCTTCTCGGCCGCCGACAGGCCGGGGCGGGTGAAGTGCTCGAAGGCCCCGACTGAGACGATGCCCGAGAACGTGGCCGCCGGCCGATAGTCCTCGTAATTCTCCAGCCGGACCTCGATGCCCGGCAGGTCGAGCGCGCGCAAGAAGTTGTGCTGGTCGGTGCTCAAGGTCAGGCCCGTCGCCGTGGCGACGCCGTATTGCTCGACCGCCCGGCGCAGCAGCGAGCCCCAGCCGCAGCCGACATCGAGCAGACTGTCGCCCGGCCCGACACCGACGGCCCGCAGGTGGAAGTCGAGCTTGGCCTCCTGCGCCAGTTCCAGGCTGACCGGGGTGGCCGCGATTTGGCGCGGATCGCCCCACCGGGCGGCGCTGTAGGTCAGGCTGCGATCAAGCCACAGCCGATAGAATCCGGTGCCGACGTCGTAATGGTATGAAATGGCTTCCACCGACGCGCCGGAGGGGCGGCTTTCGAGGGCTTGCTCGCTCATTGGGTCCGGAACCTCTTGACAACGCGAAGCCATCCTCCGGCGTCCGCGGTTCTTCAATACGGCAGTTATAGCATGTGCTGGGCCTTGACCCATGCGTTAAACGCCCCACAACATTATGACCGCTCGTGGATGCTGCGTCAGAACTAAACAGTCTGATGTATCTCCAGGCTTCTTCCGCGGTGAGCACTGGACTGCTTCGCGATTGCGCTGGCGAAACGGCACGGGATCGCTTCGCCGCTGCCGGCCAAGACAGTGGGACTCTCTCGCGTGCGGAGCACTCGGAAAGGGCAAGCGCGATTGTCTTCGAACGGCTGGCCGGGCTCGTTTCGCGCTATTGCAGAACGTCACTATCCACCAAAAACGCGCTGTTGAAGCTGCTTCTAGGGCACACTGTGATTGTCGACGGCCGAATCGTCATGAGTAATCAAAAAGTCAGAAACGTCGATATGGATGCCGCTCTGGATGAGGCCGAGATACAGGCAAATGCCCTGGTCCGACGGGCCGGGCTTGAGCCACATATTACCCCTCCCGGATGGGGAATGATCCAGCGTACCTTTTGCACGCCCATTGAGTTGCCCGAAGCGCTAAGTCCAAGCACGTGATTACCAGCGGCTGCCACCTTCGTGCACTAGAGAGCGGGACATATCTTACCCATCTAACGCGACTCCTTGGCGCTTACGATATTTTTCGAGCTGTACACAATTAAGCGTACATTGCTGTAGACTATCTTGTTCCTCTGTGGAATCATCGGCCAGTCAGTCGCCGATGCACTGACCCAACGGGAGGTCTGGAAAAGATCGCTGGGAACGCCGATGTCGCTTGCGGAGCGGGGATTTGCGAATGCAACGCGCCGGCAAGCCGAAGACCGAGCCGACCGTGAGATAGCTCGCAATCAACAATAACGTGCCCTGGGAGGAGCCGATGACACGCTATCTGAAAGTTCTGTTGCTTGCCTCATGTGCAAGCTTGGCGTCGGGGGTTGCCACTGCAAATACCCTGCGCGTCGCCGAGGCGCTGGAAATGGCGTCGATGGATCCTCACGCCGCGCGCGAAGACTTTACATTGAGCCTGCTCAACAACGTCTATGAAGGGCTGGTTCGCTGGAACAGCGAACTGAAGATCGAGCCCGCTTTGGCCGAAAGCTGGGAAACCCTGTCCGACACCAAATGGCGGTTCAATCTGCGCAAGGGCGTGACCTTCCATAATGGCAACCCCTTCACGGCCGACGACGTGATCTTCTCCTTCGAACGCGCCGGCTCGCCGGGTTCGCCATTTGCCGGCCTTCTCGAGCCGGTCGCGAAGATCGACAAGATTGACGACCACACCATCGAAGTCACGCTGAAGCGCAAATACGCCATTCTGCTGAACGATTTCGCCGGCTGGTACATTCTTGATAAGGAGTTCCAGGAATCGGTCGGCGCCCAGAAACCGCTTGATTTGTCCTCCAATGCCGGCGGCGCCATGACCACTCAGGGTGTTGGCACCGGGCCGTTCAAGCTGGCTGAGCGGCAGCCTGACGTACGCACCGTTTTCGTGGCGAACGAGAGCTGGTGGGATGAGCGCAAGCACAATATCGACGAGATCGTCTATACGCCGATCTCCAATGCGGCGACCCGGGTGGCGGCCCTGCTTTCCGGCGAGGTGGATTTCATCCGCAACGTGCCGTCGCAGGACATCGCGCGCATAGACTCCACGCCCGGTATGAAGGTCATGCGGGCGCCGCATCTTCGCAACATCTTCTTCGGCATGGACCAGCAGAGTAAGGTGCTGCCGGGCAGCGGCGTGGAAGCCAATCCTCTGGCTGACGTGCGGGTGCGCAAAGCCATCTATCAGGCAATCGACATCGAGGGCATCAAGCGCAGCATCATGCGCGGCAACAGCCGCCCCACGGCCGTGCCGCTCGCGCCGGAACTGCCTTACTATGACGCAAGCCTTGACGAGCGCTTTCCATACGATCCCGAGGCTTCCAAGGCGCTGCTGGCCGAGGCAGGCTATGCCGACGGTTTCACTTTGCCGATGGATTGCCCGGCCGGTTCCTTCATCAATGATGAGCGCATCTGTCAGGCGGTTGTCGGCATGCTGGCCAAGGTCGGCATCAAGGCGCAGCTCACGATGCACACAACCGTGCAAATGGATACCGAGCTGCCGCAAGGGAAATATTCATTTTATCTCCTTGGCTGGGCGGGCCTACCGACCATCGACGCCTACAACATCATGTCGGCGACCTTCCACACTCCGTCGGGCGATCTTGGCGCCTGGAATCCGAAGGGCTACTCCAACCCCAAGGTCGACGATCTGATCGAGCAGATCGGCGAAGAGTACGACACGGTCAAGCGTCAGGCGCTCATCTCGGAGGCGGTGAAGATCCATCGTGACGAGGTCGGCAAGATCATGCTGCACCAGCAGTTTCTAACCTGGGGCATGAGCGACAAGGTCAATGCCATCGTGCCTGCCGATGAATACATGCGCTTCTGGTACTACACGATGAACTGACCATTGCAGTGGGGCGGGCGTCTGCCTGCCCCTTGCATTGTCCGGAGCCCGCGATGATCTCCTTGCTCGCCACCCGTCTTACCAGCGTCGTCCTCGTCATGCTGGTGGTTTCGGCGCTGTCGTTCTGCATCTTCAACTTCCTTGGCGACCCGGTGAACAACATATTGGGCGTCAACGCGACGCTAGAACAGCGGGAGGCATTGCGCGTGGCGCTGGGGCTCGACCAACCGACGCTGGTGCAGTTCTGGCGGTTTGTCGAACGCGCTGTCGTCGGCGATTTCGGCATTTCTTATCGCAACCGCCAGCCCGTGCTGGATATCATCTTGCAGCGATTGCCGGCTACGCTCGAGCTTGTCTTTGCAGCCACGCTGACGGCACTGGCCGTCGGTATTCCGATGGGCGTCTACACCGCGTTGCGGCCGCGCGGTCTCGTCAGTCGTGTCGTGCAGATGGTTTCCCTGGTCGGCATATCGATGCCCCAATTCCTCATCGGCATGCTGCTCATCCTGATCTTTTCGGTCGAACTGCGCTGGCTGTCGGCTTTCGGACGGGGCCAAACAGTCCAGCTTGGCTGGTGGTCGACCGGTCTGTTGACGACCAGCGGGTTGAAAGCACTGATCATGCCGACAATCACGCTTGCGGTGTTTCAGATCTCGATGATCATGCGGTTAGTCCGTGGCGAGATGCTGGAGGTGCTGCGCACTGACTTCATCAAATTCGCGCGTGCCAGGGGCCTGTCGGACAGGGCCGTCTATCTCACCCATGCGCTGCGCAATAGTCTGCTACCGGTCATCACCATCATGGGACTGCAGATCGGTTCGCTGATCGCTTTCGCCATTGTCGTTGAGGCGGTGTTCCAGTGGCCGGGCATGGGGCTGCTGATCCTCCAGGCGATCGAGTTTGCCGACTTCCCTGTGATGGCCGCCTATCTCGCGCTCGTGGGGTTCAGTTTCGTCATGATCAACCTGATCGTTGATCTGATCTACCTCGTCGTTGATCCAAGGCTGCGGGTGAAATGAGCGAACTTATCTTGAAGATACGACAACTGGGCAGCAGCGATCTGGCATGGCGATTCAGGTCGTCGCCGCCGGTGATCTTCGCCACGGCCGTGCTGGCGCTTCTGGTGTTGTGCGCTGCCGGCGCCAATCTGATCGCGCCGCACAATCCGTTTGACCCGGCAACGCTCGACATCATGGATGCGCGTATTCCGCCGGCTTGGGCTGACGGCGGCACCACGAAATATCTGCTTGGGACCGACGAGCAAGGTCGCGACGTGCTCTCGTCGATTCTCTACGGCATGCGCATCTCGATCCTGGTCGGCATGGCCGCGGTGCTGTTTTCGCTCACCATGGGCGTGACCCTTGGTTTGATCGCCGGCTATTTCGGCGGCTGGATAGACACGATCATCATGCGTCTCGGGGACGTGCAGTTGAGTTTCCCCACTATCATGATCGCCTTCTTCATCGACGGCATTGCCAAAATACTGATGCCGATCGATATGCGCGAGGAGATGCGCTTCTACGTGGTGATCCTCGCTATTGGCGTGGCCGATTGGGTGCAGTTCGCCAGGACGGTGCGGGCATCGACGATGATCGAGCGCCGCAAGGACTATGTAGCGGCGGCACGCATCAGTAAGGTCGGCAGCCTGCGCATTGTCGCTTCCCACATCCTTCCCAACACGATCGGACCGGTTCTGGTGTTGGCCACGCTGGGGCTTGGCGTCGCCATCCTGACCGAAGCGATCCTGTCCTTCCTTGGGCTCGGCATGCCGCCCTCGCAACCGTCGCTCGGCACGCTGATCAGGGCCGGCAACGACCTTCTGCTGTCAGGGGAATGGTGGATTTCGCTGTTTCCGGGTGCGGCGCTGGTACTGCTGGTGCTGTCCGTGAACATCGTCGGCGACTGGCTTCGCGACGTTCTCAATCCCCGTTTGCGCTGATCCCGACGGAGCATCATATGAGCGATCTTCTTTTGACCAATGTTCGACCCGACGCGAAGGCCGCTGGTGACATTCTGATCGAGAACGGCCGCATCGCGGCGATCGGCCCCGCCCTTAGGGCCAGGGCGGGGACTAAGGTCATCGACGGCGGCAATGCTATTGCCATCGCGCCCTTTGTCGAACCGCATGTTCATTTGGACAAAATTCTGTGGGGTCTGCCCTGGCACAGCATCAACGTGCCGGCGTCGCTGCGCGCCATGATCGACAATGAGGTGAACATCCGCAAGGAACTGCCCTGGTCGGTCGCCGAACGCGCCGGCAATTTGATGCGCCAATGTGTGTCGATGGGTTCGACCCATATCCGCAGCCATGTCGACATTTCCACCCACTACAAGCTCGACAATTTGCATGGCGTGCTGGAAGCGTGGGAAAAGACAAAGCACGCCGTCGATCTCGAACTGGTGGCCTTCCCGCAAACGGGCATGATGATTGATCCCGGCACCGCGGAACTGATGGAAGCGGCACTCGATGAAGGTGCCTCGATCATAGGGGGTCTCGATCCTGCGAATATCGATGGCGACCCCAAGGGCCATCTCGACACGATCTTCGATATCGCCAGCCGCAAGGGCGCCAAGATCGACATCCATCTCCATGAATTCGGCGAACTTGGCCTTTTTGAGCTTGGCCTAATCGTCGATCGCGCCAAGGCGCTCGGCATGCAAAACCGCGTCATCGTCAGCCATGCCTTCTGTCTTGGAGACGGGCCGCGAGAAAGGGTTCGGCGAATGACTGATCTCATGGCGGAAGCCGGCATCGGCATCATTTCAGCGGTGCCGGGCGAGATACCGTTCCCGCCGATGTTCGAGCTTGCCGCACGCGGCGTGCGCTGCGCCATTGCGTCGGACTCGCTTCGCGACACCTGGAACCCGCATGGCAATGGCGACATGCTGGACCGCTGTTGGTTGCTCGCCTACCGTACCAATTGCCGCACTGACGAGGAACTGATCGCCGCGCTCGACATGGGTACTCGCCGGGGCGCCGAACTGCTCGATCTGAACGATCTGGGATTGAGGCCCGGCGGCGAGGGAAGCCTGGTTCTCATCGAGGGCGAGAACCTCCCGCAGATCGTCGTCGATCGGCCCAGACGCGCACTGGTGATCAAGAGAGGCCGCGTGGTCGCGCGCGACGGCCGCTGGGTCGATGGAGACGCGTGATGGAAGCGGTCGCCGAAAGATCCCTGCTCAAGGTTGCCAATCTCGGCAAGACTTTCGACGTTTCAGCGCCGTTTCTGCAACGCGTGGCCACCGGAGCAGGTCGCAAGATCGTCAAGGCGGTGGATGGCGTCAGTTTCGCGATAGAGCGGGGCACGACCTTCTCCATCGTGGGAGAGTCCGGCTGCGGCAAGTCCACCGTTACACGCCTTGTCGCCGGCTTGGAACGGCCGACCGCCGGCTCTGTTGAGTTCTTGAAACCGGAAGGCGGACAGATCCGCTTGCAGATGGTGTTCCAAGACCCGATCGGCAGCCTTAATCCGCGCTGGCGCATCGGCCGCAGCATTGCCGAACCGATGGGAACTGGCCTTTCGCGGCAAGAGCAGAAAAAGCGTATCGAGGAACTGCTTCTGACGGTCGGTCTCGGGCCGGAGGACAAGAACAAATATCCGCACGAGTTCTCGGGCGGACAGCGGCAGCGCATTTCCATCGCTCGTGCCCTTGCCGCCGACGCGGAACTCCTCTTGCTCGACGAGCCCACCTCGGCCCTCGACGTCTCTGTGCAGGCGCAGGTGCTGAACTTGTTGAAAGACCTCCAGCAGCGTCTCGGTTTGACCTATCTGTTCATCAGCCACAATCTGTCGGTGGTTCGATTTCTCACCGATCGGATCGGCGTGATGTATTTGGGCCGTTTGGTTGAAGAGGGACCGGGCCAGACGATTTTCGATGCGCCTCAGCACCCCTATACGCGGCTGCTGCTGGAAACCATACCCGATATCGAAAACCCAAACCGGGGCCGCGCACCTCTAGCAGGCGATTTGCCGAGTCCGCTCGATCCGCCCTCGGGTTGCGCGTTCCATCCGCGCTGTCCGCTGGCGATGGAAATCTGCGCCAAGACGCGTCCCGAAATGAAGCCGGTGGCAAACGGCGCGAACGTCGCCTGCCACGCGGTGAATTGAAAAACGCATAGAACAAGGCGGTTGCTTGGGCATTGCGGGTAAACGTGTCGATCGCTGTGGCAGCATCGCTTGCAGCAATTGCCGCTAGTTATGCGGTTAGGTTTAGATCGTGAGGTTCGGCGAGCACGGACTATAGGCAGCGGCCATTCCAAAGGCTGGCCCATACCGGCTCAGCTTTGCGTCCTCTACTTTTCAGCGCCGACCACGGCGAACCATGCGCCCTGGGGGTCCTGCGCCACCGCAATATAGGCGGGGCCGGGCACCTCGATCGGGCCGTGGTGGACCTTGCCCCCGGCCGACTTGATGACCTCCACAATCTTGGTCACCGCGCCGTCGACTCCGAAATACGGCAACCATGCCGGCATTGGCGCGCCGCCGAGGCCCATCACTGCCCCGATGTCGACGCCCTTATAGCGGAACAGCTGGTAGGTGCCCATGTCGCCCATATCCATCGCCTCGCCCTTCGTCCAGCCGAACAGCCCGGAGTAGAAGGCGAAGCCGGCCTGCGGATCGGTCGACATCAACTCGTTCCAATTGCCGTGACCGGCTTTCTTCTGGTTGAACGCGCCGCCTTCCTCGGCCTTGGCGCGGTCGGCTTCACTCATCTGGCTCATGTCGGGTTGCAGCAGGCCAAAGACCGCGCCCTGCGGATCGGCGACCACGGCAAAGCGGCCAGTGCCGGGAATGTCGTCGGGCTCCTTGTAGACCTTACCGCCCGCCGCCTTGATGTCGGCGGCGGTCTTGTCGCAATTGTCGACGGCGAAATAGATCAGCCAGTTCGGCGGCGGGTTTCCCTGCTGGCCGGCATTGGACATCATCCCGGCCACCATATCGCCATCGGACTTTGCCAAGTGATATTCGAATCCCTCCATGCCGCTGTCCGCGACCTGCCAGTTGAGAATCCTGCCATAGAAGTCGCCGGCGGCTTTCAGATCGCTGGTGCCCAGCTCGTACCAGCACGGGTTGCCATGATAGCTCATGTCGTTTCTCTCCTCTGTGGTTTCCGGTTCAGGCGGATGCGCCGCGTCGCGCGCGATCGGCAGCCTGCCAGTGAGCCATATGATCGGCCATGGCTTTCCTGAATGCTGGCCGGGCGGTGGCGCGGTCCACATAGTCTGTCAACGCCGGATAGTTGTTCAACTGATCCCAGGATTGCGGGATGCGCAGCACGTCGACCATCATGATGTCGGCCGCAGTGAAAGTGCCTGCAATCCAGTTGCGATCCGTCATCAGCTTCTCCAGCGCGTCCAGCTTGCCATTCATGTTCTGGCGCGCGTGTTCGATTGCTTCGGGCGTTGAAGGGGAGCCAAAGACATCAGGCATCCGCTCGGCCATCGTCATCTCCATCCAGACGCTGCTGGTTATCTCTACGGAATTGAGTGCGGCGATGAGCCATTGTATCACCTCTGCACGGCGATGTGCCGGCAGCAATGGCGTCCCATCAGACAAATGGAGCAGTATCGCGCCGCTTTCAAATAGCGTCAGCTCGCCATCCCTGATCATCGGCACCTGCCCGAACGGCTGCATGCCGCGATGTTCGTCGCTTTTCGGGCTGAGCGGGACCGTGGCGACCTCGTACGGCCGCCCGATCTCCTCAAGTGCCCAACGGACGCGAAGATCGCGCACGAAACCGCGGGGAAACTCGGGCAGCCAGTCGAATGTGTAGACGATGAGGCTCATCAGCTTTTGGCCGAGTCGAAGATCGGTTCGAACCCGCCCCACATCATGCGCATGCCGTCGAAAGGCATTTCGGGGAATTCCTGCCCCTCCATGCTCGCTTCCATCGCCTTGGCCGCGGCGTCGCAGGTCGCCCGGTCGGGCCATGCCGTCCAGCTGAACATCGGCACTTCGCCGTCCTCGGCCTTGGTGGCACGATAGAAATCGGTTTGCTTTCCGTGCGGCACGTCGACACCCCAAGCCTCAACCGTGCCGAGGCAGCCATTGGGTTTGAACGCGTCTTCCCATGCGTCCGCAGCCATCTTGACGTAGGCTGCCTTGTTCCTTTCCGGCACCGCCAGCGCGAAACCCTGCACATAACCCGCGCCCCTGTCGGTGCCTTTCGCGAAGATCGGCTCGAAGCCTCCGAAGATCATGCGGCTGCCGTCGAACGGCATTTGCAGCGTTTCCTTAATGGCCGGATCATTCTGCATCTTTTGCCAGGCGGCATCGGCGGTCGTCTTGTCGGGCCATTCGATCCACGAATAGACGACGGTTTCATCGTCTTTGGCGTTCACCGCGCCATAAAGATCGGTGACCTTTCCCCTTTGTACGTCGACGCCCCAGCTCTCAACCATGCGGGTCGCGCCATAGCTCTGCAGCAGCAGCCAGGTGGCGTTCACGTGTTCGATGTATTTCTGCTTGTTTGCCGTCGGGACGGCTGCGACGGAGCCGGTATAGTAGGTCATGTTCACGTCTCCTCTCGGTCAGACGAAAGCGCCCACCCAACTGCAGCATGCCGCTTGAAGTATGAAAAAGCAACTGGTAGTATCAAAATATGAGTGAACGCGGCGAAACTTCGCGCATCCGCTATGACGAAGGGTGTCTTGCCGCCCATGCGCTGAGCCTGATCGGCGACCGCTGGGCGCTGCTGCTGGTCCGCGAGCTGATGTTCGCGCCCAAACGGTTCCAAATGATCCGCACCGGCCTGCCGGGCATCACTGCCAGCGTGCTGATCGGTCGGCTGACGCAGTTGCAGGAGGCCGGCATCCTCGTGCATGACGAGCGTCTCGGCGTCTATTCCCTCACCGATGCCGGACGAGGGCTGCTGCCGGTGCTGGAGGCGCTGTGCCGGTGGGCGCTGACCGTGCCGGGGCATGATCCCTCGCGCTTCATTAGTCCCTCCGCTCTGATGATCTCGATGGGTGTGAACCTGGTGGGCGAGCGGGCAAGCGGGCGCACAGCGCTGGCAGGCTTCGCCTTCGGCAGGGAAGCCTTCGAGATGCGGCTGGCCGGTGGCCGCCTGTCAACCGCGTCGGTTGCCAAGCTCGACACCCCCTTCGTCCTGTCCGGCAATGGCAATGCGATGGCGGCGGCGGTCTACGGCACGGCGCCGCTGCCTTTGCTGATCGCCAAGGGCTTCATCGGGGCGCAAGGGGATGTTTCGGCAGCGCAGGATTTTGTCGACATGTTCAGGCTGGAACCGCAGCCTTGACCACCGCGCCTGCCAAAGCCTTGCCCCTAAAAAGTAACTGTATTTTTCACCCCTTCGGGTAAGGCTGGAAAATCATCGTGGAGTGTATATGACCGATCAGGATTCTCCGTCCGCACGGATCAACGCGAAGCTCGCGAGCCTTGGCGACTGGCGCGGCGAGGTGCTGGCGCGAATGCGCGAACTGATCCGTGAGGCTGATCCCGAAGTGGTCGAGGCAGTGAAATGGGCCAAGCCCACGAACCCCTCAGGCGTACCAACCTGGGAACACGCCGGGATCATCTGCACGGGTGAGATCTACAAGGCCTACGTCAAGCTCACTTTCGCGCAGGGCGCGGCTCTCAAGGATCCCGCAGGGTTGTTCAACGCGGGCTTCGGCGGCGGCACGCGCCGGGCGATCGACATCCGCGAGGGCGAAACGGTCGACGCCGCCGCGTTCAAGGCGCTGATCCAGGAGGCCGTGACGCTCAACGTCGCGACGCAAAGGTCCAAGGGGTCCTAGAGGATCGATGCAGCACCGCCCCTTCGACATCCGTCGTCTCTGTCCCTCCGACCTTTCACTTGTCCGGCAGTTGAACGCACTGTTCGGCGACGTCTTCGACGACCCTGACACATATGGCGCCGCGCCGCCCGAAGAAGCCTGGCTGACGGGCCTGCTCGCCAAGGAGCATGTGGTGGTTCTTGTGGCGCTGTCAGGCAGGAAGGTTCTGGGCGGGCTCGTCGCTTACGAACTTGACAAGTTCGAGAGGGCGCGCCGCGAGCTTTACATCTACGACCTCGCCGTCACCGCCGACCATCGGCGCCGGGCATCGCGACCGCGCTTATCGAACACCTTCGAACCATCGCCGCGGAGCCTGCGGAACGCATTGCCTTGACCCGTCGCGGAAGTAGAAGCCCATATGCCGCATGATCGTGCCCTCGCGGCACCGCAGGTCGGCCATGGCATCTTCCGGGTTGCGGCGCGTGCTGATCGCGTATGCGGTCGGGCACGTCGTGCCGTGAGTGAGGTCGATGACCAGTGTGAGGACGCCGTCCCGGGATGTTGAAACGCTGGTGAACTCCAGCCGTAAGATTGGCCCGTCTGGCTGCCATTCTTCGTGATGCTCGTCGAATTCGGGCGCTTGTCCCAGAGCAGCGAGCCCCAGCCGAGAATGGCAATGCGCGGTTGGTTTCTGGCCTTAGACATGCGCGGCTGCTGCGATTGAATCGGCGATGAGTCGGGTGCGGTGGCTGAGGGCCGCCATCGTCGACGCGACAAGTTGCTCGGGGAAATCCTTCGGCAGCGCCGCGATAACCGCCTCTGCCTGCCGTTCGGCGTTCGCTGCGATATCTTCAAAGATCGCCTTCATCGCCGGGGTACCGACACCGGCGATGTCCGCCGTTTGCAGGAAATGGCAGGGCACGATGTCATGGATGGCGTAGTGACGGTTCTTTCCGACCGACATGGCGAGTTTGAATTTCTTGCGCGGGATTTGGCCTTCGTCGAGGCTCGGCTGTGCGGCAAGCACATCGTAGAGCGGCGTCATACGGAAGCGCCCGCCCGGGCTGAGGAAAATGCTGAAATTCTTTGCATGGCCGTCGGTCGCGCCCAGCAGCCAGAATATGATGATCGCGCGCATGAACGTCGTGATGTCAGCTTCGGGCGTGTCGCTGCCCTTCAGCAGATTGATGATCTCCCGCATGCCGGGGCCGCCGTCGGACTGGTATTTTTTAGTCGGCGGGATCGACAGGGCCTGGCAAATATCCTCCTGCGGAAGCCGCAGCAGTCGGTCATCCCTCGTCCACAGACGGTCGAAGCGTTCAATAATTAGGGTGCGGCGCTCGCCGAAATCCGCGATTTCGACGGGCGGGGTGGGGATGCCGAAACTGTGCAGCAGTCTCAGGCAGAAATACTCGTTCTCGACACTGTTAGAGAGATCGATGCCGTTGGGCAGTTGGCCGATCTGCGGCTTGAGGATGTGGGTAGTGGCGGTGGTGCCTGTGGGTTTGAACCACTGGCCGTCTTTGCGCAGCAGAGCGGTCTTCTCTTGCGCCCCGGCAATCGAGATTCGGAAATCTTCGTCTTCGCCCATGCCAAGCGGCGCGGCGGCGAGATTCTTGATGATGTCGGCGACCTCGTCGTCGCTGACGGGCTTGCCGTCGGTGTCACCGGCGGCGCCGGGATCAATGCCGTCGGGCAGGAATTGCAGGGCGCCCACGCAGTCGTGACCAAGCGCGGTTAGGAGGCTGAAGGCGTCTGTGCCGTCAGCGCCGACGCGTTCGGCAACACGCTTGCGGATAGGATCGCTGTCAGGCAGCAGGTTGTCGAAGACGTTGATGACCGGAGTTCCAATATAGCGGTCCTCCCGCAGAGGCAGGGACAGCGACACCGGGAATGTGCTGCGCCAGTCCAGCCAGTCGCGCCCGTATTGAAAATCGATCGCGCCTGTGGCCTCGCGGCGCAGAACGCCGACATGGCGGCTGTTCAGGAAAACGTTAAGGGGAACGTGGGCCCCCTTCCTTGCCATCAGAACAGGTCCTCGATGTCGGTGGGGCCGCCTTGGCTGCGCGGGCGGACAACCAGTTCGAGGTTCAGGGCCGAGAGGGCTTCCATCAGGGTGCGCAGCTGGACAGCGGGCTCCCCGGCTTCGAGGCGTGAGACTGTGCCCTGCCGCAGGTGGATTTGTTCGCCGAGCGCACCCTGGCTCAGCCGCGCCTGTTTGCGGGCGCGGCGCAGGATTGCGCCAAGTTGTTTTTCTGTGCGGGCGATCTGTTCGGTCATGGAGCCTCCGTGGACAAATATACGCGATTGCGTATATCATGTCAATATACGGGTTTGCGTATGAAGCTAAAATATACGCATTAGCGTATTAAATGCGATTATACGCGATTGCGTATTGAGCACTTAACGATTCAGTTGCACGAACTGGCATGAGATGACGGCGGCGCTGGATGAGTCGGCCGAAAGAGACGCTACATCTACGACTGACGGCACTTCGCGCAATGCTGCGAACGTAAAACACCTTTTGTCGAAGCCGTTCAGCCGCGCGAGAAATGCGAATTCCTTCTCACGCTGCTCGTAGGTGTGGCCGAGAAGGTTCAGCCGATCGATCACCAGGGGGAGGGGTTTCGACAGGCCTTCTTTATACTCGACCAGCGGCTTCCATTTTGTCTCACCCTCAAAATCCGTCCCATCCTCCTCTCCCGCGTAGTAGTAAGCACGTCGGTGACGCCCCGCTCCCCTTGGAAGAGCGCGGAATGGTCGCGGAAGCCTTGGTTCTTCCCCCAGTCAATTTCTAACCGGCCGACGGCCAGATGAATCATCGATCCCATGACGCATTTTACCTAGGGACGGCCCAATTCCGAAGCGGAGAAAATCATTCCTGCAGGCGGGACCGGGAAAAAAGTGCGGAATAGCAAATACATACGAGTTCCCAGTTTCATCCTCTCGGGTGCGCCCGACGAGAAGAAAATGAGAACGACTGTGTCATTGTGGCCGTAGCGTAATTTCTTCACGACCAGTGACGTACAAGGAGCCCGGCATCTCTTCCTCTGCGTTAGCGCAGAGGAGCATCCACTGTTCGGGCTGGATGAACCGACATGGCGGCAAAATGATCCACCCATCATCGTCGCCGATCGCAACGAAATCACCGATAGCCACGCACAAAGCGGTTAGCGCGCAGACGAATGCTGCCCGGTCGTCATGATTTACAATGGTGTTCAGATCGTGGGCAAGCTGCCGACCGGGAAGGCAGTACTCGAAAAACGAGTGCAGGACGTCCGTAGCTGAAAGGTGCTGAAAGAATGTGTCGGATCTGTCGCCTCTGCGGGCCGCGACGCGCGCCGGCTCCGGAAGCATCATGCCAAGAAAGGAACTAGGAAACGCCTCAACCAGTGCCTTCCGGTCAATCGGCACGCCATGCCGGGCGTCGAGCACGCCTGAACAGGCGGCCACATGGCGGACGCACTCATTGGCATGATAGTTCAGCAGCCTGCCTACCGGCGTGCTGGATTGACCGGGCTTGCCAATCAAAGGACGAAAGCGGCGCGTCAGCATCCGCTCTGTTGTCCGATAACGGCCGACGATATCGAAGCCCCGCCGAAGGGGACCGTCGAAAGCCGCTGCGCTTATCGACCGGCAGCGGCAACGTGCGCGATTGCCGTCTCACGTTCCGGTTCCACAGCGCGGAACCGCATGATTTCCCACGAGATGGTCAAGACGGACCAGTCCAGCCGGCATATTGCGCTTGATCTCCGCGTGGGCGAACATCCAACATCAATGCCGATGACCGAACCCTCCTTCAGATCGATTCCCCCTTTACCCGCCAACGCTGCCGACCTCCTTTCCGTGCTCCGCCAGACGCGCCAAAGCCTGCACGCCATGGGGCGTGCTATCGACAGCGATGACGGCACCGCGACACCTAGGGAGCCCTCCGCTCGATTCTTGTCTTTGGAGCCGGAGAGGTTGCACCCATGGCGTTCGGACTGATTCTGGATCTAACGAACCCGGGAGTCACCCCCCAAACTGGGGCTTGGCATTCGCCTGTTGGGCGTTAGGGGCTTCCAGCACGCTTTTCGCGTTGCTCCTGCCAAACGAGGAAGCACGCCCGAAGGATCTACAAGCCGCCCGACACTCTGAGTACGGTTGCGGTCACGTAGGAGGCTTCGTCTGAAAGGAGCCACAGCACAGCCGAGGCGATTTCGGTCGGGCTTCCGATCCTCCCCATGGGCACGCGGGAGGCGACCCGAGCGGGGCGATCAGGCTCGCCTGCCGCTGCATGAATGTCCGTATATACCGTGCCTGGGGCAACGGCATTGATCCGTATTCCCTTCGCTGCCACTTCCTTCCCGAGGCCTATCGTCATCGCCTCAATCGCTGCCTTGGTGGCGGCATAGTGCACATATTCATTGGGAGCGCCGAGCGTCGATGCGACCGACGAAATGTTGACCATCCGTCCCGGAATGCCTGAACTCTCCCAGCGTCGGATCGCTTCTTGCGCGAGCAGCATTGGGCCCATCAGGTTAGTGTCAACGGTCTGCCGCAGCGTGTCGATCGTAGTGTCCCTAAATTGCCCGATCGGCCCCGTCACGCCGGCGTTGTTGACCAGCATCGTCGCCGTGCCGAATTGGTCTTCTGCGAAGTCGAAGAGGCGACGAGCGAAATCCACATCGGCGACGTCCCCCTGTAGAGCTCGCACGTGACCGCCGGCTTCTGTAGATTGACTGGCCAGAGCAGCTGCGGCTTCGGTGTCTTGGAGGAAGCTGAAACAAACGGGAATTCCCTTGTTTGCGGCCAAGCGCACAACAGCCGCGCCAATGCCACGGCCGCCGCCCGTCACAAGCAGGCAGTGTCCAATTTTGCTAGCAGCTCCCATCTGTCTCTTCCTCCGAACCAGTTCGTATCATTTATCTAGCGATACGAAGAGTACCATTCGTGAGGCAAGAGTCTACTCAGACGACTTCACCTGACGGACTTTGATTGAGATCGGTCAGTATCCTAAGAGCACGCTCCAGACTCGATCTTTGGGGTGGAGCCATCAGGCATAGCCTAACGCCTCCCGCCTTCTCGCCTCCGACCGACGTAGCATCGGGAGGTGTCACCCGAACACCCCGCTCGAGTGCGCGCCGCGCCAACTTCTCGGCAGATGCAGTTGCCATTGGAAGCCAGATGTGTGGTGATCCGTGCGGCATCGGCAGGTCGCTCAGACCAAGCAGCTTACTCGCGAGCGAAACTCTCTGTCGTGCCTCCGCCAAGAGGACGTCCCGAGCTTTCAGATGGACGTCCCCTTCGATGAGGGCGCGCGCCGTCTCGACGTCGATTGGAGATGCTCCCCATGTCTCCGCCCGAATGCGACTTGCCAAGGCAGCCCGGCGCCGGAGCGGAGGGATCAACACACCGACGCGTGCAAGTGGCGTCAGGCATTTGGACAAGCCGTTGAGATAATAGACCCGCTCCGGATCCATCTCATAAAAGGTCTTCCCCTTAGACTGGGTGTAAATGCTGTATATGTCATCTTCGATGATGAATGCGTCGTTGCGGCGGCAAACTTCCAGAACTTCCCTCCGCCTGGGTTCAGACATCTCGAATCCGAAGGGATTCTGGCAGACTGGCGTTAGGTAAATCGCCTTGCAACCGGTGTCCTTGAGCATCTTTTGCAGGTCGGCCGGACGCATGCCCTCGCCGTCGTGATCCACCGCCTTCAACTGGATGCCGAGGTTGTTCGCAGCCGCGATTGCGCCGGAGAACGTCGCGGCCTCCGTCGCGATGAGCTTCGTCACGCCTACGAGGTCAGCCATGGCCAGATGAATGGCATGCTGACCTCCTACAGTGATCAGCATCTCACCAGGATCGGCTTCGAGCCTGGTGGCCGCGAGCCATCCCGCCATGGCGTCGCGTTGATCACGGCCGCCGCCTGGTTCGGGATAGCCGCCGTTCGGCACGCTGCTCAATCGCCCGGCAGCAAGGGTCATTGCCGATCGAAAGGTCGTGTCGTCGATAACCGGCAACGGCGCATTGAAATTCAAATCAATGAGTTGATCGTCGGTCTCTACGGGCAGATTGACAAAAGTACCGCGGCCCGTCTCCCCTCTGAGGATGCCTCGGCTTTCCAGAAAACCGATGGCCTTGGTTACCGTGCCGATCGCGACATTGGCGCTCCGAGCTATCTCCCGATGAGTGGGAAGACGATCTCCACGACCGTACCGCCCCGAAGCGATTAATTGTTCGATAGCCTCGGCAAGCCTTTCATGTAGCGGTGCGCTTCCGTGCGGCAGGGAAAGCTGAACCGTATCGGGCTTACCCACACCGACCTCCAGTGAACATTCCTAAATTGTATCACGGCATAGGATCTTATCGCCTTGCTGTCCAGTTTCCGTCTCCATCGTCTCGCGCACACGGAGCCCACATGAAGTGAACGTTACCCCTTCGATCCGATTCCCATCGGGATCGCGCACGAACGCTGCGAAATAAGCGGGGCTATATTCTGTTCCTAGCCCAACAGCGCCGTCACTACGGCCGCCTGTGGCGAGGGCTGCCGCATGGAAGGATTGTACTGCTTGCGCGGTGTCGGACCGAAGGGCGACATGCATGCCGCTGTCCAAATCATATCCCGCATTTGCCTCTCGGGTGATCAGCCCCCGCAAATCCGAGCGAAGCCAATACGCAATCATAGAACAACATTGCCCTTCGAAAGTCGGACACTGACAGAGACATGATCAATCATGCGCTGTCGCGGCGTTTTTGAGGTTGAGATACGACTTTCAGACTTGGCATCTAACAAACGGTAGGACGCATCGTCCTGGCCTGAATAGCCTTCACGACCGCGGCCATATCCTCATGGCCGAAGCCTAGCCTAACGGTCTCGTCGTAAAGGTCGTGGCTGACGTCGAGGAGCGGAGAGGCCATGTTCGCCGCTCTAGCCGCCTCGGCGACCAATCGGCTGTTCTTCAGCACGTCGGTGATTGCCGCCTGTACCTCGAAATCTTCAGCGAACAGCTTTTGGAGCTTCGCTTTGGAAACCGGACTCGCCATCGGCCCGGCGTTCAACACATTCACGAACTTCGAGAGGTCCAGTCCGTGATGTTCGGCGAAGTGGAAGGCTTCCGCCAGCCCGGTGACCATAGTGATGAGGAACAGGTTCACCGCAAGCTTCATGAGCAGCGCCGATGGAACGGCACCGCAGATCACTGTTTGCCGACACATAGGCGAGAGGAGCGGCCGAACCTCGGCCACCGCCCCGCTATCCCCCGCCAGCATGGCGACGAGTTCGCCGGCTTCTGCAGGCTTTCTCGAGCCGGATACAGGAGCCTCGACATAAAGCCCACCAGCATCGCAAATCTCCGCTTCCAAATTGCGCGAGTAATCGGCTGAATTCGTACCCATGCTGACGATGATGCGGTCCGATACGTTTCGGTTGAAGCCCGGTCCGCCGCGGTCCAAGACAAGGTCGGTCGCAGCACTGTCGACCATCATCAAAATAATAATCCTTGCGCGGGCAAACACCTCTTCGGCTGTCCGGGCAATGTGCGCCCCAGCCTCGCGGAGCGGTTCACACTTCGCGGGGGACCGGTTCCAAACGACAAGCGGGTCCCCGGCCCGCGCAAGGTTCAGGGCCATCGGCTGGCCCATCACGCCCAAACCTATGAATCCGATGCTCATTACGATCTCCTTCGCGGGGTGCCGGTGTCTCTCGCGGGTCTCAATAGGGCGTTCCGTTCTTGCGTCGAAACTGCCAGGTGCCATCAGCACGGACAGCAATCAGATCATCAAAGGGATAGCTCACCTCATCGCCTTCCCTGCGGTCGCCGATTTCGAGATAGCTAACAGGCACCTTGGAGCGGTTTTCCAAGTGGTGGGACGTTCCACCAGCCTTGAACCCCGCGCACATACCAGGCCGCAGCAATACCTCTTGATTGCCCGAAACGAGAACAACTTCTCCTTCGAGAACATAGACAAACTCGTCCTGTCTGCTGTGGACGTGCTGGAGAGCAGATACTGCCCCGGGATCAAGGGTGGTCAGGTTGACACCAAAGTTGACGAGCCCGAAAACGCCGCCAAGCTGCCGCTTGACACGTCCATTCATTCTCACAGCGAACTCGGCTGGATAGTTGGATAGCTTCGCCCGCGGCGCCACGTCATGAGCATTGATTGCAATCGTGTCCGTCATGGTCTCCGTGGATTTCACCATAGCAGCAATCTGCAATACATTTCTTGAACTGTCTATCTGTTTGTATCATTTGTATCGAGATCCATCGAGGAGATGGGGACAGGCCGCAGAACGTTGCCTTCGGAGATTGAGGATGTCATTGAACCAAACGGTGCGGACTGAGATGGATCGTGCAGTGCTTTGTTGGCTGGCCACGGTGTCAGCCGATGGCACTCCGAATCTATCGCCGAAGGAGATCTTCGCGCCCTACGCCAACGACGCCGTCGTGATCGCCGATATCGCGTCGCCGATCAGCGTGACCAACGTGCAGTCGAAGCCAAAGGTCTGCGTTAGTTTCGTTGACGTCTTCCGTCAGCGCGGTTTCAAGCTCGAGGGCGAAGCCAAGGTTGTTGACCGCGAGCATTGCCCGATCCAAGTGGGCCAGCGTTCCCGGTCGAGGCGCGTTCGGTCAGCGCCGTGCCGACAACCAGGTTCCGCTTCTCCCGCTCTCATTGTGGCAAGCACCAACGATCCGTACGGCACGCTTGGCTATTCGAGGTCGCGCCAAACAATGGGAAACTGGTCACGCGACGGTCGGTGCCCTAGGCCACATCAAGCGGGGCCCGGTAAAGGTTCAAAGACATTGAATTGACGTTGGTGATATTATGTTGATATGATAAGTACAAAAAGCCGGAACTTGAACGATATTGTATCACTGAAAGGCTTTTCGCATGTCGACGCAAGCAACACGATCAGAGAATGCCGGACCGAGCTATGCACTGTGAACGTCCCATCCAGATCATTTGCGAAGATGGCGTGAAACTCGGTGGCCACCTCTGGTTGGCAGAGCGCAAGAAGCAGTATGGCCGCGTCATCCTCAATCCGGCAACAGGCGTCCTTGCACGTTACTATCATCGGTATGCGCTCTTTCTCGCTGAGCACGGGTTCGATGTCCTAACGTACGATTATCGCGGTATCGGTGCCTCTCGCCCTTCCTCATTATGGAGATGTGGTTATCGATGGAGCGACTGGGGCGAGTATGATTTTGATGCCGCTGTTCGGCTGATGTGTGAAAAGGATCGCGGCGGCCCCTTGCTCGTCGTCGGGCACAGCATCGGCGGCTTTCTTCCGGGGCTGGCCGAGAGCGCGACGAAAGTCGATCGCATGCTTACAGTTGGCGCGCAGTATGCCTGGTGGCTCGACTACGCGCCGAAGCGTCGTGCGGCGCTCTTCCTGAAATGGCACGTCGCGATGCCGTTTGCGACGGCCATCTGCGGCTACTTCCCCGGCAGACGTCTTGGATGGCTTGAGGACCTACCGGCAGGAGTCGCGAACGAATGGAGCTTCCGGCGCTCGCGTATGGAACTGAGCTATCCTCGTGGTCGGCGCCACGAGGTCCTGGCCAAGTTCGAGGCGGTCACGGCGCCCATTCTGGCAGTCACCGCGTTTGACGACGAGTACGCAACGCTACGGGCTGTTCGCCGCGGGCTCGGCTACTACCGAAATGCTCCCAGCATGGTCGTCGAACTTGGCCGCGAGCGATTTGGTGGGAATGCGTCCGGGCATTTCGGCCTCTTCAACTCCGGGCACAAGACTGGATTCTGGTCTGATACGACCCTGTGGCTTCGGGACGGCATCAACCCGTGGACCGGTTACCCACGGAGCGGAGAAGCAATCGAGCGGAAGAACCGCTCGTGCAGGCCTTCTCAGACTTCTCGCGGGGGTGAGGTTGCGACGGAGCGCCCGCGCGCGAATGGGCTGGCTTAGCCGAAGGGGGGCACATGACAGAACGCTAGAAGCTACTTTCGGCCACGAGCAGCGAGTGAAGGCAGTCTTTGCCAGTCAGTCTTTCCTAGGGCTTCAAATCGTGGAGTTCGCAGATGGCCGGGTGGAACTCACGCTCCCTTTCGGTCCGCCCTCAACCAACAGATCGGATACATCCACGGCGGAACTGTCGCTTCGCTCGCGGATGTCGCCGGCGGCTTCGCGGTGCTGACCCGGTTCGACACGACCTGCTGGATTCTGACCGTCGAGTTCAGGATCAATCATCTTGCGCCAACCTCCGGTGAGCGTCTCATGGCAATCGGCGAGGTGCTGAAGTCGGGTCCACGCTCACCGGATGGCCGCATCGGCGCTCCGCACTGCAATGGTGGCGGTATGGCTGAAGCGGTGATGATGCCGACGGTGCGAGCCGCCTCTAGACAGCCAGAGCCAGTCCGCCATATCGGCTTATCTCCCTCTCGATCTCGGAGATCAGGCTTTCCAGCGCGGGGTTCCGGGCCTTCCTGGCGCGACGCACGACGTAGGCAAGCGCCGGAGGCGCGGGCAGACGGGAATCGATGATTTCCATCTCCGGATGCAGATGGCGGTCGCTCAGCAGCGCGACGCCAAGTCCCGCGTTCACCGCAGCCACGATGCCTGCGGCACTGGAGCACTCGAAAACGGTTTCCAGTGCTGCTCCTCCGTCCTGGCCTATGTCCAACGCCCAGCGTCGATAGAAGCAGTTTTCGTCGAAGGATAGGAATGGGATAGACTCCTTAAAGTCTAGCGACAGTTCACCGGACTTGACCCAATGCAGCTCCTCGCGAAGCAGCACCAAGTCCGTGGGCCGCACCTCATGGGCAAAGACTTGCACTATGGCGACATCCAGCTCCCCACGCTCCAGCATCGAGCGCAGCACCAGGCTCATGCGGACCTTCGCCCGAATGGCCACCTGCGGGTGCAGACGGCGGAAGCGCCCGAGGATGCGCGAAAGGTCGGAACAGGTCGTGTCCTCCGTAAAGCCCAGCAGGACGCGGCCGGCCAGGTCTGACTTTGCCAGGCTGACAAGCGCCTCGTCATGCAGTCCCAGGATGCGCTCGGCATAGTCAAGAAGACCTTCGCCGTCTGAAGTGAAGATGGCGGCGCCGGGCTTGCGGTCCAGCAGCTCGCAGCCGAGGCTGGCCTCCATGCGCTTGACCTTGTGGCTCACCGCGGACTGCGTGAGGTTGAGAGCTTCCGCCGCCCGGGTCACGCCTCCATGCAGCTTGATGGCGCGTAGTGCCCGGAGCGCATCGATGTCGAGCCGCCTGCTGTTCATGTCGCTCATGGGTACGCCAATTTTGATGCTTCTTGAAGTTCAATGATGCAATAAGACTGCATTGGCAACGATGAATTAAACTCTCAGGCGCCTTCTCATGCCGCAATCGAAATTTGTCATGTGCGCAGGGTCCTGCCCGCGGCTATGACCGCATGACTTTGCACAGGCAATCTCATGACCGTTCTCACCTTATCTTCGCCCACGAGCCGATCCCGTTTTCTCTGGCCACTGATGGCCACTCTGCTGGTAATCGGCTGGAGTTCCGGCTTCGTCGGCATCCGCTATGCCAACGAGGAAGCCAGTGTTGCCCTCCTGCTGTTCTGGCGAACGCTCCTGTCCGGAATCATCCTCCTTCCCTTCGCGCTGATTTTCGGACCGAGGATGCGCCTGCGCGCCGTGACCTCACAGGTCGGATTCGGCGTGATGGCCGTCTTCATCTACCTTGGGGGTTTTGCGCTCGCGATCGAGCAGCGCGTCCCGACCGGACTGGTCGCGCTGATCTCCGATCTTGTGCCATTGGCGATCGCGGCCCTGTCTCAACCCATCCTGGGCGAGCGGCTGACCGGGCGGCAGTGGCTGGGCACTGCCATCGCTGTCTCGGGGGTGCTGATTGTCTCCTTCGACAGCTTAAGCTTTGGAGCCGCCCCCTTGTGGGCCTACGCGTTGACTATCGGCTCCATGCTGGTCTTCGCGCTTGCCTCGGTCCTGCGCCGCGGCCGCGAGTCACTGCACATGCCCGTTCACCAAAGCCTCTGCATCCACACTTTGACCGGTGCGGTCCTGTTCGGCGTCTGCGCCCTGGCACAGGGCGGACTCGTACCCCCCATGACCCGCGAGTTCGCCATTGGCATGGTCTGGCTCGTGTTGATCGCCACATTCGCCGCCTACTCGGTGTATTACACCATGCTGCGCATGTTTCCGGTGGCCAAGGTCAGTGCGGCCATTTATCTGAGCCCGCCGGTGACCATGCTCTGGGCCTGGATATTGTTCTCGGAGCCTCTCACACCGGCGATGTTCGTGGGCTTGGCAGTGACGCTCGTGGGGGTCTGGCTGACCTCCCGCGGATAAGTCCTGTGCCTTGCGGTGGGGACGGACGGTGTTATCTCAGCTTCGCTCGAGATGGTGAGGCCGGATGCCAGCTATGCGACCTGAAGAGGTGACCAGCCCACTGCGCCAATGTCCGCTTCTAAAGTACCTGAAGCTGTCAGTCTGCTGCCGGCCTCTCAATAGCCATTCCAGTTATAAGAATGGCCGGTCATGGCGCATCCTTCCCTTCCGATGATTCATGACGGAAGTGCCACAGCGGTGGCCCGTTTCTCCTTTCCCCCAAGCTTCTCTTTGCAGGGTCGTTCGGCCGGGTCCGCGTAAATCCCCCTCTGTTATTTCCACATCTCAGGCGGCGTGGCGTTCCAGTTTTTGATCTCGACCCGTTACACGCAGACCCCGTTGCGCCTATCCCAGACGCGGTCATCATCGGTTCCAATCCGGCGACAGTCGGCTCCGACAGCCCCAATGCCTGCGGAACGCTATGGCTGCACCGGCAGGCACAGCCTGACGGAACTATCAGCGTGATAGCGCGCCAGTCCGTGACCCGGCTGCGCGGACGCCGCCCGTTACAAGTTTGCTGTTGCCGACAGCCTGCAGCCCCCGTTGGCACGAAGGAGGTGAACGACGTTCCGACCCCGCGAGGTCGACGCTGATATGTGACCTGCTGCGCGATACGAGGCCTGGCATGCACATGCGCTTGGCTGCGGCGCACTTATCTTCGACGCGATGGCGTGGGATCCCACCAACCAGGGCCTATGATTGCTCACAGATGCGGACTTGTGAAACCGAGCTTCGACAAACCGGCCCGTACCTCCGGGGCGCTCATGAACAGGCTCCAGAGCAAACCGGATCGGAAGTTCTCGATCATGATGACAATGGGCCCCTGATTAATCGCCAAATAGGTTCGCGCATACCAGTTCCGGCTTTCGGAAAACGCGTCGACGAAGCCGAACCGACCCCAGATGCGGTGACGCTTGGCAAGGAAATAGCGCAGCGCGCGCATGGCCTCGTTCGGCGCATAGGGAAAGCTTGAAAGCGCAGCGCTCGGCGTGATCACTCCGATGTCCTTGTCGGGCGCGTGCGCAACATACCCCTTCGGTCCATGGCTGGACGTCAGCCCCCAGCAGTCCGGCCCATATCCCGTGTGGCCATGGGGATTGCGAACGCAGTGCTCGTAATTGATGCGGGTGTGGCTTACGTTTTGCTGCCAATACTCAGCATGGCGGTCGGTCAGTCCGCGTGGATCCAGGCCGCAGAAGGCGTAGTGGGCGATGAACAGCGGCCCGCCATAATTCATGCCGAGCGGCAGTTCGATTCCGTGGTAACTGCGCCCATTGCGAAAGGCAGGACCTGACGCGAACCCGTCATGATAGACGTCGGCGTCGATGCCGTAATCCGGGGCCCCGGCGGCGAGAACATAGGCCAGGAGACCTTCATTCCAGCCGCAGATTCGGCTGTTCATGGCCCAGCCGTGATTGGGGCTCCAATGCCAGTAAAGCTGATTGCCTCCGTCGCGTCTGTACCAGTTCCATTCCGCCTCAAGCCAGAGATGATTCATGCGGGTCCGAAGGTCTCGCTCCGAAGCGATGTTCTTATCGAAATATTGGCGGGCGCAGAGAAGGCCCTGAAACAGCAATGCGCTCTCGACCACGTCGCCGCCATCGTCCCTCCGGCTGAAGCGGATCGTCTCGCCGGTCCGGCCATTGATGAAGTGCGGGAACATGCCGTGGTATCTAGGCGTCCGCTCCAAGCATGACAGCATCGTGCCGAGGCGGTTGACGGCATCGGCGCGCGAAACCCATCCGCGCTCGACCGCGACAATGATGGCCATGACGCCGAAGCCTGAGCCACCGATGGCGATAAGGTCGTTGTCGGGATCACCTGTCGTCTTCTGCCGGTCGCGGGCCAGCCCGCTTATCGGATGCGCGCCCTCCCAGAAGAAGCCGAACGTCTGTCTCTGAACCAGATCAAGAGATAGGTCATCGATTTCGGCAAGGGGTGGGGAAGGGGTACTCATCCGCAGGTTCATGGGAGACCAATAATGTGAATTGCTGAGATCAACCAGTCAGTAGGGAGCTGTGCGGAGAGCCCACGAGGCGTCGCGCCTACCTGGCGAGTGATCGTTCGCGGTGCGGCAAATAGGAAATTATCCCCTGGGTGATTCCGTTTTGGCATCCACCCCTCCGAATGCCACCTGATCAAGAGCGGCATCGGGCACCGGAAGCGTGGAATCCTATTGCGATCGCAGGTCCGTGGGAGTTCTTCGAAGACGCTGACTGAACCCAGGAGGAGTTCAATCGCGCGTCCCTGGTGGAAGCAAGGCGCTCGGCGCCGGACGAGGAGCAAAACTAGTCGACCGCGCAAATGCCCAAGCTTTCCAGCCAGCACAACGTCGGCGAGCGATCAGGCCCAGGGGGCGGTGGTTTCGCGGTGACCAGATGCGGACGCCCGTCGCTGCTGGGCAACTCGGCTGCCATTCCCGAGCGTTGCGGGAGGCACCCCGCTCCACATGACGAGTTGCGGCTCCCGGCCAACCGCTTCTAACCGCTAGCACTCAGCGTGGACCGGTCTTTCGGCACATTTCGTCACACGTGCTCATGAAAAAATATTTACACAGAGCTAAATCTATGAAATGAGAATTTCTTAGATCGGGAGGGACGTGTGAAAATTCTCGTAGTGAACGTCAACACAACGCAGTCGATGACCGAGCTCATCGGTAATGCTGCACGCAAGGTAGCCAACAGAGATACTGAGATAGTAGCTTTGACGCCGCGGTTCGGTGCCGAAAGCATCGAAGGCAATTATGAAAGCTACATCGCCGCGGTCGCGGTGATGGATTGCGTCCGACACTACCCGGGCTCTTTCGACGCAATCATACAAGCCGGCTACGGCGAACATGGGCGTGAAGGCCTCCAAGAGCTTTTCGACGTACCGGTGGTCGATATCACCGAAGCCGCTGCAGCCACCGCGCTGTTCCTCGGTCATCAATATTCGGTCGTGACAACGCTCGACCGCGCGGTTCCCCTAATTGAGAACCGCCTTCTCCTTTCGGGACTGGACCGGAAATGCGCCTCGGTTCGATCGACCGGGTTGGCGGTTCTGGAGCTGGAGTCCGACCCTGAAGGGGCAATGACGTCCATCGTTCGCGAGGCACAACGCGCGGTCGCGGACGACCATGCTGAGGTTATCTGCCTGGGCTGTGGAGGAATGGCTGAGTTGGATCGTCGGGTGCAAGAGGCCACCGGCGTCCCGGTAGTCGACGGTGTCACCGCAGCCGTCAAGATCGCCGAGTCCCTCGTGCACCTCGGTCTTAAGACATCGAAGATTCGAACTTATGCGCCACCGCGCAAGAAACACATCACCCTGGGAGGAGTGGGATGAAACACGTGGAACTAACTTTGGAAAATCGGGAATCCGAAGTGCGAACAACCGAGAAGCTGGCGGGCATTATTGACCGCATCGGCTTCGGACGAGCGCACAAGCTGATCCTTCTGCTCGTTATCGGAGGAGTGTTCTTCGATGTCATCGAACAGAACGCCGTGGGCGTCGTCGGTCCGGTCTTACGACAGGACTGGGGACTTTCGTCGGGCCAGATCGGTTTCATCAACTCGGTCACCTTCTTCTGCATGTGCGCCGGCGGCATTCTGGCCGGCATGATGGCGGATCGATTCGGCCGGCGTCCGATTCTCATGTTCAACCTGCTCATCTACTCCGTTGGCGCCCTGGCATGCGCACTCGCCCCGAATTACGAGTGGCTGCTGGTCTTCCGCGGCATCGTAGGTCTCGGTCTAGGCGGCGAACTTGCCACCGCCATAACCATGCTGGCGGAATTCTCGCCGACGAAGCACCGGGCGAGCGCCGTCTCGGCTCTAAACGTGGCGGGCGGCGGGTTGGGCAATTTTGCCGCCCCCCTGTATGGCGTCCTGGTGCTTGGTCTCATCGCTCCCGCCATCGGCGCGGGGGACGACGCCTGGCGCTGGGTCTTCGGTCTACTGGTCCTGCCGGTCGTGCTGATGGGCGTTTTCAGGCGCTATCTGCCGGAAACGCCGCGATACTTGCTGGCTACTGGGCAGATCGCCGAATGCAATCGGACGCTGACCATCCTGCAGAGCGGCAGGCTCGTGGCTCGGTCGGAAAAGATCGAGGTGGTCGAGTATCTAACCGACAAGGGCGACATCACACTGCGCGACAGGGCTCCCATCCGGCTGCGCGAAATCTTCGAGAAGCCGTGGCGCAGAAGAACCGTGGCGGTTTCCACCACATACTTCATGGCTTCCGCCGGACAAATCTCCATCTTGACCCTGATGCCCGTCATTCTGGTCAGCCAGGGATTCAGCATCGTTGCCGGCGTCGGCTACACCGCCGTGATGCAGGCGGGTAGCCTCGCAGGCGCCTTGACTGCCGTGCTCCTCAACGCCCGCTTGAAACGCAAGACCGTGATCGCCATAGGCACCCTGGGCGCCATGCTTTCGGCGATCGCTTTCGGGATGTTCACCAGTTCCACTGCGTCCGTCCTGGCGCTCGGAGCCCTCTTCCAGTTCTTCATCCTGATCCTCAACACGACGCTGTGGACGTGGTTGCCCGAGCTTTATCCGACCCGCATCCGCGGATTCGGCACGGGCACGGCCAAGTCTATCGGCATGATGGGGGCGGTGGTGATGACGCCCATTGCCGGCATGATCTTCGATGCCGCCGGCCTGACCGCCATCTTCGTTACGCTGGCCTGCTTGTACCTGATAGCACTCATCGCCGCCATGTTCGGCCCGGAGACCGCCGGCAAGAGCCTCGAAGAACTCAGCGAACAGCCTGCCTGACCTATCCCTCAACGGTTATTCTCAAGGAAAGAAAATGACGAAATTTCGTGTAGCGGCCACAGGCCACAGTGTTAATTATCTCCCGGAATATGTCGCCGCTTCCAATGGCTTTTTCGAAGCAGAAGGTCTTCAAGTGGAAGCGGTGGTCCCAAACCCCTGGGACCTGGTGCTGAAGGAATTGAGCGACGGCACCTCTCACGCGGCGCTGGGAGGCATATGGGTGCCTTCCATGTACAAGGACCGCGGTAAGCAACTGGTCCCGTTCGCCAAGGTCTCCGCGCGGTGCCCGCTTGCCATCGTCGGACGCAAGAAGCAGGAGTTCGCGTTCAACGACTTGCGCGATGCGGTCATGCTTGTACCCGGCGGCAATGGCGCGAGTCCCGGCATGTTCCTTGAGCTGCTGCTGGCCGAACACGGCGTTGACAAGAACTCCGTGAAATTCGTCCAGAACCTTTCGGGATCGATGCTCGCCGAGCTGTTCGTCGGTGGCCTCGGGGACTACATCCTTCTGGATCCGGTAACGGCGCTGCGTGTGGAACGTCAGGCCGCTGCGCACATAGTCGCGCCGTTGGCAAAGATGGGGGGCGCCATCCCGTGGAGCGTCTATTACAGCGAGGCTGGCTCACCGGGGGACGACGCCGAACTGCAGAAGAAATTCGTGCGTGCGCTCAATCGCGGCATCGAGTGGGTCATAGCCACGCCCGCTGGAGATATGCGGGATCTGCTCGCCGGACTGTTCCCGAAGGCGGATGTCGATGACGTCATCAGGCTCGTCAATGATTTCAGGCAGTGGGGCATGTGGGATTCGGCGACAATCGAGGTCGCCTCTTATGATCGCTGGCAGCAAGGCACAGTGGCGGCCTACCTGATCGATGAACCAATCCCGTATTCCAGCCTGGTAAATGCCGCGATCACCAGGGTGTGACCGCACGCCGGCAGGTACATGAAAAAAGTGAGCCGGGCGTAAAGCACTCGGACCTGCCTCTTCTTCTTTCGTTGTCGCAGGGGCATGTCGAACGTGTGAAGGGTCTCACATCGGCAGTTGGAATTCTTTCATCTTGTCGTGCTGGTTGTCGCTCGCCGCCAGTCTCTGGCGACCGGCGGTACCGGTGGTTTCGATCACGCTGCTCAGCAGCAGATGCAGGACGGCCAACGGTGCGACGTGGTTATCCAGTGGCCCGGGCGCATCGCATGGGCATTGAATGTGCCAGCTTACCCGCGCATTGAACGCGAGCTTCTCATCGCTGATGAAAAGGATTTTCGCACCCGTCTCGACCAGCCGTTCGAGAATGACCTGAAGGTGGCCCGGGCGGCGACGCAAACCAATGACGACGACGACGTCGTCTTGCTTGACTGCGCTGAGATACTCTCCAAAGCTTTCACCCGCGCCGGGGAAGATCATGCACTCTTCGCGAACCTGGAAAAGCTGCCATTGAAAATAGGCCGCGAGTGAGCGGCTTGCCCGCGCGCCGGTTATCCAGATTTTGCGGGCGCCTGTTATCGCGCGCGCTATGTCCTGGACGTTCTTTTCATTGAGGCGCGCAAATACGCGTTGCATATTTTCCTGACCCTGGCGCAAATGGGCGGTCAGCATCGTTCCAAGAGAGTCGGTGGCGCGATCTGCCAGGAAGAGGGCGGAGCCTTGTTCCTTCTCCTCCCTGACGTGGCGTCGCGCTTCCTCATAGTTGCGGTAGCCCAACCGCCTGATAAACCGCGAGACGGTCGCACCCGAAACCTCGGCGAGCTTCGCGACCTCGGCCGCCGAATAGCTTGCCAGTTCGCCCGGAAAGTCCAGGATAAATTCCGCCAAACGACGTTCACTCGGATGCAAAGTCGGTAAAGTGTCGCGCACACGACTGAGGAATGCTAGGTCAGCTTCTGTGGATGTCATAGGGTGGGTGAACGTCCGTTGTGACCCAATTGGATACCATGAGTGGACAAGATTGCGATAGCCAACAAAATCTTGCCCGACTGCCCTAACACGAAAGGTCCGTCGTCAGCGACTTCGCAAGCCTTGTGTCCGAGCGGTCATCCACCCCCGAGCCGCCTGGAGACTTCATTGGCGGCTTCAACCACCAATTGCCCGATCTCTGAAACCTTGGTGTTCGTCATCCTGACGATCGGACCAGAGACGGATATGCCCGCAACTGCCTCGCCATAGCTGTTGACAATAGAGGCCGCGACACACCGCATGCCAAGGGTGCGCTCCTCGTCGTCGAAAGAGTAGCCTCGCTGACGTGTCTGGCGGATGGCCTCACGCACCTGCTCGGCATTCGCCACAGTTTTGTCCGTGAATGATACGAGCTTCGCCGTCTTGATGAATGCTTCAACGCGTTCATCGTCGAACGTGCTCAATAAGGCCTTGCCAATTCCGGATGCATGGAGAGGAGCCCGGGTGCCGGGTGGAAAGAAGGCGCGGATTGTTTCATGCGTTTCGACCTGGCTTACAAACAGAACGTGGCCGTCTCGTTCGATGCCGAGATTTGCGGTTTCACCTGTCCTAACGACAAGGTCGCGCATCACTGAGCGACTGCGCTCGACGATGTTGGTGGAGCGCAGGAAAGCTGAGCCAAGACGGAACGCCTCGGGTCCGACGAACCATTCCTGGCGCTCCGGATTGCTTTCCACATATTGGCGATGCTGGAGCGTCGTCAGGACCCGGTACATCGTCGCAGGTGACTGATTGAGGTAGTCGGCCAGCTCAGTAAGGGTGGTCCCGTCGCGCGCTGCAAGCGCTTCGAGCACGTCAAGAGCTCGGTCGAGCGCCTGAATGCCGGAGGATTTCTCAACCGACTTCATGCCTTTGGGTCGTCCGCGCCGCCGAGGAGTCTGCTGCATAGGAATGCCTCACATAAACTGCGGCATGGTAGGAAAAAAGCTTCAATGAAATCAACTATCGCACAGTGAAAAAAGTACAAACCACTGTTTTCGAAAGACAATCTTGTATTTTCACATGCTTTGAAAAATGATTTCAAAAAAATTTACTAAATCGGATTCGCATGGTAGCTATCCTTGAGAGCAGGAGAAGCCGTTATGAGCACCCAGAATCCAATCTTCATTCCCGGCCCGACAAACATCCCCGAGGTGCTGCGCAAGGCCGTGGACATGCCGACCATCGACCATCGCAGTCCTCTGTTCGGCAAAATTCTTCACCCCGCCCTCGATGGCGTGAAGAAGGTGCTGAAGACGCGAGAGGCACAGATTTTCGTATTCCCGTCCACCGGCACCGGCGGTTGGGAAACGGCAATTACCAATGTGCTGTCTCCAAACGACAAGGTTTTAGCCTGTCGCAACGGTATGTTCAGTCATCGTTGGATCGATATGTGCAAGCGCCACGGCCTGGATGTGCAAGTCGTAATGCAGGAGTGGGGAGAGGGGGTCCCGGCCGAAAGATTCGAAGAGATTCTGACTGCCGATAAGTCCCATGAAATCAAGGTGGTTCTCGCCACCCACAACGAGACCGCGACCGGGGTCCGCTCGGACATCGCAGCCGTTCGGCGTGCGCTCGACAATGCAAAACATCCCGCGCTGCTGTTCGTTGATGGCGTCAGCTCAATCGGCTGCTACGATTTCCGTATGGACGAATGGGGCGTTGATGTCGCCGTCACCGGATCGCAAAAAGGGTTCATGCTGCCGCCCGGCCTCGCCATCGTCGGCTTTTCACCTAAAGCCCTGGCTGCGGTGGAGGGCGCCAAACTGCCGCGCACCTTCTTCGACATCCGTGACATGGCGAAGGGCTACGCCGCCAATGGGTATCCCTTCACGCCGCCGGTGGCATTGCTGAACGGCCTCAAGACGGCAACCGCCATGCTGCTGGAAGAGGGGCTGGACAACGTCTTTGCGCGCCACAACCGCATTGCGGAAGGCGTGCGGCGCGCTGTTTCGGCGTGGGGTCTGAAGCTCTGTGCGGCCCGACCGGAACTTTACTCGGACACCGTCAGCGCGATCCTGATGCCACAGGGTTTTGACGCCAACAAGATCGTCGCGCACGCGCTCGACGCTTACGGAGTGGCCTTTGGAACCGGTCTTGGTGACGTCGCCGGCAAAGTGTTCCGCATCGGCCATTTGGGAAGCCTGACGGACGTAATGGCGCTGTCCGGTATCGCCACTGCCGAGATGGTG
This sequence comes from Borborobacter xinjiangensis, assembly GCF_047739745.1. NCBI lineage: Bacteria > Pseudomonadati > Pseudomonadota > Alphaproteobacteria > Hyphomicrobiales > Phyllobacteriaceae > Borborobacter > Borborobacter xinjiangensis. The sequence continues at coordinate 8,819 of NZ_JBLLVA010000033.1, read as the reverse complement.
ATGGTGGATCTGGGGCTTCCCGTGACGCTTGGTTCGGGCGTTGCGGCAGCGCAGGAGCACTATCGTCAGAAAGCCTCGAGCACGCAGAAGAATGCTGCGTGATGACGGATAAGCCGATGTACATTCCGAAATTCGAAGACGTGCTCGCCGCACGCGAGCGTATCACGCCCCATATCCATCGCACGCCCGTGCTGACGTCGCGCATGTTGAACGAGCTGACCGGAGCCGAGCTGTTCTTCAAGTGCGAAAATCTACAGAAAGCCGGGGCGTTCAAGGCCCGCGGCGCGTCCAACGCGGTGTTCGGACTTCCTGATGAGCAGGCGAGGAAGGGTGTTGCCACCCATTCCAGCGGCAATCATGGCACCTGCCTCAGCTACGCTGCCGGTCGCAGGGGGATCCCCTGCACCGTGGTGATGCCGCGCACAGCCCCGCAGGCCAAGAAGGATGCCGTTCGGGGGTATGGTGGACGCGTGGTGGAATGCGAGCCGTCCACCAGTTCACGCGAGGCGGTGTTTGCCGAGATCGTGGTCGAAACGGGGGCGGAGTTCGTCCATCCCTACAACGATCCTCGTGTGATCGCCGGTCAGGCCACCTGTTCGGCTGAACTGATCGAGCAGGTCCAAGGGCTGAACGCAGTCGTTGCGCCGATCGGCGGCGGCGGAATGGTCTCTGGCACCTGCCTGACGCTGTCGAACCTTGCGCCCGAAATAAAAATTTACGCTGCCGAGCCCAAGCAGGCCGATGACGCCTATCGCAGCTTCAAGGCCGGCCGCATCATTGCCGACGACGCGCCGGAGACAATAGCCGACGGCCTTAAGGTGCCGCTCAAGGAACTGACCTGGCACTTCGTCCAGAAGCACGTCACCGACATCCTCACGGCCTCCGAGGCGGAGATCGTTGACGCCATGAAGCTGATCTGGAAGCGCCTGAAGATCGTGATGGAACCCTCGAGCGCCGTGCCGCTTGCGACCATTCTGAAGAACCCCGACGTGTTCGCCGGCAAGCGTGTCGGTGTGATCATTACCGGTGGCAACGTCGATCTCGACAAGCTGCCCTGGAACTGAGGAGAGCAACCATGAACGCACATACGGATTTCGCTGGTCTTGAGGTCGGGTACGATGTTCCGGCGCTGCCGGGAATGGACGAGAAAGACATCCAGACGCCCTGCCTGATCCTCGACCTGGATGCTTTGGAGCGCAACATCAAGAAGATGGGTGACTATGCCAAAGCGCATGGGATGCGTCACCGTGCCCATGGCAAGATGCACAAGTCGATCGATGTGCTGAAGCTTCAGCAGGAACTGGGCGGCGCCGTCGGGGTGTGTTGCCAGAAGGTCTCGGAAGCCGAGGTCTTCGTGCGGGGCGGCATCAAAGATGTGCTGGTCTCCAACCAGGTCCGCGATCTCGCCAAGATCGATCGGCTGGCCCGCCTGCCCAAACTCGGCAGCCGAATCATCGTGTGCGTTGATGACGTGGCGAATGTGGCCGACCTGTCAGCCGCCGCGCAGAAGCACGGGACGACCATCGAATGCTTCGTCGAGATCGACTGCGGAGCCGGCCGCTGCGGTGTGAAGACCACCGCCGAGGTCGTCGATATCGCCAAGGCGATCGCGGCTGCGCCAGGGCTCAAGTTCACGGGCATCCAGGCTTACCAAGGCGCGATGCAGCACATCGACAGCTTTGAGGCTCGCAAGGCCAAGCTCGATGCCGCCATCGCGCAGGTGGAGGATGCTGTGGCGATGTTGAAGACAGAGGGGCTTGAGCCGGAACTGGTCTCGGGTGGCGGTACGGGATCTTACTATTTCGAGTCGAATTCGGGCGTCTACAACGAACTCCAGTGCGGGTCCTACGCCTTCATGGATGCCGACTACGGGCGGATCCACGACAACAATGGCAAGCGGATCGATCAGGGCGAATGGGAAAATGCACTGTTCATCCTGACCAGCGTGATGAGCCATGCCAAGCCGAACCTCGCGGTGGTTGATGCCGGGCTCAAGGCGCAGTCGGTCGATAGCGGATTGCCTTTCATCTATGGCCGCGATGACGTCAAATACATCAAGTGCTCGGACGAGCATGGCGTGGTCGACGATCCCAATGGCGTTCTCAACATTAATGAGAAACTGCGCCTCGTTCCAGGGCACTGCGACCCCACCTGCAACGTGCACGACTGGTACGTCGGTGTCCGCAACGGAAAGGTTGAGACGCTTTGGCCTGTTTCTGCTCGCGGCAAAGCCTACTGACTATGCAGGCCAGGGGACGCCGTTGTCCCCCAAGGGATCAACTTCCATGATTATTGTCCCCGAACACGAAATTGCAGAGCTCATCTCGGCCGCCGACTGCTTCGCGGCGGTTGAGCAGGTCTTCGCCTCGATGGCAAACAAGTCGGCTTATAACTTCCCGGTGATCCGCGAGGCCATCGGGCATGCGGATGCGCTTTATGGTTTCAAGTCGGGATTTGATCGTGAGAGTCTCGCGCTCGGCTTGAAGTCCGGTGGCTTCTGGCCGCGCAATACCGCAAAGGGGCTGACCAATCATCAGTCGACGATCTTCTTGTTCGATGCCGACACCGGCCGGTGCCGCGCTGTTGTGGGAGGGAACCTCCTCACCGCACTGCGCACTGCAGCGGCTTCGGCTGTTTCCATCAAGCATCTCGCACGATCTGACGCCAAGGTGCTCGGCATGATCGGCGCCGGGCATCAGTCGACTTTCCAGCTTCGCGCGGCACTCGACCAGCGACCATTCGAGAGAGTGGTCGGCTGGAGCCGCCACCCTGAGGAGCTCCACCGTCTGTCGGCTGTCGCGGTCGAGCGCGACATTCCCTTCGAGGCGGTGGATCTCGATCGACTTGGAACCGAGGCAGATGTGATCATCACCATCACGTCGTCCTTTGCGCCGATCCTCAAAGCGGCGCAGGTCCGCCCGGGGACTCACCTAGCTTGCATGGGCACTGACACCAAGGGCAAACAGGAGACTGAAGCGGAACTTGTCGCTGCTGCTACGCTCTTTACCGACGAGATCGCTCAGTCGGTGACGATCGGTGAGGCGCAGCATGCCGTGGGGCAGGGGCTGATTAATGCCGACAGCATCATCGAGATCGGTGCGGTCATTACCGGTAAGCACCCCGGCCGCTCCTCGGCCGAGGAGATCACGCTGTTCGATGGGACCGGTGTGGGTTTGCAGGATCTGGCTGTGGCCTCTGCTGCGGTCGATCTCGCCATCGCGAAGGGCGTGGCAATCGAGATCAATGTCTAGGAATGCAGCAGGTACGAAAAAGAACTTGTGCGAGGGTGCCGATGACGATGGGCACGTCGCTGCCAAACTGAACCTAATCCGCAGACCATCGCCCCATAAGGAGCTGGTAGAGGGGCGGGGATCGCATCAATGAAGATTGCCATCAACGGCTTCGGCAGGATCGGCCGCTCCATCCTGCGCCTGGCCTTGCGTTCCGATGATGTCGAGGTCACGCTGATCAACGACGTCGCGCCACTTGAGACATGTGGCTACCTGTTCGAGTACGACAGTATCTTCGGACCTTGGCAGGGCCAGGTTACCACGGGCAACGACCGCCTCACGATCAATGGACGCGAGATACCGTTTCACCGGCAGCGAGATCTAGCCGCGCTCGATCTTTCAGGTGTTGATGTTTTTCTCGAATGCACCGGACAGCCGGACCCGGTCGGGCGCGCGCAATGTGGGCTTCGTCGTGGCGCACAACGCGCCCTGATCTCGGGCTCCGCCACCAACGCGGATGTCACACTCGTGCTTGGGGCGAATGAGGGACGCTATCGCGGAGAGAGCATCGTTTCCAACGCCTCCTGTACCACCAACGCACTGGCGCCGATCCTGCGTATCCTCGACAAGGAGTTCGGCGTGATCAGTGGGCAGATGACGACGGTTCACTGCTATACGGGCAGCCAACCGACCGTCGATCAGCCGCGCGAGGATCTCGTCCGCAGCCGAGCAGCGGCGCTGTCGATGGTGCCAACCACGACCAGTGCTCACCGGCTACTTGGCGACGTGCTGCCGAACCTCGCGGGGCGCATAGAAGCCCGAGCGCTTCGGGTGCCCACCGCAAGCGTTTCTGCAATCGATCTAACTGTCGAGGTTCAGCATCGCACTGATGTCGACAGCGCCCGCCGTATCATTAAGGCAGCCGTTGAAACCTGTCCGGTTCTCGCATGGATCGACAAGCCCTTGGTGTCGGTGGATCTGCGTGGGCGCCCGGAATCCCTCATCGTCAGTGGACCGGAATTATCGATAACGGCGAGCGGCGGACTGCTCAGAATTTTCGGTTGGTACGACAACGAATGGGGCTTCGCCAGCCGCATGCTTGATATGGCGCGCCTGCTAAGCCGGCACGAACTGGAGGAGTGGTCATGACGAATGAAGCAAACAAGCAGACCAAACGTCAGGAAGCCCTCGACTATCATGAGTTTCCGCGGCCAGGAAAATTGGAAATTCGCGCGACCAAGACCATGGCGACGGGCCGTGACCTGTCGAACGCCTATTCTCCCGGAGTGGCCGAGGCCTGCCTGGAGATCGAAAACGATGCGGCAAACGCAACACGTTTCACCGCTAAGGCGAACCTCGTCGCCGTTATATCGAACGGCACAGCCGTGCTGGGGCTTGGCGACATCGGCGCTCAGGCGTCGAAGCCGGTCATGGAAGGCAAGGCCGTCTTGTTTAAGAAGTTTGCTGGCATTGACTGCTTCGATATCGAAATAGAGGAGAGGGATCCTAAGAAACTTGCTGATATCATCGTCAGCCTGGAACCCACCTTCGGAGCGGTCAACCTCGAAGATATCAAGGCGCCTGACTGTTTTCTCGTCGAACGGCTGTGCCGGGACCGCATGAACATTCCCGTTTTTCACGACGATCAGCACGGAACGGCAATCGTTGCGTCCGCGGCAGCGCTCAACGCGCTGCACGTAGCTGGCAAGAAGATCGAGGACGTGCGCGTCGTGGCGGTAGGTGGCGGCGCTGCGGGGATCGCCTGCCTCAAGATGCTGATGGTCATGGGATTGCAGGCGCGACACATCACTCTTGTTGACAGCACGGGCGTCGTTCATCAGGGCCGTACCGATCTATCACCTGAAAAGGCGGAATTCGCCAGCAACACCAGCGCACGCACATTGGCCGAAGCCATAGTGGGAGCCGACATATTCCTCGGCGTTTCAGGACCGGACCTGCTCACGCAAGACATGGTTCGAAACATGGCGGCAACGCCGATCATATTTGCCCTTGCCAATCCCAACCCTGAAATCAAGCCTGAATTGGCGCGGGAGGCCTCTCCCGGCGCATTGATCGCAACGGGCCGCTCCGACTATCCCAACCAAGTCAACAACGTGCTGTGCTTTCCTTTTATCTTCCGTGGAGCGCTTGACGTCGGCGCCACCCAAATAAACGACGATATGAAACTGGCATGCGTAAACGCGATTGCCGGCTTGGCGAGAGAGCCGATATCAGCAGAGGTCGGAGCGGCTTATCAGGACGAACGGTTAACCTTCGGTCCTGACTATCTGATACCGAAACCGTTCGACCCTCGCCTGCTTCCAACGATCGCGTACGCAGTCGCGAAAGCCGCACTGGACTCCGGCGTTGCGACACGGTCGATTGATCTTGATACGTACAAAGCCACGCTCCATGCGCAGGTCTTCCGCTCACATAGCATCATGCGGCGCGTTTATGAGTCGGCGCGCATGTCAAAGCAACGAATCGTCTTCGCTGAGGGCGAAGATGAACGCGTCCTGCGAGCCACACGCCTGCTCATAGAGGAAACAGGCAGCAGGCCCATCCTGATAGGCCGGACCGATATCTTGGAAGCGCGAATCGAACGTGAGGGCCTTCAGTTGCGCGCTGGTGACGACTTCGAGATTGTCGATCCGCAAGATGATCCAAGGTACAGGGATTATTGGACAAGCTATCACCGCATCATGCAGCGGCACGGCATCACGCCCGATCTCGCGAAGATGGTTTTGCGCACCAACACGACGGCGATTGGCGCGCTGATGGTGGAGCGTGGCGAGGCCGACAGCCTGATCTGTGGAACGTTTGGCCAATATGACTGGCACCTCCATCATGGGAAGCAAATTCTGGCGAGTAAGGCGCGTCGGCCGGTAGGAGCCTTGTCGCTGATCATTCTTGAAGACGGGCCGCTCTTCTTAGCCGACACCCATGTACACCGTTCGCCTTCCCCGTCGGAAATTGCGGAAATCGCAGTCGCCGCCGCTCGTCACGTACGCCGATTTGGACTGGAGCCGAAGATCGCCATGTGTGCCGACTCCGACTTCGGCTGCCTCGACTCCGTGTCTGGCAAAGCCATGAGGGCTGCTGTCGCGCTGCTCGATGCACAACAGCCGTCCTTTGAGTACGAGGGTGAAATGAGCGTAGACTTGGCACTGAATCCGGAACTGCGCGAAAGGCTGTTTCCCAACGGTCGACTGGCAGGTAAAGCCAACGTGCTGGTGTTCGCGAACGCCGAAGCAGCCGGGACAACCCGCAATGTGCTAAAAACCGTCTCGAAGGGACTTGAGGTGGGACCGATCCTCATGGGAATGGCGAATAAGTTGCATGTCGTAACACCGTCAATCACAGCTCGTGGGTTGCTGAATGTGGCTGCCTTGGCGAGTTCTGCTGTCTCCACCTACAGCTAGAGTATCCGTGTTGGTCAAGGAAGGAATTGGGACCATTTGCGGCCGTCCCTGAGCAATGCGTTTGCGAGCACGATGAGCTTTCGCATGATGGCGTGATGGCGATCTTTGAAGCTTTGCCGGCCGTTTTGAGCTGGTCGTAATTTCGCCTTGAGGTCTGGATCGAAGCGCAAGGCGACAAGCGCCGGCATGTAGAGCGCCTGGCGGACATTGGCGCGGCCGCCGCGTCTTGCGCGCATGCCGTTTGATCGTTCCGTCTTCGATCAGGTTGGCGGGGAGTTTTCCGTTGGCCCTATGCTGATGGCGGCGTTTAAGTCGAACGGGGCGCCGTCGAGGATGGCGGGATAGGAGGCAACATGCAGGCCCTCAAAGTGGTTGAGCGCTTGTTTCCTGCAGTAGAAAGCAGGGTGAAGCCTCAACCATCAGGTGGCGAGTGCCGAGAATCCAACCTCGTCTCATGATCTACAAATGTGAAACCGACCCGAGAAAGGCAGTCACGGTTTTTGTGACCACGTGTACGGACATGCCTCTCTGGCAGGCGGCAGCGTTCGTCGGGCGTAAGGATGAGTGACCCGATGACGTCATGCTCGCAGGTAAGCGTGAGCATTGCCCGGAAATCGAGCTGGCCGATATCGTTCAGGTGGTTGAACACCTTACTCCGGAGCAGACTAGGAAAAAGGCAGCCTATGGCTCACTTTGATTTGGCCGCCCGCTTGAAATCGATGATTTCCGTCTGCCGATATGGTTTCGAGTGCTCGCCCGTCGGCACAGCCTCGATCAGGATGTCGATCGCCAGGCGGGATTTCACGCTGGTTTCGTCATCACCGGGCAATTGGAGCCATGCTTGCTCGAGCAGTTCTCGGGCGTGGCCAAAATTGGATTGCATATGTCGTCTCCAAATCGTGCCCACCACGTCGAAAGAGGTGACAGAACCGGGAGCACGGACGGTAAACGGCCGCGGCCGCATTCGCCTCAAATGGTAGCCAATTGCTGTTAGTTTCCAAGGATGGCGATGGATTGCTGAGCGAAATCAGACGATGGCAATCTCCGGCGGTCGGGCAGAGCGAGAGGACACGAATTGTGGACGACTGGCGGTCAAAATTGAGCGCGAGATCGACGTTTTGAGCGGTCACCGCTCAGGGGGCGGGCGAAGCACGGCACATGGCAAATCATGTTATAATCGCAGCGTCCCGACATGTCGTCGTATGGTGCGAGCAACGACCAATGGACGGCGACTCGGGTCATTATAGGCTACCGTGCCAGCTTGATGGCAGGTGGCCTATATTCGGGACAAAGGAGACCAGCATGGCCGAACCTCAACTTTCTGTGCGAAGTGCCAAGGCGCGAGACCTTGCTCACCGGCTTGCCCGTCGCGAAAATCGCTCGATCGCGGACGTTGTTGAGCGCGCGCTGGAGTCCTACGAGGTCCGTGAAGCCGGTCGCGAACCGGCTGCAACGTTCTACGCGCGCATGTCGACTAACAACGGCACTGATATTGATCTCGAAGCGATCATCAGAGAGGGGCGCAAAGTTCACACCGGACCTGAGCTTTGATCTTTCTCGATACCAATGTGATTTCGGAGACGCTGAAAAAGGCGCCAAGCCCGGCCGTCATGGCTTGGCTCGTGCGGCACGATGCCGAGCTTGCATTGCCCACCGTAACGATTGCGGAGATCGCTTTCGGGATTCAGAAGATCGTGCCCGATCAGCGTGCCGGGCGGCTGGAGCAGGGACTTTCCGATTGGCGCCGTCGTTTTGCAGACCGGATATTCGGGCTGACCGAAGAGGCAGCCCTTGCCTATGGTGAAATCATGGGAACCGCCTCGCGCAAGGACGAGGCATGTCGGCACCGGATGGGATGATCGCCGCCATCGCGCGAGTGAATGGCGGACGCTTGGCGACCCGTAGTCTGACTGACTTCGGCACGACTGCCCTCGAGCTGATCTCTCCGTGGGAGTTCTGAACCGTAGAAAGCGGCCTCATTCGTCATAGCAGCAGGGCAGGGGAGGGGCCTTGTTTGCCGCTACAGCCCGCTTGCCTTTGTGAGGTTCCGGCAAACTTCTGCGCCCGCTCGCCTTCGGCAAGATCGCCGCGCACACCGGCGGCCAGCGCGGCGCGCTTTACCAGGCGGGCGACCTCCTGGGCATTGAGGCGCTCGGCGCCCGTCTTC
>NZ_JBLLVA010000032.1:0-43703 GCF_047739745.1 Borborobacter xinjiangensis | reverse complement strand
CGGATATTCATCAGGGCGCGCAACGACCTCGTTGCACATTCAGACGCCGTATACATGGCCGCAACCGACCGGTTCACCAAACCCGATCCGACACCTTGACCCGCAGGAGCCATTCATACACGGATTGAAGTCGGGCGAATAGGGCGGCAGGGAACAAGGGCCGCGCCCCGGCCCTCTCGATTGCCTCCCGCACGCGACCGATCTTGTGCGCCGGCCGATGGTCCATGACGACGATGACGATGTCGCCGGGCCGAAGTTCCGGCACCGAACCTGTTCGGCCTAGGCGAGGAAAGCCGGGCCGTTCATCGGTCCGGCTATCTCCTCCAGCCGCAGTCCGGCGGTTCGCGTCGATATTGTTGAAAAAGTCTCGTCCGATGTTTGACGTCTATTAGTGCTGAATTGAAATTGCGCGACGCGCCCTCCGTGTTGGCCCCTAACAGCGCCAATCCATTTGGGAAATTGAAGTCCAACGAAATGCCATTCCTCCGGTCGGCACCAGAGCGACACTTCAGCTGTATCGGCCGGGCCTTTCAACAATATCCGTGGAATGTGACCTTCCGAGGCCCTTCCCAGGAACGTCCGTTGGTGGTGGCATCCTGCTCGTTCTGGTCAACAAGGCGAATAGCGGCTTTCCACCCGTTGCAGATCTTTAGAATACTCTAATATCTGGCGGACTGTACTCGTTGATGGTTGGTCCGCCCGGATCGGGCAAGTCCATGCTGGCCCAGCGTCTGCCTTCGATCCTCCCGCCATTGGCCCCACGAGAACTGCTCGAGGTTTCGATGGTCGCCTCCATTGCCAGCGAACTGGCGGATGGGAGGTTGAGCGACCGCCGACCGTTCCGCGCGCCGCATCATTCCGCCTCCATGGCCGCTATGGTCGGCGGCGGGCTCAGGGTGCGGCCGGGAGAGGTTTCGCTGGCGCACAACGGCGTGCTGTTTCTCGACGAGTTTCCCGAATTTTCGCCGCAGGTGCTCGATTCGCTGCGCCAACCCATCGAGACCGGGGAATGCGTGATCGCGCGTGCCAACCACCGGGTAAGCTATCCCGCCCGCATTCAGCTCGTCGCCGCCATGAACCCGTGCCGCTGCGGCATGGCAGGCGAGCCGGGGTTTCGCTGCGCGCGCGGGCCGCGCTGCCAGTCGGACTATCAGGCGCGGATTTCCGGCCCGCTGATGGACCGCATCGACCTGCGCATCGAAGTGCCGGCGGTCACGGCTAGCGACCTGATCCGCCCCGGCGCGTCCGAGCGCAGTGCAGCGGTGTCGGCACGCGTCTCGGCGGCAAGGACCATTCAGCGTGAACGCTTCGAGCGCATGGGAACGAATGCGGCCACAACCAATGCACATTGCCCGACCGCGCTCATCGAAGAGATCGCCGCGCCCGACGCCGCGGGTCTGTCCCTGCTGCGCGACGCCAGCGAAAAGCTAGGGTTTTCGGCACGCGCCTATCACCGCGTGTTGAAAGTGGCCCGCACGCTCGCGGACCTGGACGGCAGCGAAACCGTCGGCCGCATCCATCTTGCCGAGTCAATTTCGTACCGCATGTCGAGCGAGCGATTGATGCAGGCGGCCTGAGGCACGCATCGGCCCGGCACGGAAGATACTCCGCCTCCTGTTGGCGGAGCCGGTTCCCCCAAGGAATCGACATTCGGGTGGCCTTATTCGTCCAGCGGTGCCAGTTCCTTGAGCGGCTCCGGAATGCTGTTGGTTTTTTCCGCCGCCTTGCAGATATCGGCAATCACGCAGCGTTCGCACTCCGGTCTGCGGGCCTTGCAAACATACCGGCCATGCAGGATCAGCCAGTGATGGGCGTGGCGCATATATTCGTCAGGAATGATCCTGATCAGCTCCGCCTCGACCTGCTCCGGCGTCTTGCCCGGCGCCAGTCCCAGGCGATTTCCGATACGAAATATATGGGTGTCGACCGCCATGGTGTGCTGTCCGAAGGCCATGTTGAGCACAACGTTGGCAGTCTTGCGCCCGACACCGGGAAGCGCGACCAACTGTTCGCGATCGGCTGGAACCTTGCCGCCATGTTCGTCGATCAGCGCCGCCGACAGCGCGATCACGTTCTTGGCCTTGTTGCGCCAAAGCCCGATGGTACGGATGTAGGCGCCGACTTCTTCTTCGCCGAGCGCCAGCATCTTTTCCGGGGTGTCGGCCACCGCGAACAAGGCGCGAGTCGCCTTGTTGACGCCCGCGTCGGTGGCCTGCGCGGACAATACCACCGCCACCAGCAGAGTGAACGGATTGACGTGCTCCAGTTCGCCCTTGGGTTCGGGCCGCTGTACGGCAAAGCGCCGGAATATCTCGTGGATTTCGGCCGGCGTGTAGATCGGTTTGCGCGGAGCCGCGCGCCCGAGAGGCTTCGCGCGGGAATTGCTGCGTTTTGCCGCTATGCTGGGCTTTTTCGGCTTCGGCTGATCTTTGGGCTTGGGGTTTTTCATCATCCTCCTATAGAGTGGAGGCATGGCAGAGACAAACGCCGCAGTTTCCGCTGACAAACCTTTTTTCCAGGCGCTGCTGACGCCGCACCGCTCCCTGGGACGAACCGGATTCCTGGTGCTCATGGCCGGGCTCTGCGCCAGTTGGCTGGTCACTGGCGCATTCTTCCTCGCCCACGGCGCGTGGCCGGTTTTCGGCTTTTTCGGACTGGATATTCTGGCGATCTATATAGCCTTCAGGCTGAATTACCGCGCCGCGCGCGCCCGCGAAGAAGTGTCCGTATCGCGCACCAGCCTCGACATCCGCAAGATCGCGCCCTCCGGCCGCTCCGAGGCGCACCATTTCAATCCGTTCTGGGCACGCTTCGCCGTGGCCCGACACGATGAGATCGGCATAACCAAAATGGCCGTCGAGGGACAGGGCCGCAGCGTGCCGATCGGCGGCTTTCTCAATCCGGATGACCGCGAAAGTTTCGCCGCGGCCTTTTCACGGGCGCTGGCGACTGCCAAGATGCGCTGAATACGACGGGAACCGGAGCATTCTCTTGATCGTCGTCATCGGCTCCATCAATCTCGATCTGATCGCCACCGTCGAGCGGCTGCCCTCGCCCGGCGAAACGGTATCGGGCGAAGGATTCCGGACGGCGCCGGGCGGCAAGGGAGCCAATCAGGCGTTGGCGGCCGCACGCGCCGGCGCGACGGTGCGCATGATCGGCGCAGTCGGCAAGGATGCCTTTACCGCCGATGCGCTGGCTTGCCTCAAGGCCGGCAAGGTCGACCTTTCCAGCCTATGCGAAACCCATGCGGCGACCGGAACCGCGCTCATCTTCGTCAGCGGCAACGGCGAGAACATGATCGCGGTGGTGCCGGGCGCCAACGATTCACTGTTGCCGGGTGACATTTCCAGGGCAGCCCTGAGCCAGGACGACATTGTCCTGTTGCAGCAGGAGGTCCCGCTTGGCACTGTCGAAGCGGCGCTTGATGCGGCGCGCGCGGCAGGCTGCGTGGCGATACTCAATACCGCGCCTTTTCGCCGTGAAACCATGGGCCTGCTGGAAAAGGCCGATTATATTGTCGCCAACGAAACCGAATTCGACCTCTACGCGCAGGCGTTGGCGCTCGGCGAGGCCGATCGGCAGGCCCGGATGCGGGCCTTCGCGCAAAAGACCGGGCGAACAATCATCGTAACGCTTGGCGCCGATGGCGTGCATGCTGCCACGCCGCAGGATTTTCTGACGGTTGCCGCGCTGAAAGTCACGCCTGTCGACACGGTAGGTGCCGGCGACACGTTTTGCGGCTATCTGGCGGCCGGGCTCTCATCAGGCCTAAGCCTGGGGGATGCGCTTTCGCGCGCCACAGCTGCTGCTTCGCTTGCCTGCCTGAAACCGGGCGCGCAGCCGGCCATTCCCTTGGCGGCCGAGGTTGAAGCGGCTCTGTCGGCGGGTTGACGTCCTGCGGGCGTCGTATGGAGCCGAAGGCATGGCCTTGAAGCAGGCGACGCCTGCGCCCCGGCTCGCCTCCTGCGTCGCTCCGCTCGACGTCCGCCGACCGGCCGTGCATGCGGCACATGCGAACATCGGAATTGGTGTCGTATCTTTGTAGCAAATCGGCGTCGAGGCGCTGGACAGCTTGAAAACTCATGCTATAACCCACCCGCTTTCGGGGTGTTCACATGCCCTCGAAGAGTCTGGTCCCGGCTTTCGCATGGGCGCCAGAACAGGCCCAGATAGCTCAGTTGGTAGAGCAGCGGACTGAAAATCCGCGTGTCGGTGGTTCGAATCCGCCTCTGGGCACCACTTCTAAATCAATGACTTAGGTCGTTTTTGCCTGTCACTTCAGCCAAATTCGTGTGTCACATGGCTTGAATGTGTGCCAAGCAATTTCAATGGGTTACAAACCAGCAAATTGAGTAGACGGCACACGAGCGGCACATACATCGCGAAATTGGCTGCCCTGTCGGGGCTCTCTATTCCGTAGGGTGCTTCAGTCGAACGCCTGGCCCGCCGCCGTTCTCCGGAATGAACTCGATCCCCGCGGCTTCAAAAGCAGCCTGCAGGGCATTCATCGTTGATAGCTTGGCATCCGCACCGTTTTCGATCCGCGAGACGGTGTTCGCCGTGTCGCCGGATTTCTCGGCAAACTCTCGAACTCCCCAGCTCAGCGTGAAGGACCTGGAGGGGATTGGCTGGCCAATGGCCATGGATTGACGCCTCACACAGCCGGCGTGATTGCATTTAGCCGCGAGGCAAACCCGGCGGTCGGAGAATGTGGCGAGCCACGACGCTGTTTCTCAGCGGTGAAGTGCTGGCAAGGAAATTACGGCTACCCATTAGCATCCGTTTTCCGATCACCAGAGCGACCTCCGTCAACCGAATTGTCGGTAACTAAAATGCCAGCTTGCGCCATAATGCGCTGTTCATAAATACGTGGTTGTTGCGGCCATCACTAACGCGTTGTGTGCAGGATGATAGCCACAATTTCCTCGCCCCGAATCTTTCCGCCGTTGATGCTTGGGTCGGGTCTGGCACTATTTTTTGCTTCGCCTTACTTGTTCGATCTGGATTTGGCAGGGCAGCAACGGTGCTATCTGGTGGGCTGGACCGTAGCGCCACTTCTAGGTGGGCTGGCTTGTCTCAAGACGGCATACGCAAGCAGAGGAGCGGACAGGCGGGCGTGGTCGTCGTTTGGCTATGGATCATTATCGTGGTTCGTGGCCACGATGTATTGGGGTGCGCTTGATCTCCGAGGGGTAATCTCCTTTCCATCCGCAGCAGATGGTGGATACATCCTTTCTGCACTGATGTTCATACGTGGAATGTATTATTTCAGCTCCATACCATCTATCAGCCGAATACAAATGTGCAACTTTGCACTAATTACTTCAGCTACGGCATTTTCGACAAGTATACTTTTGCTACCAGCAATCGAGATATCGAAAGAAGATACAACCGCAATTGCTATTGCCGTTTCGTATCCGGTATTTTCTAGTGGGGTTGCCGCTTTCGGACTGGTTAGTCTTCTTCTCTACATCCCTAGATCGAAGCGTTTCGCAGGGTCAGTTTTATTTCTTGGTATCGTCTTACAGGCGTGCGCGGACCATCTCTATGGGCTTTCGCTGCTTTCATCAGAGTACGATTTCGGCGATTTCTTCGATCCGCTTTGGGTCGTCGGCTTTGCCTGCATAGCTTGGGCCCCACAGGAGCAGCTTTGGCGGTTGCGGAATCTACCTTGTGGAGAAGATACAGCTTCTCAGGCCCGGTGGCAGAACATAGCGGAAGCATTTGTCCCAGCTACTGCTGTGGTCATCGTAGTTGGTGGCGTAATGGTAGCGGGATTGCACCAAAAGGGCGAAATCTTTCTCGTCATTCTTCCAGCAGGGCTTGCTTGGGCAGGCGTACTGTGCGTGCGCGAATATTGGGCTCTGCGAATGGAGCGCGATCTTACTCGGGCAGCGGAAGACAATCGCAAGCAGCTCGCGTCGGTGCTTGAAAGCACTACTGATAACGTTCTTGTACTCGATCGCGGCTGGAACGTCGTTTATCTCAATCGTAGGGCGGCCGCATTCGTGGATGCAAGCCTCGACGTGGGATCGAACCTCTGGGCACGGTTCCCCGCAGAGGAAACACAGCTTTTCGGCCGTGAGTACAAAAAGGCGATGCGTACGCAAAAGCCGGTTCGGTTCGAAAGTTTTTTCGAAACAAAGAGGGCATGGATCGAGGTCCATGCTTATCCGGCGCCCGAGACTTTAACCGTCTTCTTTCGGGACATTACCGATCAGAAGAGAGCTCAGGATGAACTTGCCTTCCTAGCACATCACGATCCCTTAACCGGTCTCGACAACAGACGAAGGTTCGGGGAGCGTCTCGATCTTGCGCTTGCGAGCGCAAGCAAAAGGCAGCAAGTGGCGCTCCTCTATCTGGACCTCGATGAATTCAAGGGTGTCAATGACACATTCGGACATCCCGTCGGTGACAACGTTCTGAAGACCCTTGCTTTGCGCTTACGTTCCTCCTTATGCCACGCTGACGTCATTGCAAGACTGGGTGGTGACGAATTTGCCGTGATCCGAACCGGAGTTGCTTCCCGCGAAGCGGCCGAGCAACTCGCGACGGACGTGATCAACATCTTCAGCGAACCTTGCGACATAGACGGACAATTCCTGAAAATCAGCACCAGCATCGGCGTGGTGTTGTCGCCCCAAGATGGCGTTGGAAGCGACGAGTTGCTTTCAAAGGCAGACATGGCCCTTTACTCGGCGAAGGCTGCGGGCCGCACAACCTTTCGATTTTTCCAACCAGAGATGGCAGCCGAGGTGCAAGAGCGGCAGTCACTAAAAGCTGACCTTCGTACGGCGTTGGAGAACAATGAATTCTTTCTCGAGTATCAGCCGATCATCAATTTGGAAAATGAGCGGATAGCTGGGTTCGAAGCACTGTTGCGGTGGAGAAACCCAAAGTACGGCTTGATCCCTCCGCAGAAATTCATTCCCCTGATCGAAGAAACGGGTGAAATCGTCGCAATCGGCGATTGGGTCATGCGCAACGCCTGCCTTAAAGCAAGCTGCTGGCCGGGCGATGTGAAGGTTGCCGTCAACCTGTCTGCTGTCCAGTTCAGATCTACGCTCCCCCACAGCGTTGCATTGGCTCTGTCAAACAGCGGATTGAGCGCGGAGCGACTCGAGCTGGAGATCACTGAGTCAGTGCTTTTACACGGAAGCGAGGCGCACCTTAGAATCCTGCATGACCTAAGGGCTCTCGGCGTTCGGATTGCGATGGATGACTTCGGCACAGGCTTTTCCTCCCTAAGCTACTTGAGCCGCTTTCCCTTCGACAAAATCAAGATTGACCGAAGTTTCATCGTTCAGCCAGGAAGCCGCAAACCAGAGGCGATCGTTGGGGCTATCGTGGGGCTGGGGCGCAACCTGGGGATGACCATCACCGCGGAAGGTGTAGAAACATCCACTCAACTGGCCATGGTTCGGGAGAAGCGCTGTCATGAGGCACAGGGCTATTTTTTCGGCGCGCCCATGCTTGCTGAAAACGTGCTTCGGGTCATTTCAGATAGCCCCGGTCAGATGAGCTCGGCTAAGGGCGCGCCTTTCTCGCAGACGCGCCTCCAATCTTAGGTCAACTGTCTCTTACCGCTGAATGGGCCGGGAGCCCGATAATTGGGAGTACAGAGGTGGAGGAATACAATTTCCGCGAAGGCGCCGAGCACGCGGATCGCACACAGCTCGCCTTGGTTGGTCGCCTGGAAAGACCTGGTCCCTTCCTTTGGTCACGAAAGGTTCCTGTAACTGTTCTGGCAACTGATAACGAGGTTTGCTTCATCCCCTACGACGGATCGCGTGTAGCAAAGTCATTCTTATACGATGCATTGCATAGCATCTCCTCTCGCAATTTCCTTGGACGGAAAACTCTCATTTTGCATGGGATCAGCGGCGTTGAAGCCGTGCGCTGCAGCGCGTCTCACGACGAACTTTTTGACTTTTGCCGCTTCGTAAACAGCCGTATCGCCGCGACGGAAAAGAAGCCCGTTGGCGCGAGATTCAAACTTACACAGCTCGAAGCGCCGCCGGACGCGCGATTCACACCCGAACATCCCCAGGAAGAGTACGATTCCGCAATCGATGCTTTGTTTGATCCAATTGACTGGACCGAGGTCCTCTTCGACGATCTCGACAAGAGTGTAGAGATCGACGGGCAGAGATTCACCGACAGACGTCCTACGCAACAGAACACCCGAATCCAGGGCAGTCCGCGCCGAGACCCTCCGAAGCGGCGCCGCCCGCGCCCAGCGAACGGCTTCAGGGGCATCGTTGTCCAGGAGCCAAGGCGCAGAACGACGAAGCGAAGCTGGGTGGTTGGTACGCTCGCCGTCCTGCTTCTTTCCGGTACGCTCTGGTGGCGGTCAGGCTCTTCTAGCATCGAAACCAAGGCCGTCGAGCCCTTGGAGATTGCAGAGCTTCCAATTCAATCATGGGAAAGCGGCCCTGAACGGCAACCAACAGATTTCAATTCGCGCGTGGCGGCAAGGCTGCTGCAGATCATGCAGGATGAACGTGAATACGCTCAACTGATGGATATTTTCAGAAAGCACAGGCAAGCGCGGGGCCTGACCCCTGATCAGGTAAGCGCAGCATTGGGCTGGGGGCAAACCGAATTGAACGAATTAGAGTTGGGCATCAAACGGCCAAAGCTCATCGGACTAATAGATTTCGCCTTGGCGATAGACTTAGACATACATGACGCTGTCGGGAAGATTAAATGATTAGAATTAGAACCCTCGTGGTGTCGGCTAGTGCGGCTGCTCTTTTAGCATCTACAGCAAGTGCGCTCACGACAGATACTCAGGACAGTCGATGCGACCTGATCCGATCAACCTTCCGCAATCACATCGAGACGATATTTTTGGTCGAAGTGGCTCACTTTCATTCAAAGACCAAGGGGCGAGTATTAAATCGAAAGATTTATGACGACGCACTTGGCCACTACAACTCGCGACTGTCGTTAAAGGCGATCGAGACAATCAATAACGAATGTCCATTTGACTGACGGGTCCCATTCGCTCGCCGGGGCTCACGATCATGCTCCCGGAAGGAGCAGCGAGCTGGAACATGACGCCAGGCGCCTCGCCGCGATGTCGATGACCGATGCGAGGTCCAAGCCGATCCGGCAGGGCTTGCCCTTGAAATCCTCCAGCCGAAGGGCGGATTTCGTACTTTCCCGCCACTTCTGAATGTCGAAGTAGGCATTGCGAGCCTGCACCCACATGTTGAGGTGCTTGGTCTTGAAGACCCCGAGCTTACGCGGGTTCTGCTTCGCGTCCCGCTGCCGGGCTCGCAGGAACTCGCCCTTGACCGAGACGTCGTAATTCGGATTCGCCTTCCGCAAGGCCCGGTCAGATGACCAGTCGTCGTCCTTGTCGACGGTGTAGATCAGCGCGAAGAGCTCATCGTTCTCGATGACGCCTTCCAGAACCTTTTCGGCCTCCTGCACCATCGCGTAGCAGGGGCCGGCCAGGTTATCGCCGGCGGTCGTGATAATGAGCAGGAGCGGTTGTTCACGGGCGCCCATGCCCGTTTCCATCGTGTCGACCATCCGGTCAGTCGCATGCTCGTGATACTCGTCGACAATCGCGCAGCTCGGCGATGCACCGTCGCCGGGGTCGCCAATCAGCGGCTCGAACTTTGATCCGTCGCCCAGCCGGTGGATGTTCTTGGCGTTGACCGTGATCCGTAGTGGACAAGAGCGCCGGCGTCTTCATGGCCATCAACCTGGCCGGCTTGAAAACCTCCCACGCCTGCTTTTCCGTCGTGGCGCCGGAATAGACCTCAGCACCATGGTCGCCGTCGATTGTGAACATGCCGAGGCCAATGCCGGCCGCCCATGTCGATTTTGCAGTCTTCCGCGGTTCGAGGATCAGCGCTTTGCGGAACCGCCGTAACCCGTCCTGCTTCCTGAGCCGGCCGAACAAGCAAATGGTCTTGAAGCACTGCCAAGGCTCAAGCTTGAGCTTTTGCCCCTTCCTCGCCCATTCGCCCTTGGTATGCGGCAGCAGTTCGAGGAACTTGCACCACTTCTCCGCGACCTTCGCATCAAACCGGTACGGGAAGTTATGCCCCTTGCTCGCCTCCAGATCGTCGAGATGCCGCTTGCACGCCAGAATCACCCATTTGCACGCCGGTATCTTTCCGGCGACGACGTCGCGAGCGTACCGATTGCCAGCGTCGACATGCGGGTGATCAGCCGAGCGCGGCGAACGGGTTTTGCTCATCTGGGACACTCGCCGACACCTTCGATCGGGCGGCTGGCGACAGGCCGAATTCTACAAGCAGGGACTGAGCATGGCGCATGGCCTCGCTACGCTGCGCAACGGCAGGATGGCCCTTGATCTGCTGGCTGACGACGCGGCCTTCATCGTCGTATTTGACCCCGCTCACAAAGGTCCGGCCGCCGTCCTCGATCAATGCCGTGCAAATCTCGACTTCTTCCAATCGAGAAGCAGCGATCGCCAGCATGGCGGTATCCGATGCCGAACCGATTCCCATCTTCACGATGATCGCCACGAGGCCATCGAAGATTTCCGCCGCACGAGCGGACAGCCATTCAGGCGCTGTCGGCGTGTCCTCCAGCGGCTTCGGCGCATCCGGGTTCATACGGCATGGTTGGGCCGTGCCAGCGACCAGTTTCAGATGGTCCGGGGTTCGTTTTCTGCCGCCCATCAAAAATGTCCTTCATTTTGCACGGGTGGAAAAGTTCCCCCACACCGGTCTAGCCCCCAGAGCCCCTAAACTTTCGCCTACCCCCTCCCAGTCAGAGGTCGCCGTTCTCTTCCCGTTGCTTGTCGCTCGAATGGCAGGGCGGACACAGTGACTGGAATGGACCGAACCAGAACAGGGCAGGATTGCCATTGTGCCGCTCTACGTGGTCGCAGACCGTGGCCGGTGTCAGAATGCCCTTGTTCTTGCACTTACGGCATAGGGGCTCGGCAATGAGTTGCGCTTCTCTCGTAGCTTGCCAACGTGCAGTCTTGTACCAGCGGCGCCAAGGCTGGGTGTCGCGTGCCTGGTCGTAGAGGCGGCGTTGTTGCTGGCGGTTGCCGGTGGTGCCCGGTGGGCGGTGGACCGGTGGCTTACTGGGCATGTGTCATGAGCGGAACAACTACGTGACCTGACCGTTCGGCTCCGAAAGGAGATCAAACATGGCTGAGAGTAAGCGTTTTGAACGAGACCCAGCTGAAGGGTCGCGTTCCACGGTTGAGAAGCAACTGAAAGACGAGAAGGTGAAGGGTGAGAGCCGCGAGACGTCACGTGTGCCGAACAATTCGGGACGTCGCGACGATTCGCCGAAGGTGCGTCAAAGCTCCGATTGAATATGTCGCAAAGGCACCTTCTCGACCCGACAAGAAGGACGGGCGCTATGCCAGAGGACAGGTTTTACGAAGAAACGAAACGCGGCACGAGGCGGTTCTTCCTTTGGGGCGCCGGTGGGGCTGCCGCGCTATACATCGTCCTTTTTGCTTTGGCCGGAGCGGCGCTCATATACGGCACATAGGGTTCGGGAGCCCTGATCGCGGTGGCTATCGTCCGTGCGAAAGCCGCTGAACGATATGTGACCTATCTGTTCGCTTCTACCGTATGGCCGCCGCCGCAATGATGACCACGACGGCAACCACGACGACAGCAGCTATCACCAACAGCGGCCCGTTTCCTCCGGGCTTCAAACCGGGCTCACCCTCCATCGGCCGCATCGCGTTCGCGAATGTCGCCGCGTTCCTGAACTCCGGTGACCTCGCGGACGCTTTATCTGATGAGAGCTCCGTATTAAAGCCCGACGCCTCAGCGTCCGTTTCCATCGGTGCTGCGGCCGGATCAAAGCCGGGAGTTTTGTCACCGTTTCGGCCGGCGTCCACGTCTGATCGCTGCTGCTCTGGAGTTTGAATAGGCCGTCTGGTCACTGGCTTGCTCCGTTCGAGTACAAACCTCAGCCTTGAAATGATGTTCCCTGCCTACCTGTTCTTTGCTGCTGCCGGGTTCTGTGCTCGCTTGCTACGACAATCACCCTCACCTGAACGGCTCAACAAAACTGCACTTCATTGCTCCGGCCCGAGCGGCAACCACGATCCGGCGGCGAAGGAACAATAAGAGTGTGCGCTCAGTTGGGGCGAATTCCACTACTCAAGGAGTATTTCGATGCGCAATTCCACCGTAGCCGCGCTTGCTATGATCGCCTGCCTTCAAACGGCTTCGATAGCGATGGCTCAGGAAACACCAGCAGAGCCACCAGCGACCGCCACCACAGACGATGATTTTGACTGGGGCTGGATCGGGTTGCTCGGGCTTGTTGGCCTGGCAGGATTAGCTGGCCGACGCCATACATCCGATACGACGCGCACTAGGTAGCCGCTGACCGCTCGGCAAGATATGAATGGAGCGATGCGGCCTTTCTGATGTGTCAGGACGGGCGGCTCAATCCAGAAGTCAGCCACCAAATGCCGGGTTGCTGGCTTACCGGCGAGTGCAGCACCGTTGCCGGCCTGCGTCGTCCTGAACTCGTGTGGGCGGATTTGAACCGCCTACTTAAGCAACGCTTCAAACTCAAGATTTATTTCGCTCTGAGACGAACTTCTTCGTTCGTGGCGGGTTGGGATGCTCGTTTTTCTGATGAGGTGCCGCCATGCTGAATGGACGCTTCCAGTCCCCTTATGAATTCATTGTTGAGGCTTGCCCCTTCCGTGTTCCGGCTGCGGTGAAACGGGCCGTGCTCTTTTTTTTGTGCAAGCATGTGAACGGGCGGGCTATCTCGACGACTCAACTGGTCAAAGAAGTGCGGAGCATCGTTCCCGATTGCAATCTCACGGACGACCAAATCGAGGAGTATGCAGTCCGAACGGCGATCCGAGAGGAATTCGCCATCAAGTTCGACCGGAAGAAGGACGCTTCGGAGCCTTGGGATGCATTCATGATGCCGAAATAGCGGAGAGCCACAATGTCGCGACGTGTAACCGCAATCGTGGTGTTAGTTTTGGCGGTGTTCGTGGTAGCGGCGTTCTTGCTGTCACCCAGGTTGAGAAACACAAACCCGGATGCTTCCGGAGACTCGCCTCCGCAGTCCCTCCAAGATCGATGATGCGAATTTGGGGGCAAGCCGCCCTTGTGCTCAAGGCCCCGCTTGAGCTGGGTTCACGCTGCTTTTTCTCGCAAAACGTCCAACATTTCCGGAATGTGTTGGGGTTTTGCGTCTGGCGCCATCCAACGCGTGATGCTCGCCATCTTGCCAAAATCCATACGCTGATTTGGCATCATTGGCATCACCCTTGACCAGTTAGGGCCTTGTAACGATTGAGCATTTTTAAGGATCGCGTCCGCAACCGCTTTGAATGCACGGTCTACACGCCTCTCGGCCGTACTACGCGAACGGCCGGTTTTCTTGCAGAATTTCCGAAATGACCCGCCGACGCGAGGAGCCGCCATGCAGATCGACCATTTGCCGAGCAGCACCCGATCCTCATCGGTCTCGACAAAGTCGAGAAGCCAACGGTACAGCACTTCCTCGGCGCGCGAAATCGCCTGGCTGGACGGCCGATAGGTGACGCGGCTGCCATTGATGCCGTAGCCGGGATGGTGGCCACCGATGTTGTCCGTTTGAAATGCCGGCCAGAGCGAACGGACCTTTGCAGGCCGGACCTGACCGACGTCGAGATGAACCATAGTGTCGGCCGCCTCGATGAAGCGGGCTTTCACGATCATGATGAGGTCGGCAAGTGCGGCCTGCTCTTCGTAGCTCAGTTTCTTAGACGGCAAGGCGCTGCTCCGGTTCATCAAGGATGGATTCAAGGTGTTTGTAGATCAGCATCCGCAATGAGCCGCGGACAGGCCACGGCCGGCGCGCTACGGCCTCGCCGCGCAATGGTCCGAGGGGAATGTGGTCGAAGGCCTCCAGCACCTCCCCTGCCCTGTCCAAAGCCCAATCTGGCCGTTGGATGAGGATGTCCGATATCGCCCCGATCGTTTCCGACCAGAGCTCGTCGCGGTTGTTCCTTGTCTGCCGGATGCAGCGCAGCACGAAGATCAGGTGACCGTCGCCATAGGTGTTCCTGATCTCATGCATCGTGCCGCGGGGCATGGCTCTGTGCTGCGGCACGGCGCCGATAAACCAGTTTGATCCCGAGCCCATCGAGCAGCGCATCAAGATGACCTTTGGCTCTGCTCATGCATCACACCGCATACTGCAATTGCTGCTCGATCATGGCTTAGCTCCCAAAGATGATGAAAAGAACGACCGCCACGGCAATCAGCGCGAAGGCAGCGAGGATCGAACCGGAGGCTCGTGTCTTGCCGCCTGCGGGCTTCGTGGGCGTGCTTGGTTGCGGTACTGGCTGGGATGGTGCGGGAGACGGCGCGGGCTTGCTGGCGAGTGCCCTCACCCTGTCCAGCAGAGCCTCGACGGTCTCGGGCGCCACCAGCGACTTATTGAGCCCGTCGCCGACATAGGACGACTGACCGCGCTTTAGCTGTCTGTGCGCGCCCTTCGTGGCGGCTAGCACCGGGAAACTCGCCCACTCCATTGCGAGCCGCTTGCCGAATTCCGCTACGCTGATCTGCCCGTCATGAACGAGTCGTATCCGCGCCGCTTCAATAGGTGGAAGCCAAGCCGGTCCTGCAGGTCGGCGTCGAATATCTGACCATCACGCAAGCCGAGTTCCGTTCGAAGCCCCGCCAGAGTGGCGCGCATGAATTGATACCCGCCGCTCGCCGTCGACTGGCCGGCCAGCCCTTTGATTGGTGCGCCTGCAACTCGGCGACAGTCATCCGCGTGATCGGCTTGGGCAGATGGGCCTGCTTGTTGGCGTAGATGACGTCGTAGCCACGCAGTTCTGCCGTTCCGACTTCAGTCTCGCGAATGAAGTCGAGCAGCATCGCCGCTCCGGCTGGAACGGTTCCGTCCATGACCTAGTCCTTTTGAGTTAGTTGTGATGAGTTACCGGCTCGCGCTACGATTGCGCGCTGCCTCTGTCCAGGCGGAAGGGTCTGACCGCATGACCCTATAGAGTGCCACGGCGGTCAGGCCCGCTTGATTGTGCTGATCCCTGTGCTACGAAAATCACCCGCTCCGGTGCCTACCTGCGGCAGAGTCCGGTCGCGCCCCCAAGGTTCGCCCCGTGCGACCGGACTCGCGGCCTTCGTAGCGCGCAGGTCTGCTTTTCTGAGGTAAATTGGCTGGCCCACTTCGATCTACTAGACATTCCCTCGGTCACAACGTTGAATGCTCTTGGGTCTTGGGAGAAAATCTATGAAAACTAAATTGATTGCGGCCGCTTTCGTGGCTTCTGTGCTTGTTGGGTGCGCGAAGAACCCTGAGAGCATTACGCCCATGGCGATGCCAGTGAATGCATATTCCGGCCTTAACTGCGGGCAGTTGACCGCCGAGCATCAACGATCCGCTGCCGCCCTCACTGCGGTTGAGGCGCAGCAGCGCCAAGCGGTCACCGGGGACGCAGTCGGTGTTTTCCTGATTGGCGTACCGATGAGCAGCCTTACCGGCGCCGACAAAGAAGGCATGGTCGCACAACACAAGGGGGAGCTGATCGCGATCAAGGCTGCGCAACGTAGTGCGAAATGCGCGCCGTCTTAGTTCGGCGTCACGATAGTGGCGCTACCGTTGACGCTTGGGAGGGGAAAGATGGGAATTTTAGACGGTCTAGTAGGGCATGGGACGCAAGTTGATGCTGATAAACTCGCACGCCGACTGGATGGAGTGTTGATAGAGGGCGAGAACGTCAATCTTGCCTATAAATTCATTCGCGACTTCTTCGATTTCACCAACGCGCCTGATCCTCGTGGACATACAAGGCGTTACAGGTAGCAAGGTCTACTACCAGAGCATTCCATACAAAGCGATTGTGCGCTTCTCGGTTGAGACGGCTGGGACGTTCGACCTTGATGCAGAACTCAAGGTATGGGTGTCTGGCACTGCGGCGCCCATTGAGAAGACACTCAAGAAAGGCACTGACGTTCGCGGAATACAACGAGCGCTTGCGGCTGCCATCCTTTGATAAAGAGTAACCGACGAAGTCAGGCGCTACCGATGCCGCTGGGAGACGGAATCGTCGGCACAGGGGCGGCTGCTGGCGGGGTTGAGGTGCTGCCGCTACTTGCCTCGCCCGAGGCTCCTAGCGCGCGCCCTCCCCCGCCCCCTGGCTTCGCCATCTGCGGAATTGCTTGCCGCCGCAGCCTTGCCCTTTGCGTCGGATTTCAGCTTGGCCTCGACTTGCGTCGTGTAGCCTGACTTGGACAGCGTGTGCGTCGCCGATTCGATGATGAACTCGATCGCGTCGATCTCGGCCGGACGCCCTGTTAGCGGAAGGGCGCGCCAGCCCGGATGGTCGGATCGCCCAACAGCGTCACGGTAGTTCGGATCCTCTCGGACTTGAGCGATTTCGCCTTGGACCTTGCCGCTTTCTTCGCCTCGGCTTCATCGGCGTATGGCTCGGGCAGCGTGTAATCGGCCGTGCCTTCCTCGTCGCTGTCTTGGGCAACGTCAAAGCCACCCTCCAGTTTCTAGCCCTCACCTGTGTCCGTCCCGGCGAGGTTCGGGGCGCCACGCGCGACGAGTTCGATCGAAAGAAGGCCGTCTGGCGTATTCCGGCCGAGCGCATGAAGATGCGTGCTCCGCACGACGTGCACTATCCAAACAGGCGCTTTTGGTCTTGGAAGAGGTCTGGCCGCTCTCCGAGGACGGCGGCCTGGACTTTCCTTCGATCCGCTCCACAAAGCGGCCGCTTTCCGAGAATGCCATGAATGCCAGGCTGGGGTGTATGGGCTACGGAAAGGACGAAGTGACCGCCCATGGTTCCGGGTGACTGCAAGCACCATCCTCAACGCCCACAACTACGATCCAGACGCAATTGAGGCGGTCCTGGCACGCCAGGACAAGAACGCCATCCGGCGGACCTACAACCGCGCGACCTATTGGAAGCAGCGACTGACGCTGATCTAGAAGTGGGGAGATTTGTTAGACGGACTAAAAACGAACCGTGAGTCTTATACGCTTTCCGCGGTCGGACCGCTGTTTTCCGGGTTTGCTTGATCACCGCGGGCATAAGCACTTAAGCCGTCATTGGCGGTAAGTTCAGGCTCAGCTCAGGCTAGATGGTGATCGTGCTCGCCGGGCCGTGCGCCTTCGATTCCCTTCCAGTCCGCAGCCCGTCAATCGGTAATGGCCATTGTCCTTGCCAAAATGGTCGATCTTACGCCCCCTAATCTTAGATCATGCGGGTAGACAACTCACGGCGTTCCGAAGCTTCTTCCGCCACCAAGGCCGCGACGAGCTTCGCGGCTTCCTTCCAATGCCGCGCCACATCCGTACGGGTCGCGGCTCGGCCTGACGGATAGGTCGGCAGATTGCCAGCAATCGCCTTCAGGTCGCGCAGAACAGACGCGATGTGCGGCCATGGGAAGTCCGTCGGGTCGCCGATGTCCCGGTCCGCGCCAACTATCATTTCCAGCTTTGCCACGATCCCCGCGAGCGACAGAGCTTCAACGTCCGGGATCGCATCCTGAAATCCGAGCGCCTCTGTCATTGCAAACACCTCGGCTTCGCGAGCAATCGAGTATTCGTCAGCCAGCGTATCCAGCACGACACTCCGCCTTTTCGGTCTCGTGGAGCGGCCAGCGGCTTCACCCGCAGTCAATACCCGAATTCCGGTATTGACCATCAAACGCCCCTCGAGCCGCTGCTGAAGCCTGCACAGCACCAGCGACACGTACCGTGCTCGGTTCCAGTCACGCCAAAGCAGAAGAGCTGGGTCGAATTGTCGATTGCTAACCGTTTCCATCTTTCGCCGCGCCTAAGTCCTCGATCGAGAATATCTGAATTTAAGATAACTGAAAATCAGATATAACTGAAGCCCTCATCTGCATTCAGATGAGGCAAAACCGTGGTGAAAACGCTTGGATCGGACCGCCACAATAAGCTCGTCGCCATTTTGATCGAGAAGCGCGAGGGGAGCGGGCTGACTCAGACCGAGCTCGCCGCCAAGTTGGGCGAATACCAATCGTTTGTGGCGCGACTGGAAAGCGGGCAACGACGAATCGACGTTGTAGAGTTTATTCAACTCTCTGAAATACTGCGATTCGATCCGGCGACTGTGATTTCACAGTTGGCCGGGAAAATTGAGAGGCGCTAACGCGAGCCGCTCGCGAGCGCGTCCTCAACAGTGCAGTAGCGAGCGGTTATTGATGCCGATGCATGGAGCCCGGTAAGTCGATCGCACTTTCTTAGATCCTGTCGACTACGGTGACAGAACCGGAGACCGAGCCATGATGAGGAACCTCATACGCCTAGCGATCTGACCGCCCCACGCGGCCCGTAGCCGCGCCCGTCAACGCTTTCGTATCGAGGAGACCTCCCCATGGCATACGTTACCAACTATTACACCGCTGACACGCATTTCGGGCATCGCCTGATGATCTCGCCGACCATCGTTCGGCCGAGGCCGTTCGCTTCCACGCAGGAGATGGACGAGTTCCTGATCCGCGCCTGGAATGCCGTGGTGCGTCCGGACGACCTCGTCTACCATCTTGAGGATTTCAGCTTCGGCGTTCACGACAAAGCCCGGGTGAAGTCCATCTTCACCCGCCTCGCCGGACGAAAGATCCTGATCCTGGGCAACCATGACTATGCCGGCGGCATCGCCGTGGCCGCCGCGATCGCCGAGCTTGCGTGGGAGCAGGTGACACAGCAGCTTCTGTCAACGATGAGGGCCAGAAGGTCTTCCTCTCGCACTACGCCCAGCGGACGTGGCCCGGCATCCGGCGCGGCGCCTGGCATTTCTTCGGCCACTGTCACGCGGGTCTGGCCTCAATGGGGCGCAGCCGGGATGTCGGTGTCGATTGCGCCGATGTCGGCTACGCGCCGCTCACCTTCAAGCAGCTCACCGCGGGCATGAAGGGGGTCGAGCCGACCTTCGAGGAGGGCGCGTGACATGACAATCTGGCTCTTCTCCGATCTGCATCTGGAATTCGAACGATGGCTGCCGCCGCTCGGGCGGCTTCCGGACGCGGATGTCTGCGTCGTTCCGGGCGACATCCTCAACGGCTGCGCCAACGCCATCCATTATCTCGGCAGGGAGATCGCGACCGCGATGCCGGTCGTCTTCGTGGCCGGCAACCACGAATTCTACGGCGACTCGGTCTTTGAAGGCTTCGAGTGGGGCCGTACGGCGGCGGAAGAGTTCCCGGGCCGCGTGTATTTCCTCGAGAACGACAGCATCGTCATCGGTGGCGTGCGTTTTCTCGGCGCGACGCTGTGGACGGACTTCGCGGTCGAGGGTAGCGACCCCTACAACGTTCGCTGGGCCATGGCCTACGCCGACGGCCACCTGAACGACTTCAGGCAGATCGCCTGGAGGCGGCTGCCGCAATATGAAGGCTTCCCGCCGAAGCGCGCCCTCGATCTGCACCGGCGTAGCCGGGCATGGCTGGAGCGGACCCTCGCCGAGCCGCATCACGGCCCCACGGTCGTCGTCACCCATCACGCGCCACACCGGTGGAGCATCCATCGCCGCTTCAAGGGAAGTGCGCTCAACGCATGCTTCGCATTCGACCTGTCGGCGCTGATCGAGGAGCGGCGGCCGGACCTTTGGTGCACGGTCACATGCATGATTCGTTTGACTATCGCGTCGCCGGCACCCGCGTCGTGTGCAACCCCAAGGAACCCGATAACGAAAATCTCGCGTTCGATGCGCGGCTGGTGCTTGAGTTGTGAGAATGCTGATGGTTGACATGACGCAAGACCAGCGCGCCGCGGTCACGTTGCTGTGGCAGGCGTGGCTTCCCGAAGGAGCGGAGATGATTGACCTGACAGCGGTCCTTTGGAGCGGCTGGGAGTGCGACCATCATGCCGCGCTGATCCGGCTGGCGGACGGCGCGGTGCAGGTCAAGATTCTAAGCGGCGTGTCGCCATCCGGTGACGATGGACCGATCCCGATGGTCGAGGAGCGGATCGCCGCCCACTCGCGGGCGGCGCAGGAGACCGGACGCTTCCTTGAGATCGCGCGGACAGCACTCGAGCGACCCGCCGAAGGCCCGGGCTGGGCCTGCGGCTCATGCGGGCGGCGGTTCCATGACGAGCAAGAGCAGTGCCCGGCATGCGGGGCCACGTCGGATGACTGAAGAAAGCGAGGTCTGCTCGCTGGTCGCTTTCCTCAACCGGCACTTTCCCGCCGACGTCGAGGGCCTGTCCGACCCGGAGGAGATCGGCCGTCGCATGATTGCCATCTCGACGTCGGGACCGCGGCTCTGGTCCGGCATCCGCATCCTGCAAAGTTTGGGCGTTCTCGTCGACCCGGACGCGGGGAGGCCGAGCTAGGCGGGGCAATGACGGCTTGGATTGCGTTGCAATGCGGCGCGGATGGCATCGACGACACGGCGTACTGCCGGGAATGCGGGACCGTGATCGGCAGGCTCACCGCGGGATATGCTGCGAGTGCTGGCGGGGAACCGGAGCGAGGCCCGACGCGTGTCCGGCGTGCGGTAGTAACGACCGCTGGTTCCAGACGACTGGTCGCTGTGCATGGCCGTCATGGTGCTGAAATTTCACGCCATGGCGTGCCGTTTCGACTGATCCCCGCCTGGTTCAGAGCCATGTGGCGTTCTCCGTTTCCGGAAGCCGGGCCTTCGCCATTGGAGAAAAACCGAATCGTCACACATGCCGGTTTTTGTTGCCGCCGTTCCGCGGTGGAAAAAGCCACCGACGTTCCGGACGCCGCTCCATCTCGGCCTCTGTCGTTTGCGCGATGTCTGTCGCATCAATCACCGAGGCGAGCGCCCCATTCCCAGGTCGTCGCCGACGCGGCGACCCGGATCGAGTGCCAAAAATCGCCGTCGCCATAGGCGGTGAGATGCTGGCCCTTTGTGTGCCGCACCGTCGGCCCGTAAGCAAAGACCACCCCATTGCGATCGCGGCAAAACGCGGCGGCATGGACTTCATGGGTGCCCCCGACAAGAACGGTTTCAGCCTCGATCATCTCGGCTTGGGCGGGTTTGCCCTTGGCGGGAACGATCAGGATGTCACCTTGGCGAATGCCGCTGGCCAACTGCTTGTCCGAAACACCCCACATCCAGCGCTGTGCGGCCCGGACCGCCGCTACCGGATCTTTGTCGTCCTTGCGAATGCCGGCATGCACGGCATGGCTCGAGACCGGGTGCCGGAAAAGCTCATTGGTGATCCCGTTGCGGCCGACCAGGACGTAATCTTTATGGATGTTGGCATAGCCCTTACGATAGCGGCGGAAGAAATGCCGGATTTGGACGATCGCGACATCCTGCTCGATATCGTATCCGTAGAGATCGATATTGAGGCTGTCGCCGCGCATTTTCGTGTCGAACGCGACGAAGGTCTCAGGCAGGATATCATCGAACTTCCGGATGATTTCAGCGGCGGAAAGCGCGCCGCCATTCGCGAACACAATATCTTTGATCTCGTCGTAATCGCCGCGTTTGGCCAGTGTGGCGGGTGCGTGCGCGGGCTCATGAACCTCGTCGCAGAGAAGCGGTGCATCGCAGAAGATGCGGCCACCGGTCGTCGGCGATGTAGTCGGAGCGTCACCGTCCGTCGGCTTGATGAGGATATCTTCCATGATCCCGGTTCCTTCCAGTGTGGGGTCGACATCAAAATGCTCATCCGGTTCCGCCACGGCGTCAACGCCCCCGACGCTCGGACAAGCTGCCGCGCCTGCATGGCGGGCCTTGGTGACAACGCCACGCATTTGTGAAGCGGCGGCATGCGAGCAATTCCGTGGGGCAGCAGCGGACGGAAAGTTGCCACTGACGGGGGCATCAGCAAGGCAGCGGCCGAAGCCACATCCATCGCGTTCGCGGCCGATGCCGCCCCGGCGATGAGATGCAGATCGGCAAATACCTGCAAATACCTATTGCGTCACGTTGCAATCCGCGCCCACCATTTGGGAGCGACCACCTGAACGAACTCTTATCGCCGTTGATGGCCGTCGCGATCACAGGATGGAAGTGAACATGGTTGGCAGACTTGATCTTTCAAAACTACGCGACACCAGCACTGCTGATTACGACCCTGCATATGAGTGGCAGATTCGGGAGGAGAACGCGCTCAAGCTGGCGGAAGCGATGGGCGCTCCGCTTCAAAGGGCGATAGACGCGTGGAACAGGCGGCTCGCTGAGCGCGAGCCTCTCTTGGGCGCGGAAGAAGGCGACCTGAACGACAGGATCGAAGACGAGGTTTGGCTGCTTCGTCATCATGGCTATCGGGTCTCAAGAACGATTGGCCCTTATCGCCGCCAAAGCGCCGATGTTAGCGTGCGGCCCGGCGAAGACCTGTCGCCGGCATTCGGCTATGAGGTCTACAGTCTCGATGACCTGACGCACTATAAGGAAACTCCCACCCGCTACCCCGCCACTGGGGGCCAACAACCAGGTGAGTTCGAGCAAGCGCGTGATCATGCCGACGCCATCGGCGGGGTCGTATTGAAACAGCGCTTTTGGAATGTGGAAAGCCACGGTGCCGACAGGCTCCGATGTGTTCACGTGTCGCCGACCATCACGCCAGTTGATGCCTATGAGGCCTTCATGCGGATGTATGATGATGGAATTGTGATTGCCCGTTTCATTCCGGTCTTCGAGAGGATGTTGCAACGCGAGCACCGCGCGGTGGAGGCAATTGCAGATCGGGAGCCTGACCACTACCGGCTTCTTGGAGAAATTGCATTCTATCTTGGTGAGGTGCGCAGCTGGAAAGCCGATCGCGACTGGTACGTTGCGCAAGGGAAGATCTAGTGCCCAACGCATAAGTCGCTTAGTGCGCCCGAGCCACGGGCACCCACACGCAAAAATTATAGCTGACCTGCCGACGATTCCTGGTGCGTCGCCCCAGGCGTCGAATCGATCTACCGCCCCGCCGGCGCACCAGTGCCCGCGTCTCGAAATGACCGCGCAAAGAGTTTGCTAACCACAACTTGTGCGGGCGGGAGGGAAATCGCACCATCGCTCAAATGTCAGGCCATCCTCTTCATCCGAAGTTAGGATCTGGATGCCGAGAGTGCCCCCCGTCAATATGGTGGGGATATACCAAATGGATTTCACAGAACCCGCCCGCGACGAACAGGTCGAGGTCATACCGCTAGAACCCGTCGCGCCGGAACAGGCGCCTGATCTGAATGAAGCATTGCATTCGCTGAAGACCGTGGTGTCCAAGCAGAACCAGCGCATGGCCGAAGCCTATGTGCGCATTGCCGCCGAGATCGGGCGGATACGTGAGCACCTTCCGGCATCCAAGCTGAAGACGTTCCTGGTGTCGGAATGCGGTCTCAATCGCAGCGATCTGAACATGTACATGCAGTTCGCGGGAACCTTGGGCCAGCATGAGGAGACGATCACCAGGCGCGGATTGCCGATAACCGTCGCCAAGTCACTCATTGCCGCGCCTGAACCTGTCCGCAAGGAGGCCCTTGAACGCATTGAGGCGGGCAGCTTCACCCATTCCAGTGATGTGGCCACAATCAAGCGCCGCCAGCGGGAGCAGGCCGCGGACCCGGCGGTTGAGCTGGAGCGCCAGCGGCTAAAGGCGCTGCGGCTATCAGCCCAGCGCAAGGCGCAGATCGAACTCGACGCCTTCACCAACCGGTTCATCTTCTTTGCCCAGTCGCTCGTCGATTTCTTCAATGACGCCCAGGACGAAGGCGTCGATCTCAAGAAACTCGAAACACGCCGCATTCGCCTTCAAGAAGAAGCCGGACGTTGCCCGCGGGAATTCGAGGCAGTGTTCGACATGGCCGGTCTTCCCGCAGCCTGGGAATATGGTTTCCACGGGAACGACACCCAAACTGTTCATCTGGCTCAGGCATATGACAGCCTGCGCAACCTGGCGGATGGAATCTTCAAGGTCGCCGACGAGGAGAACGGCAATCCGTTCGACAGGGACTACGCTTACATCGACCTCGACATCGTCGAGAGCGCGATCTGGCTGTTCAACGACAACGGTATCTCCAAGAGCGACCTGAAGGCGCGCAAGCTGCCCGCCGAGCCGGCCACACCGAAACAGGTTCAACCGCCATACCGCCTCACGTCGCTCGAGATCTGCGCCGGGGCAGGCGGGCAGGCGCTTGGACTTCATGCGGCGGGATTTGACGCACTTGGGCTTTACGAGCGCAATCCCGCCGCGGCCGAGACCCTGATGGCCAACCGCTGGTTCGGGCCGGTCCACTGCGCCGATGTCACCCAGGTGGATTTCCGTCACCATCGCGGCAATGTCGATCTTGTAGCGGGCGGCGTGCCTTGCCAGCCGCACTCCAGCATGGGCAAACAAAGAGGCCGTGACGACGAGCGTGACCTGTTCATGGAAGCGGTGAGACTGGTCGACGAGGTCCAGCCGCGCTGCTTTTTCTTCGAAAACGTCAAAGGCTTCGGCTTCCAGGGCAATGCCGACTACCGGGCCGATCTCTATCGGCGGTTCGCCGATCTCGGCTACCAGAGCCGGATATTCTCGATCAATGGCAGCGACTATGGCCTTGCACAACTGCGCCCGCGCGTCGCCTTTGTCGGTTTCCGCGACGTCCCAATCCAACAGTTCAAGATGCCGCCGAAGTTTCCTGAGTGGAATCTGACGGTCGGCGAGGCATTGCTGGACCTCGTCGCAGCGGATGGCTGGTCCGAGGCGGAAGACTGGGCCAAGAACCATGCCAATCGCCGTGGCTCGACCATCGTTGGCGGCTCCGAACAATCAGGTCGGTTGGCGTTTTCGTCGAACCTTCGCAAGGACGACTGGATCGACATGAAGATTGATCCCTTTGGCATTGCCGAGAGGGCGCCCGGCTGCAAGGTTTCCCGGACGGCTGGAAGTTCATCGGCGGCGGCGAGGAATGGTCGGACAAGGATCGCAAGACGAAAACACGTCAGATTGCTAATGCGCTACCGCCGATCATGGCCCATGCCGTCGGTTTGGCGATCTAACCGCCTTGACCGGCGTCGAATTCGACTACGCTCGGGCACTGAAATCACCGAGCATGCCACCGAAGCGTAGCAAAAGCCGACTGAAGCTCACCGAGATGCGCAATCTCGAGAACTATCATCGCGGTAAGTAACGAGCAGCCAATCCCTGGAGGACTCTAAGAAGGCCTCCGGAAGACATGTTTCGCGCAAGGGCGGGGAGCTTATAACCATACATCGCATTCACCGGCGATGGCTGTGATGGCGCTCGCCCATTTGCAATCTCGGCAATCATTTGTCCTGCGCTACGTCACGCGTGGGTAGCCGACATTGACATCTCAATGTGCCCGACGGTGACGGTGGGCGTTTCGTTGCGCCAGAACCTCCATCAACTCTTAACCGGGCTTCTTCGCCCCTGAGAACAGCATCACAAAGATACGCCGATCGCGTGGCGGCGGCACCACCAGCGTGTCCGTCATCCCGTGCGCGGGCAGGTGCGATAGCGTGCGGAGAGCGGAAAACAACTTGTCGGCAATTGAGGTCAATTTAAGTTTGTAACCTTTAGGTGTCATCGGCTGCCCTTTGCAGGCTCCTCCCGCTGCGAGCTGCGGTGCAGCAGGCCTGGACATGGCGGCTTCGCAGACGTCTCGTTGTGACTTGCTTGGCGCCATCCGACTTTCTCAGCGTGGATTCACGTTGTGACGGAGGGAAGGCATGCCGCGGTATCCAAATCCGATGAAAAGCGGCCATCAGCAGCGACAGCGGCGATACCGTTTGCGGCTGGCGGCAAGGCGCGCGCCAGAGGCCGACAGCGTGGACGCAGCACTCGCGGCCGCCACGGTCTGTTATATCGATGCCATCAATGATGGGTACATGGCCACATCCACTGAACCGACCGCCGCGTTGCTGATGCGGGCAGCACTCAACTTATTGGTCGCGGACGGCTATGACCGCGTGGAGGCCTTAGCCGTGCTGCGCCGGCGGCTGACGCGACAGGGCAGGCGTGATCTTGGGCAGCTCACGGAGCGTTCACGGATCCGCGCCCGGATGAGACGCCCATGAGCAGGAGACGATCTCTCCCCGTTACTCCATGCTTGTGAATCGGGAATCTCGATGTCACATCGTGAGATTTGCAGCATTGCCGCCGTGCTGCAGGTTTCAGTGCGAAGCGACATGTGACCAGCGCGATATGGCTAGCTCAGCAGCTGGAACACCAAAAAAAGCGAGCGGTGCGGACCACGACGTTCCCGTTCCACCGGCCTTTCGAAGAAAGTCATGTCAGTGCCGGGGGTGCCTTCGCGAGACAGCCGGTGCTCATGCCGGCCAAGATAACGACCACGACGGTAGGCCATTCTCATCGCCTCGTTGCAGCCGATGACCGTAAACACCCCCAACCAACTGCTGAAGCGTGCAGTACAGTATGATCTTCTGGATCGGCAACGGCTCCGGCGAATGGAGCGCAGACCGAAAGCTCTCGTACTGCGATGCATCGCTCGGGCGACTCTTCCATGAACCGGAGGGCGACACGGCCTTGAAAATCAAAAGTTTGAAGTGAACCAGGACGGCATATGCCGATGGACCCAGATGTCGTGTCAAAAATCGTATGCCCGTGTCAAGTTTCGTACATACTCATGGTTATGTGTCAAACTCATACGCTCATGTTTTCAGCTATAGCTGTGTCTGCTGTCTGAACGACGGCAAAGCTGTCCCTCACAGCATCTTCAATCTGTTGCAGGAGACGGTCTTCCAGCTCGGGAAATTCCGCCTTGCGCTTCTTTTTCGATAGGCTTCCGCCATTCTGGTTGATGAGACTTATAAGAAGGGTGGCCTTGGAGTTCGGCATGGGCGCGATGCTGTCGATAGCCTTAACCGCTTGATCAAATGCCTTCAGATAGCCGATCTCGTCGGGCATGTCGTGATCAATCGTCTGCTCCATGCATTCGGCCAGGAAAGAGGCTTGCTCGGTCACATCGGGGAAGCGATAGAGATCAGAGGTATCTTCGACGACCTCGACATTGCCGTTGCCACTGGCCCTCCAAGGAATGAATTCCATCAGCGGCAGAGAGTGCTGTTTCAGGACTCTCGCATAGTCTTCGATCCTCTTGAGGATCGCCGGCGCAACAGGAAAGACCATGCCTGAAGGGGAAACATTGCGCTCCGCCAACACGTGTTCGATAAGGTAACGGTGAATGCGTCCGTTCCCATCCTCGAACGGATGGACATAAACGAAGCTGAATGCCACCGAAGCTGCATGTGCGACCGGGTTGAATGCGTCGTCTTCGAGCGCCTTCGAGTTGAACCGTAATATTCCATCGACGAGCGACGGCACGTCCTCTGCACGAGCGCCTATGAATTCAGGGATCGGCCCCCCCTCACGGTCCCTGTCTCCCAGGAACACGCCCTCTGCTCGGAAGCCAAGCCGGACGAAGGGACTATTTCCGATCACTTCTTCTTGCAGATGCGAAAGGTAGTCCATATCAAGAGGGCGCGAACCCGCGCGGCCGATGACCTTCCCCCAGCGGCGCACGCGCTCGTTCGCCGGTCGTCCGGGCTCAATCTCGCCCTCGATCTCGAAGCTCGCTTTGCTGTCCTTTAGAACCATATGGGCCGCCGCGCGGCGACGCAGGTCGGGATCGACATCATCGACAACTCTCCGGATACGCGACTGGTACCCAGTTGCCAAGTCGAGGAAATCCGTCCTGCGGGTAATCGCGCAAAATTCCGGTGTTCCCGGCATGTTGTCGTGTAGACGATGCCTGCGGTTCATCGTCGGCGCGCCATGGGCGTAATAAGTGGCCGGATCGAGGACGAGGTCGTAATTCCCGACTTTAAGGTCAGGAACATCCATCTCCCGTCGGGTGAGCCACTCGTAAAGGAACCAGACGCGGCGCGCATTTACGGACGACGGTCTGGTCCTGATGGCTTCCGCCAAGTCCCTCACGTCACCAGATTCCAGGCTGAGGAAAAGCCTTTTCAGAAGGAGGAGATCAAGTCTTTCCCGACGGACGGCATATTCCAAGTGGTCGAAGAGCGTGTCGCCAGGCCAGGAACGGGCCGACCGCCACAGGACCCCTTCCACTTCCCGTTCGTTGCGGCTCAGACGACCGCCTGCAATGGCTTCGGCGGAGCGCAAAGGCGCCCGCACAGCATATTCCTTCCAAAGGCGGGCGTAGCCGACGGCCTTGCCGCCTTGAATTCCCGACACCGCTGAGGAAAGCCTGTTTTCAAGCTCGGCAGGATCAACGATCGCATCCATTTCTTCACACCCCCAACCGCCGCCAACGTGTCAAAATCTATATTCGCATGTCCGAATTCTTATTCCGCGGCCAAAAGTGTCAAAATCTATACGCCGTCGTCCCTGCCTTGTCGAGAAATCGCCTCGTGGCGACCTGCTGCGGGCCGTCGCTCAGTTGCTAGAAGTCGGTCACGGGGGAAGATGAAGCTCAGGTCCGGGAAAGCAGTCGAAAACACGGCTTCACATCATGGGTGGGTTGGCTTCCGCGAATCCGGGTTGAAGCCTAGGAGACTGTAAACCGAAGGGCGCGCTCAAAGTCGGCAGGGGTTCTTGGATGAACGGAGGCGGAATTGTCCCACTCGGCACCAACATTTTACGCGATCCCAAGGACATTCCTTCTGTCGAATTCTCAATGCCGCTCTCCAGTGACCACTGGGGACGCAGGATCTTTCGGGTTAGGCACCAGATGATGGAGTTGAGCAACGAAGTCTTGCCGATCCTTCCACCCTTCCGAAGGGTGAGCGAGTCACCGGGATGTGAAATCCGGTGGAGCTTTGTAAGCATGGATCCCCGCAAAGCGGTGCACACGAACGCGCGATGTTTCGAGTTGCCGATCGACATCGCACCCGGCGGGACAGCTGATGGCACTTTCCCAATACAACCCGGCGAGGGTGGAGGCCGCTCTCGTTCATGCGGCCCCGCCACTTCGAACGGTTTAGGCGATACCAGTTCAATATGGCTTTGGTGTCGGAAGACGGGACCTCGAAAACGCCGTCGCCGACCAAAATTCCGTTGCCATCGATGAGATCGGCGAAAAGACTTTCAACGCTGTGCAGATGAGGCGCACGCGGCTGCGCTGTTTGTTCGATTGCCCTCTCCGCCCGGCATGGCCCCCTATCCGTCACGTCGTCGAAAGACTTGGGTTGGCGCAACCAGCCCTTCGATGGCGGCACGGATGATCTCGGCGCCCGGCCGGGGCCCGCTGGTGTCGATCCAAGTTTTCTGGATGTTCGGCGGGCGAATGTCCCGCCGATATCCGGCGCAGGGTTAGCGCACGGGCGCTTGCATCTTATTCAATAAGGGGAAAACATGGTCTGAAGCAACGAAAAGGTGCGCGCGCATGCGGGACGACATTGGTTACGACACCGGCAACGTCGTTGGCGATCGTAGGCTTCCCGGGCTCAGCGTAGCACAGATGAAAGCCGATGCCGCGCTTGCCATCGCGTCCGCGCTGCACGAACGCGACCTGTCGATAGAACAGGCAGCCACGATCGTCGGGCTGGAGCCGGGTCAGCTGCGCGGGATTGTCAGCAGAGGGCGCGTGGACGGCCTGTCTCTGGAACAGCTAGGGCTGGCGATCGAGAGGCTGGAGAGGCGAGGCAGGACGTCGTGAGTTACGAGATCAAGCATCTGGACCTGTGGCGCAACGTAGTCGCCACCGAGTTGGCGCGCGCGGCCATCGGCGACGGCCCGGCCGACTTCTACGAAGCGATAACAACATACCAGCGGCTCGCCGAAGAACGGGACCGCAAAGAACATGAGATGGGGCAACAGGCCTGACGATCTTTCCCTGGCCCATAAGTTTGGTTTCGATGATTTGGTGCCGCGGTCGATCACATCGCTCAGGAATAAGCTTGCCCGGTCGCATCACCGGCTCTGGCAATCCGCTCGTGATGATTGCGCTGCCCTTAGGCCGCGTAGTTTCCATGAATCCACCGAAATCAAGGTTAACGCGACCCTCCGAAAGAATTAACGAAAAAAAAGATCTTGACGCTTCGTGCCCGATAGAAGAGATAGCGCGTCCAAATCGAAGGTAACCACGATGAACTTTCTCGTCATAGCAGCACAGGAAATAGCCGGCGGCCACGCCGTTGCGATATTTTCTGCCTGCAGACAAGAAAGGATTCATTGTGAGGAAGCGTCAACACGCAAATAAGCCTTCCGGCCGTTATATCGGCCGCGTTACTGCTTACGAGATTTTCTCCCTCAATATTCCGACGACCAGCCTTTGGTCGGCGACCGTGATCTTTGTCGACGATTGCGGCATCGAACACCAGACCGGATACGAGCATCCGCGCTATCCTCGCGATGTATCCGATCCGCTGGTGTCGAGTGCGGTTCGCGATCTCGTGCAGGACGAAATCGACGAAATCGCCGCGGATTTCGCAGATTACTTGACGGATACGGGCAACCGGTTCGAACTGACGCACTCTGATTGGTGGGCACCCGGCATCAAGGATCAGTTACCATTCTTCGCTTTTGAGGACGAGCCGGACGAGTGTCTGGCCGCCTGACCACTCTCACCCTGATTTCTGTCTTTGGCAGCGGTTGCCCCCGCCACGGCACCGCTCCCACTCAACCCTGAAAGGACTAACAGCTATGGATATTTGGCTTTCCTGGTTTGCCGAACAAAGTGTCCGCAATTACAAGGACTTCGAGGCTCGCGCAGGTCGTGGATGCCCGCTGGATGACAACCAGGTCTTCCGTGGCCTCATGGCTGAGGGCTGTCGATTGTGGCGGAATCCCGCAATTCAGGTCGAGACATCGGAGCGGAGCGCGAGGGCCTGGTTCGCCGATTTTGTGGCTCCCCTTGTCGGCCAGGGTGATGACGACAGTAACGCGCCGCTCGCAATCAGAATCGATCAAGCTCCCGTCTTCGATCGTCCGGCCGATTATACTGACGATGAAGTCGTTGCCGAAGGCAGAAACATCTTGTCACGCCACAGCGTTGTCTAT
Source organism: Borborobacter xinjiangensis (assembly GCF_047739745.1). NCBI lineage: Bacteria > Pseudomonadati > Pseudomonadota > Alphaproteobacteria > Hyphomicrobiales > Phyllobacteriaceae > Borborobacter > Borborobacter xinjiangensis. The sequence goes on along the minus strand of NZ_JBLLVA010000032.1, from coordinate 12,824 downwards.
CTTGATCTGGCCGAGCGCCTTTTCATGATGCCGGGTGGTGTTTTCCAGGTGCGGGCCCTGTTCGTTCGGCGGGAGGAGAGCATCAACCGGTTCTGCGCGGTCTTGACTCGCCCGGGAACGAACAAAGGCTGGCGGATGGCCTGGCGCGAAGGCCGCCATATGCGCAATCCAGCGGACCGTGATTTCGATGATGTCTGGACGGCAGGATCAGAGGATATTCACGATCCCCATCGGCCGATCAACTTTCAGAAGATCGACTATTCGAGGCTTGTGGATGTCGAAAGCATGTTTTGGCTCGCCCTGGTATGCTGGCAAAATGTAGACGACAACGGGTTTCCACCGATGCCTGCACAACCGCTGCCACCCTATCGCGCAGAGGTCATGCCGATGGACTTCCTGGTCGATGAAGCGATCTCCGGGGAAAGGATCTCGCTCTTCAGGACCGTCAGGATGCCAGCGATCGACGAATGTCGCGTCAGTGAAGCGCGTCGAGCGTTTTCTCGGAAATCGCACAGAAAATGTCGCCACGAAGTAACGGGTCACCATCGCTGGCAGGCTTGTGGAAAGGGACGAAAGGAACGCCGCCGCATCTGGATTTCGGGCCATCAGCGTGGGTCTGGGGCTCCGAAAACGTCGCTTTATGTTCTCCCGGTATGACTGTCACTATTGGCTCTCTAAACCAATGTGAGAGGAGCCAATGAAAGGATGATGATCTTCATGTCCGGATTCATTGTGGCCTCCTCGAGAGGCTCCAGCGTGACAACGATCCGAGCACCTTTATTCCGCAGATGTGGAATTTTTGTTGCAGGGCGGGAAACCGGGTCCATTGGCCAAGTAGCATCCTGCAAGAGACGTCACCTTTCCTAGCGACGGCGATCCTGACGCTGCTGCGCGAGTTCGTTGCGCGGCGCAAGACATTCACCGGGGTGACTCGGTACCGGCAGTGTTCAGGTCGACATAGCCGCGCCGGCGCTTGGCGCGTTCAAGTCTCAGGAATGCAACATCGGCCTCTTGATCCTCATCAAAGGTCTCGACCTTGGCCTGGCCTTTCGTTCCGATCCGCCCCCAATTGCGCATGAGCGACGCGCCCTCCAAACAGCGTCGCCTGGACCGCCAGCACGTAAAATCGTTGCATATTGCGGTCGGGTCGATGCGGCGAAGATAAAGCGGTGCGGTCGCGGGTTTTGGCATGCGCGATTCTCGCCTGGCGCGTGAACGGCGTCCAACGCGTTTGTTGAATCGGTCTGCACCAGATGATTCACGACGGTGATGGGTCCGCTTCAAGCGAATGGGCACTTGTTAACCACCTGCGATGCGACTGGCCCGGGTGCCGCGGAAAGCGGGCGAATACCGGGTAGTTTTAACAAATAGCCGCCCTCAAACTCGGCAGCGTCTCCCTGACCATGCTCGCATCATTATTGTCGAATGCATACCGCGGCCGGATCGTTATCAGACGGACAGCTCTGAACCGGGAGAAACCCATGCGTTATCTGAACTTCGTATCAAAGGCCGCCGCCGCGCTGCTGCAGGCGATTCTCCATGTGATCCTTTCGGTCGTCGGCGCATTTTGCCGCCTTCTCGGCATTGCGCCGCCGGCAATGCCGATGCTGCCTCAGCCGTCGACCACCCCTGAAGACGTCCGCGACGAGTATCGGGAAGCAATTGCGGCCGAAACCGCCGACAATCGATATGCAAATGATCTCGGGAAGGCCGTCCATCGGTATGCGTCGGCCGGCGATCCTGACATCCGATCCGCGGTCGACCTCAGCGCCTTGTCGCCTGCCCAAATGGACTGGTTGCTCGGACTTGGGGATGAGGATCTGAAACGGCTTGCGACTGCCGGTCCGAAGGCTTGCGAGCTTGCCGTCCTGGGAAAGCGTTCGGGGGTCGTCGGCCTTGCCGCGCCGGCGGCGACGGCGCCGGAAATCGAAGGCCCGCACTCGGTGAGAAACCTTTTAGTCGATCGAATCCGGGCAGCCCAGGCCGCACGCACGAAGCTCGCTTCGTAGCGCCTCCCACGCAGCTTCGTGCCGCTGCCGATCCCGCGCGATCACGCATGCCTTTGCGGCATCTCGCGCCTGCTTTGCTCTGAGAGCCTGGAAGTGCCGGATAGCCGCTTCGGCTTCCGGCACTTCCTGAAGCAGGTCGCGGAATTCCTCATGGATGCAATCTTCGGTCATGCCGGCCTCCGCTGACGGTCGATGTAGGCCTGCCGCTGCGCCAACGCCCGGCGCAATTTGGCGATCTCCGCATAGGCCGCGGCGAGGTCGCGGACGGCCTGCCGCGCGATGAGGCCCAGCTGTTCCGCGTTGCCGAGTGCTGCGACAACGGCGGCATCATAAGCCGCCTGTTCACGCGCCTCGCGGTCGGCGCGCACCGCCTCCATGGCGCGGGCATGCCCGGTGTAGAGCAGGGCGCCAATCCCCGCGCCAAGCGCGGTCGCCTGCAATCCGACCGCCGTGCCGATGTCCATTCCTCTGCGCATGCGTCCCTCCTGTTGGTTGCCTGCAACCCTGCCTGGCAGGATCCAGGAAAGATCTAAAGCCGCCTTCGCGAAATTATTTTCTCGGCATGGTTTGTGGATGGCGGCAGGCGAGGCAACCTTCCGTCAACGGATTGCTCTGGTTGTGCGGTTTGCACCAGGCAAAGCTTCGGCCAATCCTTTCTTCAGACAGGCAAGCAGGAGGGATTGTCATGGATAGAAACCGGAAGGGGATCGTCACGTTCAGCACCGGCCTGCGGCTGTCATCGACCGATTTATTCAATGCCCTGCGAGCTTCCACAATTTGGCTCATCAGTGGAAGGCCGAAAATCGACGGCTCGATCGCGCAGAGGCCATGCCCTCATCTCGGCGTTGTGTTCCGCGATGATGATCGTTCACCGTTTGAGGCTACCAACCTCCACACGCTCCGCATAAAACAGCCTCGGCTCGCCGTCTCTGTGGCGGAGGTGGCGCGATGAACCTGCGCGGCTTGCACGATCGCGATGTCGAAGCGATCGAGGAATGGTTGGCCAACATCGCGGCGGAGGAACGCCTTAACCTCGGCCACATGGCTCTGCTGCGCTGCAGCGTCGGCAGGATCGCCGCCAACAATATCCGCAGCGAATACCCTAAAACATTGGCCGAAGGCTGGAGCAGCCCGTTCCCCAGGCGTGCAGAGCTGCGCCACATCGTCGACTGGCTGGTGTCGTCGGCGGCCGAGGGCGCCGCGTGGCTGGCCAACGTCGACGAAAAGTGCCGCCCACGCAAGCTGCTCAAATGCTCGAGCTATGCCGATCTCCTGCGCGAGGCCGACAAGGCGATGGACCGCAAGAACGCGCAGTCGGCGAAGGCGCTTGGCCCTGACGACGAACGGCCGGTTGCGGATCTCGCCGACGGCTTTCGCCTTATGCAACTGCTCACGCCGGCGGCGCTCGATCTAGAATCCAGGCGCGTGCATCACTGCGTCGGCCACGGTTCCTATGACGCGGAACTCTTGTCCGGCGATATCGAGATTTACTCGCTGCGCGATCGAAACGGGCGACCGGTCCTGACCATCGAGATCGGCCATGCCGCCCCTGAGAAATATGGCGAAGGCGCTGAATCGTCGGATCGACACCGTGAGATCGTCCAGATCCAGGGCAAGCGCAATTGCGCACCCGATCCCAAACACCTCGAGCTTTTGAAGCCCTATGCCCGGCAAGCCGACTGGAAGGGCCGCAAATATTACTGGCCCTATGTGATCGACGTCGATGGGATCGAACATTACCTCGATGAAATTCCGGCAGGCACCATCCTGAAAAGCCTATGCGTCATCGATACATTCTCCGCCTCGCTTCCCGGCGGCCTGACCGTACTGGGCGACGCCTATATCGGCCGCAACGTAACGGAGTTGCCGGAGAATCTCGACGTGGGCGGCAGCCTGATGATCGCCAGCGCCAGACCTTTGCTGCTGCCGGAGAGCCTTCGGGTCGGAGGCCGGGTCCGGCTCTGGCACGAATCCGACATTCAGCGGCCGATCCCGGCGCATCTGGTCGAGAAATTCGAGATCGCGATGGGCAAGGCAGTAAAGAAAATGGGCGGGGTCGACATGCTTCCGCACCAGTGGCTGCGGCTCTTCGACGACCTCGACGGCATCGACCGCGTCGACCACGACGGGATTGCCGCAGGGGATGCCGATCCGGCAACACCCACGCCATAGCTTGCTCCATTTGCCGAGCGCATAGTGTCCCGGAAGACGCAGGCAGGGCTTACCAACGGAGGTCGCGTGACGGCAAAGGCTCACATAGTCTGACCAACCCGCGCATTGGACCGTGATCACCGACGTCCTTCAGTTCCGCCCCCGCCCACGTCCGCCCACGCTTCGATCATCTAGTGTGAGGCATCCCGCTCGAAGGGACGGCCGCACAGCTCCAGCGCAAGCTGCCAGATGTGGGCGAGTGGACAATTCACGCAGTAGGCAAGTGCGATTAGCCTGTTTGGACCGAGCTTGACCGCTATATAGGACATCAACTCCCTACGAACTCTGGCTTTATACTCAGCGTCAGGAGTTGCGGTGATCATGATGTCGCTCATGGCAGTGCTGTTGGGGTGATCGGACTCAGCGCGGCCAGGATTCGCAGGCGATGCCGTCGTTGTCCGCACGTCTGCTGCGGTCTCGATCCCACGATTAACGGCACATGAATGGCGGGTTCGAGTTCGGTTCAGCCGCCACGTGCAAGTCTCCCGTCGTCGAATTATCGAGCTGAACGTTCAAAAACGGGAGAGAACTCATGTTCCGGAAAATCAAGATCGCAGTCGTGTCGGCAATTTTAGGTCTGGGTACCCTGGCCGCCGTGCCGGCAACGGCGCAGGCTGACAACTTCTATTTCGGGATCAGCTCACACGGGCCAAGCTTCGGATATCACGGCGCCGGTTACGGCCATGGCTACGGTTGGGATCGGCGTGACTGCACTCCGCGCAAGGCCTTGCGCAAAGCCCAACGCATCGGCGTCCACCGTGCTCATATCCGCAGCGTGAACCGGCACACGATCCGCGTCTCCGGACGCAAGCATGGTCATCGCATCAACGTCACCTTCGCCAAGGCCCCGCATTGCCCAATCATCCGTTGACCCTTCTACCGAAAGAGCGGAAAGGCCGGATGTAAAGCCGAATTTTCTTTTCGTGGGATATATTGGCACCAACGCGCGCTATCGTGTCGCCGGCAGCTATGTCATCCTAACTATGCGGGCGAACCCACGCGAAACCGTAAGGCCGGCGCGACATCCCAAGCCCCGGCCACGCGCCGGCCTTGTAAAGCCGACCTGCGCAAACGTTTCACTCCCGCGTCTACCCCCCTAAACTGGGGAAGAACCGCATTGCGCGCACAACATCATTGGATCCGCCGCCGGCCTTTGTCCGCGTTCGTCAGGCGATCCTCTCAGGATGGAAACTACAGAGGCCGTCCCTGCGATCGAATTAGGCCCAGAGCGTTGATTGATCGAAACATCGCTTGCTCATCATTGGTCTCGTCCGATAGAGCTCGGCGCGAGAAAAAGGTGACCAGGGCTGGACGCTGGATCGTCACCAAACAACACGAAACAGTGATTGATTGCGCAAGTTGTTCTCATCAAGGAAGTGACTATGAGGAGGCAGATTCGACCATTTGTCGTGGAGGTCAAACAGAAGCGGGGCAATTCCAAGCAAGGCCGTTCAATCTGGGGCGATCTCGACTTGTCCGCTATTGTCGCCGAAACAAAGAGGGAGTCTGGGGATCCGGAGTTGTCAAACCCGGAACTTATTGACTCTAAGGTGACATCAATTGATGCTGAAGACGGGTATAAACGGCGAGCGGAGCATCTCATGGCCGACCTTAAGGAAGCTGAATCACCTCAGACCCCCGGCGAAGCACCTGCAACGGGGGAAACACCTTTAACGAAGAAACAGGCTCCACGACCGAAAACAGCCAAGTCCCAGCCAAAGCGGTCTCCTCAGAAGGCAGTAGACCAAGCACCTGCTGTAACCGACGCTCCTGCTGCAAGCCGCCGCATGCCGGCATATCGGAGCAGACTTACTATCAGTGGAAGAAGTCGGCGGCCCCCGCCTCAACGAACGGGGATCTGAAGGACCTGCTCGCGCTCGAGGAGGAGAACGTCCGGCTGAAGAAGCTGCTGGCCGAACGTCTGCGCGAGGAGAATGCGGAGCTGAAAAAAAGGCTCGGGCTCGACTAACACAGGCTCATCGCCCGTACGTTAGCTGCCGTGCGCTTCTGACTACCCCACCCGCCCGTTGCGCAAGGATTCTATCTGATCGCCCTGCGTCGGGTCGGGCTCGGGGTGCCGCAACTGAGGGCATGCGCTGCGGGCCCTGGTACGGGTCGTTTCAACGCCGTCGAGATCCAGGCATCGAAGTGGATGACGCTGGCGATCTCGGAACAGGTAGATCGCCGACTCACGAAGGAGCGGCACCCAATGCGCCATTTCTGACCCATCCGTGACCTTCATTGTCCGCGTTGCGAACGGCAGTTTCGCGCGCATCTCGGCCGTATAGATCCGCACTGCCGTGGCCTAGTAGCAGACATTGACAGAACCTAGTCTGGTGAACCGGCGGCGCCGTTTCGGGACGTGCAACTGCGCTGGCGGCGATAGCTGTCGATTTATGCCGCCGTCGGTTTTGGCTGCGCTGAGATTTTCTGTAGAGTCTGGAGCATCAACCTCATTCGCCTCGAACAAGGCACGGACAGGAGAGCCAGCCCTAATCGCAACACTCGTGCCGAAAAGCGTAAGAAATGCCGACCGCCCGATGGCCTGAAGCCCCTCTTTGTCAGTCGGACAGATCCCGACGACGCGCAACCCTCCTGTCTTGTCCATGGCGTGGAAGACGGCGGCGAATGGCGGAATGTCCAGCAGTGAGGCATCGTGCAGAACGACGACCGAAGCGCGCCCTACGAACGATGCCAGCCCTGGATCAACGGGACTTACGCCAGCAACGAATTGCTCGACGTCGAAAACGAACATTCCATCCGTGACGTTCGACAAATCGGGAAGACGTTCTCGGCCGAAGGAGCGCGTCACCGTCACGGGCCTAGTCCCAATTTTCTCCCAAGCAGCGACAAGCTCCTCGAATGCGTCCTCGCATAGCTGCTCACCCGACGCGAACCAGAGGATTGTCTTGGTCGGCTTCGGCTCTGAACAGGTCGGCAGCCGTTACTGCCACCATCCTCAGTTTACCCGCGCCATACGGCATATGGACCAGCACTTTCGCGTCCGGCACATTGAGGGCTTGCCGCAGCTGACGATACCCAGCCGTCTGGTGCGGCCTCAGCAGGTCGTTAGGCGTAGCCTGAAGGCTAGCTGTCACTGGCGATTCAGCAAAGCTCGTCGCCAGCGATAATGAAAAATACGACAGGAATTTCTCAAGCTTTGCTGGATTGGTAACCGCACCCCGCAATGTCGGGACTGGATCGGCCGTCGGTAGCCGCAGGACCTGGCAGATTTCTACTGCCTCGGGAACTGTTAGCCGGTCGATCACGGTCTCCCGGATTGCCGGGTCCATGAGAGCAGCCGCTTCACCGGACGTGTGAACTAGAAATTCAGCCAAGCCCGGTTGAGTGACCGCTTGGGGTTTCAGCCGCCCCAGCAGCTCGACGGAGGACTTGCCCGCTAACTGCTTCAGCCGATCTAGCGGCACGCGAGCCAATATCTCGGTGATCTTCGGCGCCAATACTTGTCCTCCCGAGCCGTGTGCCGCCGGACAGCCCGGGTAGTCCCAGTCCCTCCGCCGCGTCTCAGAACGCGAATCATCAGAAGAGATGAAGGATTCGAATGTTTACTGCAAATGCTATTCAACCCCTTCGGGCATCAATGGTGAATATTGTTACAGAAGGCATGAGTTTGGCCGCAGCTCAACCGCAGGAAGCGAACCCCGTACGCGGTCTTACACGACGGTGCAGCTCAGTCTGCCCGCCGAACAAGATCAGCGAACAGGCGCACGTCGCGATCGCGATGCCGACGGCGGTCGACGGGAACCGATTTCAGGCCAAGATTGAACGCGGCGAGATGCGAGGCGGTCGTCAGGCCGGCCTGGCGCAACATCGAAGCGGCCAGCAGTCGGCCGAGCCTGGGCGCGCGCTGCAAGACCTGCAGTTCGCTCCAGCCGTCGAGGGCGATGATCGCCCGCAGGACGGGGGGCAAGCCTTCGCTCGCTGCAAGCACGCCGCGCCATTCATCCAATCGTTCGCTCTCGTCCCAGTCGAGGTCATAGACCGCGGATCCTTTACATGGGCTGCGGGCGCTTTTGTCCTGGCCAACAACGCTGCGTGCAGCACTGGTCCTCGAGCTGGACGAGTTCACCGTCGATCCAAAGCGAGGCGCAGGCATCGGCAAAGTGCATGCGCTCGATCCACCCCTCCCCGACCGGCGAGCGGGCGACGCGCTCGTCGAGCCGCACCAGGATTGAGGTCGCGTCTGAAATCGGCCCCCAAAGGCTTGGGAGAGAAATTTTCGTCACATCGTAAGGCATTGAAAATATGGTAAAGCATCAACCTGGATACGCAACGTCCCGGTATCAACGACGGATACGCCAAGTGGTTCTCGCAAAGATCGGCCGACCGGCATCATCGTCGCCGGTTCGACTTCTGCACGCTTTTCAGGAGTGACTCCGACACTTCGAGCCGTGGCCGAGCCTCAGATGTCGCATTTTCCGGCGTTTGGCGTTGCTTCCCCTCCTCGAGCCGGGCTCGCAGCAGCCATGACCATCGGCCAGGTCGAGAATTCCCTTCCCGCGCCTTGTCGGTCAGGCTGCGCAGATCGCCGCCGGCGCTGTTGATCTGGTCAGCCCGCTGGTAGATCGCGGCCGATGCCCTGGCTCTGGCAGCGTTTCCCGAAGCTCCTTTGCCAACAGCCGCATTGCAGGCTTGGCACACTTAGCGCAGTTTTTAGGTGACTTCGCCTCGCCCTATGTGCTTGAAAGGAATGGAAAAAGGGGCTTTCTAATGAGATTCTTGTTTGCGACGATCTTTGCAACTTCCTTTTCGTTCGGCGCTGCGGCTCAGGAGTGCGTCACATCAGACGAACAAATCGCTCAATTAGTCGAAGAATTTGGCATGATGTATATCCCGCAACCGGTCGCGTTCTCTTCAGGCAAATGGCTACAAACTCCAGACTAGCGTATCGATTTCGCCGAAGACGGGATCAGCTATCACATGCTATTGGACACTAATCAACCTGACTTCAAGCCGTCCCCACTTCGCTGGAAAGGACGATATTGGGAAGAAAGTGCGGAGTCTGGAGAAACATTGATTTGTTTACGTCTTTCACTTGAAAAAGAATACGAGCAGCAATGTGGATACCTAATGTCCCAGGCAGATAGCCCATTAACGGTCGTTAGAATACTTGTGCCGGGTTGTGGCGGAGATCCAGAGGCCCTGTCTCAAATTTTTGGCAGTCTGACGGCAAGAGACTTAAACGTTCACGCTGGTGGACCGGACCTCGTAAGAACCGGCGATTTTGTCGATGAAAGTGAAAGGGAAGAAAAGGAGGACGCAAATGCAGTAATCCTTGGGACCGAATATACCTCCATATCGTTGGTCGACTTCAAACTCGACAAAGACCAATTGGTCGGGCAGAGGGTTGCAGTCAAGGGCAGGATGCAACTCGTTGGAGAAATGGGCGTACTAGATGATCCGTACCAGATTTTGATGCAACACAGATTAGTGTCGATGTGAAGCAACTTGATCGTAAAGGGCGGTCATTCCTGCTTAAGAAATGTCCGGATGGCTGCGTTGTTACAGTGAAAGGAGTGGTTGGCGAAGTTGCCTTCGAGAACGGCATAATAGCGGAGTCGATAAGCCGCTAAGAGTTCGTTTGAGAAATTAGTTTCCTTTGGGACGGGATCGTGATTCACGCTGTTTATGTGGACACGAGACGCGAGGCCGGATGGCCACGATCGAGCGGAAGACAAAGCGTTACCCGACCGATCTCACCGCGCATGCCTCAAGCAAAATGTTACCGATAGTGTTGATGAGAGTCCTGCCGTTTCGTGCGGCCGCTTGAGGCCACAAAATCATCGGGCATTGCACGGCCAAGGGAGAAGCGATAATGCCGCTGGCTGTACCGAATGCATTCCGGTCCGCACGCGGGACAGCGGCAATGTGATCATGGCAATCAAGCAGGCTCGCTTACGGTTTCCCTTTCTGCTGCTGGGTGTCGAATTTGACAACGACAGCGCATTCATGAACGCGTTGGTCGTCTGCTGGTGCCGCAGCGCGGATCTGGAGGTCACACGCTGTCGCGCCTATCGAGATCGCCGATTCCTTGTGGTTACCTCCCGCCAGAGTCCAGCGCCGACGGTAGAATATCGCCGGCCGATGCAGGGCTTTAGATCTTTCCTGGATCTCTCTATGCCATCAGGCTCGGAGAACAGGAGGTCTACTTGCGCATGGATCATGGAACGGCAGTTGGACTGCAGGCAACCGCCGTCGGCATCGGCATCGCGGCCGTGCTTTCGGGCGGTCACGCTCGAGCCATGGAGGCGGTGCAGCGCGCCCGCGACGAGCGCGCAGCGCGGCAGCAGGCAGTCATCGCCGCCTACACTCAGTACGAACTCGCCGAAGCCCGCAGGGAAATCGCCAGGCTCAAGGCGTGGCACGAGCTCCTGACCGCCCCCCTCCCGATGAAGAAAGCCTGATGCACTCGCTTCGGGAGGGCATCGGGGAGCGTTCAGCGACTTATTAAGGAAATCCCCGAGGTGGAGGACGCGATCTTCAACCACGAGGTCGCCCGCCGCCGGAAGGTGACAGCCGAGTATGCCGCCCGCGCCGAGACCGTCCGCATCCTAGCGAACAGGCTCCGGGAGTCCGCGCCGAGGATTCGGGCGACGAGTAGCGCCGGACCGGGTGAAGGTGCGCTGCCGCTGGAACCTCGGCAAGGACTCCTACGGCCGGGACTCCTACGATGCCGCACTTGGGCCCAGTTGCCGCCAGTTCGCAGGCTTTCGGGCGTGCGTCACCCAGCTTCCCAAGGTCTGAATCCTTCAACGACAGCAACCAGTCCACCTGAGCATGCGTCAAACAGCCGATGTCCACGGCTCCACGAAGCGCGGGGTCGGGCTGTGTCAGGCGAAATGAGAAATTGCCCCCCCCTATTGCCTCACCGATCAATGTTACCGAGGGCTGCGGTGGCGACAGTGCTCGTATTAGCTGCCGCGGCGGCGGCAGGTGATACCGGCAAGCTCTTGATCCAGCCGCCATCGAGGATGACCAGCCCAGCCATTTCCATGCGCCAGGCCTTCACCAGCCGTTGCACCATTCTGATGTTCTTTTCGTTGAAGCGGGCTGGATCGATCTCCTTCAGCCGTTGCAGCACGCCGGCTGCCGAGAGGGCTGGGTCTTCCTTCAGCCATTCCTTGATCCGCGCCTCAAAGGGCTCGTACATGCTGGGTCTTTTCGGCCAGGGTTTGGTCCGCCGATATGGCCGCCGATGCGTTGGCCGTGTCTCGCCGTTCTTCCAAGTTCGCAGCGAAGCTCTGGAGATCGATAACCAATGGCTCCTCGATTTTCGCATTCAGGCCACGACGATCGACCCGCTTTCCAAGCTCTTCCTGTGCAGCGCGGATTCCGGCAAACAGCAGCACCGGGTCGGCTGTCTCCAGCAAGGCCCGTAGCCGCTCCTTATCGGCCTCGGCCACATTTGGATGAGCAAGGACACGGGCCGCGGGTGGAACGGGCGAATGATAGCGCTTGATCACTCGGGCACCGATGCGTGTCTTCTCCTGCAGCTTGAATGACGGCTGGAATAGATTGCCGTTAAGCCGCACCACCGCGTAGAGGCGTTCAAGGGCCGCCGTCGCATCCGTGCCGACAAACCGGCCATACCCCACCAGGCGGCGCACGATGGCGCCGTTCTTCTGTTCCACATGAGCTTGATCGTTCTTCCGATAAGCCCGACAGCGTGTCACCTCCAGATCCTCGCTGCGGCACCAGGAGACGACCAACGCGTTCATGAATGCGCTGTCGTTGTCAAAGTCGACACCCAGCAGCGGAAAGGGAAACCGTGAGCGGGCCTGCTTGATTGCCATGATCACATTGCCGCTGTCGCGCGTGCGGACCGGAACGCATTCGGTCCAGCCGGTGGCAATGTCGGTCAGCACCATCGTCTGCACGAAGCTCCCCGACGAAGACGTGCCCGAATGCGCCACAAAATCGACCTCGACGAAGCCGGGCGGCGGATCGTTCCAATCGCCGAAGGTGCGCACCGGTACCGAGCGGCGAACCGCCGAACTCATTCCTGCCCGGCGGCGCCGGCCGCCGCGAGCGACGATGCGGACCTCGGTCAAAAGCCGATCGATCGTCGCCGGGCTTACCGTCAGCAGCTTGGAGCGGAGTGCGTCATCCAGCCCAAGCCGGCCGTGCCGCTCAAGCGCCGGCAACAAGATCGGTATCAACGGTCGCAGCCGTTTGGAACACAGCCGCTCCGATGCCTCCCACAACACGATGAGCGCCTCGCGGACATCGCTGCCATAACGAAGGCTGTGGCTCTTGTTCCCGGATGGCTTCTTCTCGCGACCGCCCAGAACCCGGATCGCGTGCTTGCGATGATAGCCGGCGACCGCGACGAACTCATCCAGAATCCGGCCCTTGTCGTCTCGGCGCGCCACCAGATAACGCTCGACGATCGCCGCTGTCAGTTCCGACCGTGTCGCCATGCTGAGCCCCGCCATCCATCCCCCAAACCGGAACAGCAATTCATCGCCATCCCAGTTGGAGCATCGACACTATCGGTAACATTTTGCTTGAGGCAATGCGCCCCCGGACGAAAGGAAGAACTGACCCCCTCTCTTTTGAGAGGACGGATAGATGACGACAGAG
>NZ_JBLLVA010000031.1:0-47572 GCF_047739745.1 Borborobacter xinjiangensis | reverse complement strand
CGATTGACAGCACTGTCGAACGCGCTTTCTTCGGCCCGGTCGGCAGATCGGCGACCGAGGGGCGCTTCTTCCATTTCGCCACCGTCTTCGGGTTGATCCCGTAGCGCTTGGCCAACCCCCTCAGGCTCTCTTGACTATGCTGTATCGCTCGACGGACCGCCGCTGTCGTTGTGGCGCTCCCATGATGAACCTGTCCCATAGCGCATCCTTTGAGTCGGAAGATAAGGATGCCCCATCAAAACCCGGGATCAAACATCTAGGCTGCCCTACAAACGGTTGATCCAGGTGGAAGGGTGGAATGCTATGCATGCTCGGTAATGCTGCCCTGCGAGCGTGGCCGGTGAAGCTGGTCCGGGACGCGTTGTGGACAGAATGCCGAAACAGGGAGAGTATCAGATCTTTTCAGCAAACTTCTGATGCTGGCCGAGATAATTGGAAAAAAAACCAACTGCCGCTGCCAGCAGCATATAGGACTCGCCAATGGCGAGTCGATTATTGGAGTTAGTCACGATTGATACGAGGAAAAATATAAGCGAAACAACTTGGAAATGAAAAGATTCTCGGGAGGTGAGATTTCTATAGCATTGTACAATTGACCATGCATATATTAATCCGATAAAAATGATTCCAGTAAACCCATATCTTACACCGATCTCTAGATACCCATTATGGATAAGATCATATCCTACATAGTTATATGTTGCGTTTATCCACAAATCTTTCCAAGCAATGCCGCTCCCGAAAACAACATTGTGCGACCAAACCTCGACGGCATTGGACCAGAGCATCAATCTTTCATTCATGCTTGTCGGGACTGTTCCGGATGCAATCGCGGACTGAATAGACCCTGTCAAGCTGCCGCTTTCCCGTGCCGCTAAAGCGATGGCGATTGCGCTATCAATGGTCGGACCCATTGTTGCCCATATGCCCGCGCTGAAAATCGCCACGAACGCCGCCAGCGTAGCCAGAAGGGCTCCTGCTACTATCCAGCCGCGCTTCCCATACATTCGTCGGACCGACAGGAGGACCTGGGCGCAGAGAGCAGCGGTGATCGCCAGCCAGACGCCCTTCGATTTTGCGCCATATAGACCAACAATGCAGAGTCCGACGGTGGCGTAGGCGATGGCCTCGAAACAGAATCTTCGTTTGGTATTCTGCACATTCTTGAGTGCAAAACTGGCAAAGTTAATCCCTGCCAAAATGATGAAGCCGGCACCTACCGAACTGTGGATGGTGTTGTTCATCATCAGGAAATCGTGATACCCATCGTCGAACAGTGAAGATGGCTGAACAGTCGCGGCCGCCATGACAAAGCTGATGATGATAAAGAGCACGGCGGCTTTCCCGACCATATGCCGATACCGAAACATCATGTACCCGACCGTCATATAGAGGATCGGGAAAAGGTAGATGCCTTCGGAGGTGCCGTGGTTCTGCACGGATGGGTCCAAATAAACCACGATGTAGCGTATGGCGACGAACGCCGTCCACACGATACAAGCAAGGCCCATCCAGCCAATCGACGGCTTGAACTCGGCCTTCCAATAGTCGGCCAGGCCCCACACGACAAGTATCATTGCCGCGTAGCGATAAACGTCACTTTCGACCCAAACAGCAGAAACCAGCAGCATGAAAAGGCACAACACCACGTAGTCGCCAATCTTGCCGATTGTTGGAGCGCCATCGAACAATTTCATGCACTTTTGATCCCATAAAGCGCCCGCGTGAGGTAATCTCTACTCCTGAACACCAAAGCTCTGGACGTTTTTATTTGCGGGGTCGCGGTATTACTGTCCGGTCGCATCGTTACCTCACCGTTGCTGCCAAACGCCACCCGAGAAGGACACGAATGCGTTGGCGACGTAGCCCAGCCACGTTCGAGGGCTAAGCCACCTCGGCGAAGGAGGAGCTTTCATAAATGAGAAACCCCTTGGTGCAGATGGCAAAATCATTAGCCTCCTTCGACGACCAAACAAAGCGCGTTAAGGCCGCGATACCCATCCTCATTCGCCGGCCAGATCCTCGCGCCCGTTGCTGTGATGGAATTTCTTGGCGTCGAGACCATGACGCAACTCTGCTGGAATCTCGACTCGATCGACCGCTGCAACGCGTTGGACGGCCAGGCCGGTGTCTTTCGCGCTTGCGTTAATCCTGGCCCATCGCTCCTTGGAAACGGGCCGAATCATCACCAGGGTGGGCAGCACTGATTTCGTCGCACGCCCTCAACCATACCATATTGGCGCAAATCGATCACTTTCTACCGAACAGCACTGCAAGCGTCTACGAAATCTGGCTGGTGATCCTGTGGAATGTTATGCATGCTCGATTGTGCTGCCATCGCAGGCGTGGGCGGCAAAGCAGGTCCGGGATGCGGCCGCCACAGCATTGCCGCCAGAAAGGGCGGACGATAGTCGAGGGCTAATGTGGCGAGCGCGATGGTGTCGGATGTCAACGCCAAATCTCGTAGGGATCTTGCGCTGTGTAATCAGTGCACACGCAGAGAAGCCGGGAGGCCCATCGTCCGAACACGCCAAGTTCACCATCCACATGGTCCACAACGGGCGAGGCGACGTGCGGAGCTTAAATGGGTATCCGGGTTGACGCCGTATTCACCCGACCGACAGCCTGGTTCAGCCGCTGGCCGACCCAACGCATGACGTCGACCGACATCGAGTTGCCGATGCATTTGTAGCGGGCGGTGTCTGTCATGATCGCGCCATTTACATCGACTGCGGTCCATCCCTCGGGAAATCCCATCAGGCGCTCGCATTCGAGCGGAAGAAGTTTCCTTACGACGAGCCGTTCCGCAGCGATGTTTCCAATGTCCAGCGTTCCGTCGTTATCCTCAGCAGGCATAACATATGCGATACTGGGGACCCGGTTGGTGCCCGAGTCCTGCGAGCGGAGGGTAGGAACTACGGCCGCAGATGCGGCCGCACTCCGCGCTTTGGCGCTCTGGCCCGCCATGAAGGCTATTGGTCCCCGATATCCGACGAGTTCTTCAGCGCGTACTCCAGGAATTCCGGCAACGGTGTTTCCCTTCCGACCGCGGAGCTGAGGGCGTAGTTCTTCACTTTCCTCGTCAAAGAGTATTTCGCGAGGGTCGATGCCGGCAGCTCCAGCTCCAACACGCGCGAGAGCAAAGACACGCTCGCGTCGGTTGGGCTTGCCGAAATATTGCGCATCGAGGAGACGCCAGGCCACATCGCCGTCCGGCCCAGATACATAACCAGCGTTGGCGTAACGTCCTCCTGGCGCGACGACTGGAGCGCCTTCTGTCTTCGCAATTCGCCCAAGGAGGTAGCCAAATCCATTCTGATCGTCATTCAAGACACCTTTTACGTTTTCCCAAAGAACCCATTTCAGCCCATTAATGCGTTTCATTCGCTCGACGAGATCGATGAAGCCGAACATCGCGGCCGTGCGGTGATCGAGAAGCCCAGCCTTGGTGCCGGCGGCGGAAAATGCCTGGCAGGGAGACCCCCCTTCAAGTAGGTCAATTTCGCCGAGCTCCTCGAGATCCGCGTCGGTGATGTACCAGAGGTCGCCGAAATTCGGGGTCTTACCGGCAACGGGATAGTCTGTCTGTCTATGCCGGCCAATCAGCTTTTCCCGACTTACTCGCTCCTTTTCGGACATTTCCGCGAACTTTTCATCGTCGCTCCACCGGAGCTTCTCAATGTCGCCGGGCCGCAGCGACAGCGGGTTCATATCCGGCGTGAGATAGTTGAGCAGGCGATTTGGCCGCGATCCCTTGGGTAGGTCTTTGTCTATGCGATATGCCAAAGCCCAAGCCTCGTCCGCCATCAGATCATTGTCGGTCGTGGGAAGGTATTTTGGGCGAGTGGCCCCGCAGCGGGCCGCCAGTACGGCGCAGGCAGTCGGCTCGTACTCGGCATAGCCGGCGAATGTCCAGCCCAGATCCTTCCACGCGGCGGTTGCCGCGCTGATGCCGCTGAAAGTCGAAAATACACGCAAGATGCTACCTCATTTAGGCTGCCGGCCTTTCCAGGCGTAAGCTAATTGCTTTGTTCCACGATTGATGGCGGCACGGCCGACCTGCATGCCAAATTGCCGTTGATGGCAGGCGCCGCACCGCACACTGCTGAAACAATCTGGAAGGACTGGCATGGCCGGCAAGATTGCTCAGCCATGCCAATTGCGAGGTCACGCCCTCTCGTCGACGTCCTCCAGCGGAGTACGCGCACGCAGAGCGGCCAGATTCAGCCTTCCCCTCACCGGCTTCGGGGCCTTGAGCGCCGCCGCAAGGTCGATCTCCGAACCCGTGAGCGCCCGGACGATCGACGCGCCAACCGCATGCGCCATCCGCGGCGGAAAAGCGTTGGCGATCTGGCGGAATACCTGCAAGTCGCTTCCCTGAAATTGCCACTCATCCGGGAAGTCCTGGATGCGGGCCATCATCCTGAGGGTGAGCCTGGGCAGGTGATTGGCAGGCGCGTCCGGTCCAGGTGCTCCCGTGGCACGGCCGCTCGGATTGACGCCGATCTTTATCCAGCTTTCACGCGATTTGGCCTGGGCGAGATCGATGCCCATCTTCTTCTGGCTGCCGCCGATCAGCGTCGGTGCATAGCCACTGGCTTTTTCCACCCATGCATCGACATGCGGCCATCCTCCCGCGGCCATAAGGTCGCGCAGCGCCTCGCCGACAGTCGGAGCTGGCGTCTCGAACGGTTGCGGCCAGCGGAAGCGATGCATGATGCCCGGCTGGAAACCGACCAGGATGGCCCTGTGTCGCTTCTGCGGCAGCCCAAAATCCGGGCCCTCGAGAATACGCCACTCGGCGTCATAGCCAAGGCTGGTGATTTCGGAGAGAATGCGCAACCGGTTGACACTATTTGACACCTGCAGCACACCCGTGACGTTCTCCAGCATGACTGCTTTCGGTTTCAGCTGCCGAATGAGACGCAGCGCTTCCGGGAACAGATCGCGTTCATCATGAGCGCCTCGGCGCTCGCCAGCCGCCGAGTAGGGCTGGCAGGGCACCCCACCGGCCAGCAGATCGACGCCTTCATAGGCGGCAAGATCAAGCCCCCGCAGGTCATCGTGGATGACTGGCCATTCCGGGCGGTTTGCCTGCAAGGTGGCGGCCGCATCACGGTCGATTTCGACGAGGCCAAGATGGCGGAAACCGGCGGCATCGAGCCCCAGTGCCTCACCGCCGGCGCCAGCACAGATTTCCAGAACCGTCGGCCTACGGATCGTTTCCGCCCGCACCCGTCCCGGTTGCGCGCGCGTGTCGAGCGGCACGTCGCCGGCCTCTCGCATGCGCTTCATGGCCGCGTCTGGGCGGGTATCTTCGTTGTAGCCGAACACCCAGGCCAAGTCCCAAACCAGATAATGGTCGAAGGCCAACAGGGTGGTCCTCGGTCTCTGGTAGTGCTCTTCAATGAAGACCTCGCGTTGCGCAATTCGGCGCAAGGCGGCGTCGACCTTCTTCCAGCTGCCGCGGTCGGGGCGCGATCTTGCAAGCTCCGAGCTCGTCGCGAAGTCCGTCCCGGCAATAATGGGAAACTCGGCGACGAGCTTGGCGGCAGCTTCGGCAAGTTTTGACACGCGGTCCAATGCGGTACCCGCGACCGATACGGATCTGTCGAGTTCCGAGAGGGCGATCACTTCATTGGCCAGAACCTCGAGCGAGGCAAGCCATGCGTTTGCGGCGCCCCGCGCCTTGGTTGCGGCGGCATTCTTGAGATCACGAGCCCGGCTCTCGTCGAGTTTGCCTTCGTTGGCGGCGCGCGCGAGCCCGATATCGCGCTTGAGGCCGCGAAGTTCCTTTGCCTGCAGGCTGCGGCCCGCCTCGATCATCTTGATTGCTTCGTTGCGAACGAACTCGTCCTGACCGGCGAGATCCAGCAATACCGAAACGGCGACGCCGGTCTCGACAAACAGCTCACGCTGGTCACCCAGCGTCTTCGCCAGCCGCACGTATCGGGCAACATCGCGCCGAGGAATCTGGCACTCGCTCGCGAGAAACGCCGACACCTCCTTTGCAGAAAGCATGCCGGTAAGCTCCGTCCACAGGTCGCCAATGCGGAAAGCTTCCTTCACCTGCATAGCGCGCCAGCGCGAGACCCGATCTTTCGCCTTACTGAGCTGACGTCCGTAAAGTGCCTCGATCTCACGCAGGCCTTCACCTCCATCGCCTGCGGCGACCAAGCGCGGCTCCTCAACATCAGCGCCTTCAGCATCATGCACGGCGCCGTCAGCCATTTCTTCTACGGTGACGGTGGTCGGCGGGGCTGCCTCGGTCAGGTCCAGGCGTTGCGTTCCTTCAACTCCACCCTCATTGCCGCCCCACGCGGCATCTTGTGGCCGATCTTCCATTGGCATCACGCGCCCCCTTTCTTGAATAACCCAGTTCCGTCGTAATCGCTGAGGGTTTGAGAAGTGCTGATGCCGATCGTTAAAATGCGATCGATATTCAAATTTATCCAGCAAATGCAGATGACGCAGCGTCATCGCCGCGACCCATCCACATTGCGAGGCCGCTCTCATGCAGTACCGTCAAACACCTTGACGCGACGGCTTCAATATCAATGCTGCAAGATGGCGGCTGACGCGCGACATCGGCGTTGAGGGGCGATCCGCAGCAATTCGGTGAAGACAGCAAGAAACGAACAAAGCGCCCGGCGCGTCAGCGTTGATTCCGACCGCCGGTGCCGAATCGGTAGTGGGTGAGCGCCTCCTTCACCTGACTTGGTCTTCCGGGCGGTCATCACTCTGTCGCCCGCCTACTGGTCACCGTCACTGGCCGACAGCTCCGTCTTGCAAGCCACGGTCGCAATGAGAACCTAAATCGATTCAGATCAAACAAGTGACGGGGAGAACTCGCAAATGTCAGGTCTTTCTCAATCCTTTGGCGGACACGCGAGGTCTGCACTATTCACTCGAGGTCACGCCTGGAGCCACGAGTGACGCGTCTGCGCAACACCGCTACTGCTTCGCTTCGCGCGTAGCCAGCAGCGTCCAACGCGTTTGTTGAATCGGTCGGCGCCAAATGATTCACGACGGTGATGGGTCCGCTTCAAGCGAATGGTCACTTGTTGAACACCCGCGATGCGACTGGCCGAGGTGCCGCGGAAAGCCGACAGAGACCCGGTAGATCACAGGGGAGCAGCCACGAACTTCGGCAGCGTCTCCCTGACCATGCTCGCATCATCATTGTCGAATGCATGCCGAGGCCGGATCGTTATCAGACGGACAGCTCTGAACCGGGAGAAACCCATGCGTTATCTGAACTTCGTATCAAAAGCCGCCGCCGCGATGCTGCAGGCGATCCTCCATGTGATCCTTTCGGTCGTCGGCGCATTTTGCCGCCTTCTCGGCATCGCACCGCCGGCAATGCCGATGCTGCCCCAGCCGTCGACCACCCCTGAAGACGTCCGCGACGAGTATCGGGAAGCCTATGCGACCGAAACCGCCGACGATCGATATGCACGCGACATCGGGAAAACCGTCCATCGGTATGCGTCGGCCAGCGATCCTGACATCCGATCCGCGGTCGACCTCAGCGCCTTGTCGCCTGCCCAAGTGGACTGGTTGCTCGGGCTTGACAATGAGGATCTAAAGCGGCTGGCGACTGCCGGTCCGAAGGCTTGCGAGCTCGCCGTCCTGGGAAAGCGGTCGGGGATCGTCGGCCTTGCCGCGCCAGCGGCGACGGCACCGGAAATCGAAGGCCCGCACTCGGTGAGAAACCTTTTAATCGAACGAATCCGGGCAGCCCAGGCCGCACGCACGAAGCTCGCTTCGTAGCGCTTCCCAGGCAGCTTGGTGCCGCTGCCGATCCCGCGCGATCACGCATGCCTTTGCGGCATCTCGCGCCTGCTTTGCTCTGAGAGCCTGGAAGTGCCGGATAGCCGCTTCGGCTTCCGGCACTTCCTGAAGCAGGTCGCGGAATTCCTCATGGATGCAATCTTCGGTCATGCCGGCCTCCGCTGACGGTCGATGTAGGCCTGCCGCTGCGCCAACGCCCGGCGCAATTTGGCGATCTCCGCATAGGCCGCGGCGAGGTCGCGGACGGCCTGCCGCGCGATGAGGCCCAGCTGTTCCGCGTTGCCGAGTGCTGCGACAACGGCGGCATCATAAGCTGCCTGTTCACGCGACTCGCGGTCGGCGCGCACCGCTTCCATGGCGCGGGCATGCCCGGTGTAGAGCACGGCGCCAATTCCCGCGCCAACCGCGGTCGCTTGCAATCCGACCGCCGTGCCGATGTCCATGCCTCTGCGCATGCCTGCCTCCTGTGGTTGCCTGCGACCTTGCCTGGCAGGATCCAGGAAAGATCTAAAGCCGCCTTCGAGAAATTATTTTCTCGGCATGGTTTGTGGATGGCGGCAGGCGAGGCAACCTTCCGTCAACGGATTGCTCTGGTTGTGCGGTTTGCACCAGGCAAAGCTTCGGCAAATCCTTCTTCAGGCAAGCAGGCAGGGAGGGATCGCATGGATAGAAACCGGAAGGGGATCGTCACAGCCATCAAGCGCCTATGGCTGACACCGACCGATCCATTCAATACCATGCGGGCTTCCACAATTTGGCTCATCAGTGGAAGGCCGAAAATCGACGGTTCGACCGTGCAGAAGCCGTTCCCTCATGTCGGCGTTGTGTTCCGCGATGATGATCGTTCACCGTTTGAGGCCGCCGACCTCGACACCCTCTGCATAAAACAGCTTCGGCGCGCCGTCTCTGTGGCGGAGGTGGCGTGATGAACCTGCGCGGTTTACATGTTCGCGATGTCGAGGCGATCGAGGAATGGTTGGTCAACATCGCGTCGGAGGAACGCCTTGACCTCGGCCACATGGCTCTGCTGCGCTGCAGCGTCGGCAGGATCGCCGCCAACAATATCCGCAGCGAATACCCTAAAACATTGGCCGAAGGCTGGAGCAGCCCGTTCCCCAGGCGTGCAGAGCTGCGCCACATCGTCGACTGGCTGGTGTCGTCGGCGGCCGAGGGCGCCGCGTGGCTGGCCAACGTCGACGAAAAGTGCCGCCCACGCAAGCTGCTCAAATGCTCGAGCTATGCCGATCTCCTGCGCGAGGCCGACAAGGCGATGGACCGCAAGAACGCGCAGTCGGCGAAGGCGCTTGGCCCCGACGACGAACGGCCGGTTGCGGATCTCGCCGACGGCTCTCGCCTTATGCAACTGCTCACGCCGGCGGCGCTCGATCTTGAATCCAGGCGCATGCACCACTGCGTCGGCCACGGTTCCTATGACGCGGATCTCTTGTCCGGCGATATCGAGATTTACTCGCTGCGCGATCGAAACGGGCGACCGCTCCTGACCATCGAGATCGGCCATGCCGCCCCTGAGAAATATGGCGACGGCCCTGCCCCGCCAGATCGGTACCGTGAGATCGTCCAGATCCAGGGCAAGCGCAATTGCGCACCCGATCCCAAACACCTCGAGCTTTTGAAGCCTTATGCCCGGCAAGCCGACTGGAAGGGCCGCAAACATTATTGGCCCTACGTGATCGATGTCGACGGGGTCGAACATTACCTCGATGAAATTCCGGCAGGCACCATCCTGAAAAGCCTATGCGTCACCGATACATTTTCCGCCTCGCTTCCGGACGGTCTGACCGTACTGGGCGACGCCTACATGGGCCGCAACGTAACGGAGTTGCCGGAAAATCTCGAGGTGGGCGGCAGCCTGATGATCGCCACCGCCAGACCATTGCTGCTGCCGGAGAGCCTTCGGGTCGGAGACCGGGTCCGGGTCTGGCACGAATCCGATATTCAGCGGCCGATCCCGGCGCATCTGACGGAGAAATTCGAGATCGCGATGGGCAAGGCAGTAAAGAAAATGGGCGGGGTCGACATGCTTCCGCACCAATGGCTGCGGCTCTTCGACGACCTCGACGGCATTGACCGCGTGGACCACGACGGGATCGACGCAGGGGATGCCGATCTTGCCATGCTCACGCCATAGCGTTCCAGTCCCGAGCGCATGGTGTCCCGGAAGACGCAGGCAGGGCTTACCAACGGAGTTCGCGATTTGACTGGATCGGCGTGCCTGCACTCGGCGCAAGGCTGAGCGCATCGGCGTCCACCGTGCTCATATCGGCAGCGTGATCCGGTCGCCCCTTTGATTTGCGTGTAGTACTGACGCCGGGTCGGGGCGCTGCTAGTCCGGTGCCGTAAGATGGGGGCATGCGCTGCGCGCCGGTTTCGAGGCTTTGTGAGCGAGCCGCCGATATTTAGGCATCGAGGATGACGCTGGGGATCTCGGAACTGGTAGATCTCTGACCTACGAAGGAGCGCTCACCGGATACGCTGTGTCTCACCCCATCGGTGAACTTCCGTTCCGAAAGGCAGCCAATGCGCCGCAATTTCGGACGTTGCCGCTCTTTCGCCGCCGTCTGAAAGTCGACATTTCACAGCCTCACTCAAGACCATGGATTAGGGGCGTATCAGCGTACCCCGTTCTAGGGCCTCACTTATGCGGCGGACGAGGTTGTCGTTCGCAGGACGCTAACCCGTGGGCGGGTGCTGGCATTCTTCGAGCCTGCCGCGCCCAGCTGACAAGAGACCACAGTATTATCTGACAGCATGGTCTTTCCTGCTAAAAAGCTATTTTCATCGCCCGCCGCCTGCTTTTCTCCATGACCATGCTGTTCACTCGATGCTAGACACACGCCTTACTGGCGGTCCAGCGATCACGTTCGACCGCTTTAAGCGACCCGCGCGCGAATTAGCCTTTGCTGTGGTAAGCAGGAGAAAAGTGACAGATGAGTTTGCTTGGACAGCGGTCGCCCTATTTTGCGCGATTGAGGAAAGAGATCGCCGAACTTGGCGGTATGTTCAACGCCCATCTCCATTTAGATCGGGCAGCGACGCTCGATGATCGATATCTTGCCCATGCCAATCTTCGCATACTGCAAAATTCTCACATTTCGTTGCAGAAAAAGCATTATCTGATCAACGCAATTCACACGGGACCTGCCTACCACCCCGACGATCTCAAGGCTCGGGTGAACGGGACGCTCGATGTCATGGTCGCCGCCGGAACGACGCGCGCCGACACGATGGTCGACGTAACTGCAGATGCCGTCGGCCTGTCGGCGCTCAGGACGCTTCAGGAGATCGCACACAAGAGAAGCTCGCAAATCGATCTTCGCGTCGCGACTTATTCTCCACTGGGTTTCAAAGACAGCGAACCGGGCCGCTGGGCCGTCTACGAGGAGGGAGCAAAGTCAGCGGATTTTCTTGGTAGCCTGCCGGAGGCCGACGACAAGAACGATTATCCCGACCATATCGGCTTTGAGGAACATTGCGTTCGAGTCCTGGACCTGGCCAAGCGACACAATCTCATGCTCCATGTCCATACTGACCAGCGAAACGAGGCGAACGAGCGCGGCACCGAGCGCCTGATCGAAATGGTCCGCAAGTATGGTGGTCCAATGTCGCCCAACGGCAGCCCGATGATCTGGGCCGTCCACATGATTTCGCCTTCGACCTATGAAGACAGCCGTCACAATCGGCTGATTGAGGGGTTACTTGAATGCAATATCGGCGTGATCTCCTGCCCTTCCGCAGCGATCGGCATGCGTCAGTTGCGGCCGTTGCGGGCACCAACCTACAACTCGATACCGCGCATATTGGAACTCGCTGCCGCGGGCGTCCATATCCGGCTTGGCTCCGACAACATCGCCGACATCTGTTCACCGAGCACCACCGCCGATCTCGTTGATGAGGTATTTGTGCTGTCGGCCGCCATCCGTTTCTACGAGACGTCACTGCTGGCAAGGTTGGCCGCTGGACTGAAGCTCACTGAGGACGACCGCGAATTCGTCAGGGAGCACCTGAAGAAGAACGACCACGAGATCGCCAAGGTGCTGGATGCGATCGGCCAAGCGTCTTATTGAACGCCTGCGCGGCCTGCGGCCGCGTGCCGATGACGTGCTGGACGGGTGCCCGCTCGATATGCTGGCCTCGTCGTTCGTGCACGACCCCTATCCCGTCTATCGGCGCCTACGGGAACACGACCCGGTTCATCGCTGCAAGTCCGGTGCCTGGATAGTGACAAGACACCGCGACATTGTCGCTTCGTTTGCGCATCCAGCACTCGGGAACGCGCCGTCGCGGTTTTCCGTGATCTGCGCGCGCAACCGCGAGCGCTATGTCTGCGCAGATGTCGCGCACAATGTTTTGCCGTTTCTCGATAAACCGGAGCACGTGCTCCCTCGCAGGATTATCGCCAGCGTGTTTCGCGCCCACATGAAAGACAATCCGGTAGACATCGCCGGGATTGCCCGGCGGTTGCTCGAACCGCATCTTCGTAGCGGCACCATGGATGCGATTGCCGACTTCGGGACATCGCTGTCGGCTGAGGTTATTTCCCGGCTCATGGGGCTTGCCGTGGCCGACCGCGACAGGCTCTTATATTGGAGCCATCATTTCTTCCATCTGTTTGCTCCGATCCCTTCGGACGAGGTTCGCGACCGGACTGATCAGGCGCTTGCGGATTTCAGGGAATATCTCCGGGTGCTGGTTCAGGAGCGTCGGCTAAGGCCGGGAGCAGACCTGATCTCCAATTTGCTCATTGCCGAAGACGACGGACGATGCCTTTCCGAACAGCAGGCGATCGACGCGTGCATGCTCTTGTTTTCGGACGGCGTCGAAAATGTCGACGCCGGTATCGCCAATACGCTGCTTGCGCTCCATCGCCACCCATCGGAAATGCTGCGCGCCAGAGCCGCTCCCGAAACGATGCCAAACGTCGTCCTTGAGGGATTGCGCTATAATTCCCCGGCCCAATTGATCGCGAGGGTTGCGCGGGAGGACCTGGAAATAGCAGGCACGTCGATCCGGCGGGACACGCCCGTCTTCCTTGCGCTGGGAGCAGCCAATCGCGATCCCGAAGTATTTGAAAAGCCGGATTCCTTTGACCCCTCGCGCAATGCGGCCGCGCTGCTCAGTTTCGGCATGGGGCGCCATTCGTGTATCGGAGGCACGCTGGTCAGGTTGCAGATCGAATGCGCCTTGCGCGTGCTGTTGCAGGCGACCAATACAATCCGAATCGAGACGGATACCCTCGAGTGGACGCCGCGCGTCGGCCATCGTTGGTTGAAGGCGTTACCGATACGCCTGTCACCCCGCTGACGGATCGGACACCGGCCAATCCGGTGCGAGCGGGATGACAAGCTTGCTCGTTCCGGAGTGTCCGAAACCGCCGAACCAGTGCACGCCGTCCTCCACCAGATCGACATCGAGGAACATCGGCAGCCCACGCATCGGCACCTTGATCCTAAGATCGAGGGTGAGCGACTGTGACGGTCGTATCTCCTGGGTCAGCGGCCGGCGCGCATCCAAAGCGTAGCCATGGAGCCTGTCGAAGCTGCGCCAGCGCGATGCAAGGATGATGCCGCTTTTTTCGGTCGGCTCCCATGACAGCGGGCTTTTGTTGGTCACCGTGACCTTGATGGTATGTGAACTGCCCTGCCGCATGAATAGCGGTACCTTGACGCGAACGGACGATTTGAAATTCTTGGGGTTCAGCGGTTGCAGTGCCTTGAATTTGCGCCGGTAGGAGGGAGGAAGACCTGCTTCGATCCGCTCGAATTCCGCCTCCAGTTGACGGGCAAACGTGCCGACATGCGGCATCTTGTGCAAATCGTCGTGATCGGCGGCGCTGTGGAAGACGGAAAGCGGCCCCGAGTAGTATTTCGCCCAACCCCGCTCGGGTTCGTCATTGAGGTCGTAAGCACAAAACCAGCCGCGCTTGCCCCAGAAGAGCGCGACCTCTCCGTCGTAGGGCTCGGCGATGAAGCGGTCCTGCAGGCAGAGAAGGGCAACCTCCCGTCCCATAGCCCGGAGCGCCTTGGCAATCTCGAACGCGACGACGCCGCCTTGGCAAAAGCCGCCAAGCAGATAGGGGCCTTGCGGTTGGATCGAAAGTATTTCCGCAGCGTAATATCGGGCAAGGCGATTGGTATTCCCGTCACTCTTCAGGCGCGTGTTGGAGAGCGAACTTAGAATATGGAATGGGCGTTCGGGGTCCAGGTTTTCTGAAAGCATTTCGAACTGCCACATGCTTTGGCAGACCCAGAAGAATGGCCGTTTTACACCAAGTGTATTCCTGCCGAGGATGAGGGAGTTGTCCTGCCGTTTTCCACGCCACGCAGCCGTCGCGTTCTTCACGGCGGCGTAGAGAGCCGGATCCAGCCGGTCGTCTGCGCGCGCGCGCCCGATCCTGCCGTCGAGTACCTGTTCCATTTCTCGTAACGTTGGCTGTTCGAATAGCAGCGCCGTCGGGAGATCGTTGCCGAAACGCTCCTCGAGCAACAGCATGAGGTTGGTGGCGCTGAGAGAATCGCCGCCAAGGTCGAAGAAATTATCGTCCATGGCTATATCCGGCACTTTCAGCGTCCGTTGCCACAGCGCTGCAAGTGTCTTGGCCAACGGCGTCCCCGGTGCCCTTCGCTCACTTGCATGCCCGGCCGTCGCACCGGCCAGTCCGGGCAGCGCCAGCCGGTCCAGCTTGCCGCTAGGGACACGCGGAAGCCTGTCCAGGAAGGTGACGGCGCGTGGAATCTTGAAATCGGCTACGCGGCCACGCAGATAGTCTTTGACGCCGCGCGCATCGAGCCCCGAGTTGGCGGCAGTAACGACAGCGACGGCAACTTCCTCCCCCAAAGATGGATGCGGCAGCGGAAACGCAGCAGCCTCGCGGATAGCCGGGTGACCGGCCAATATGAGATCGATCTCAAGCGGGGAAATCTTCTCACCGCCTCGATTGATGATGTCCTTGAGCCTTCCGGTCAGGAACAGGAAGCCGTCGTCATCGAAAAATCCTTCATCCCCGCTGCGAAGCCACTTGCCTATGAAGGCGTCGCTATGGGCAGATTCTTGCCCCTCGTAACCGGCCATTACATTCGGGCCGCTGACGAGCACCTCGCCACGCTTGAACGGGCCGACTTCGTTCCCGAACGAATCGCAAATTTTCACATTGGTTCCAAAGGGGATGCCGACAGAGCCCCGCTTTTCGCGCGTGCGGTCGAGCGGTGTGCTGGTGATCAGCCCAGCGGTCTCGGTCATGCCGAACATCGGGACAAGCGTGGTGCCGAAGGTAAGGCCGAATTCCTTCTGCAACCGATCGGGAAGCGGTTGCGAGACGGACCGCACGAAGCGCAGCCTCCTGACGTTTTCGACATCTTCTGCGGTGGCCGCATAGGCGAGAATATCCCGCAGAACCGTGGGAACAGCCTGGAACCAGGTCGGACTGAAATGCCGCAGCCCGCCAAAGAAGGCATCGGACGAGATTGCCGGCACAAATGCCGTCGAGCCGCCCGCATAGAGCGGAGCCAGCAGCAGATCCGCTACCGCCCCGATGTGAAACATTGGCATCATATGAAGACAGATATCGGTCGGCTGAAGCTCGAGCGAGCGCGCTACGTTCCACGCCGAAGCACTCAGGTTTTCCGCCGTGAGCGGCACCCTTTTCGGTGCTCCGGTCGAGCCAGAAGTGTGCAGGACCAGAACTGTTCGTGGCGATGCTGGCTCGGCAGGACCGGCGGTCCCTGTTGTTCGGCCCTCGTCGACACATGCGAGTTCGAAAGCGCCGGTCAGGCCTGAAGCGGTACTGGTGAGCTGCAGAACGCGAATGCTTGATCCCGCTGCTGCGGAGATTGCACCGGGTATGCAACTGGGGTGGGTGATCAGATGGGTCACGCCTGCCTCCGCGAGCAGGCGCTGCGTTTCCGCTGGCGGGTAGGCCGGGTTCATCGGCACCACGGTTGCGCAGGCCGCGCCGGCAAGAATTGCAACAGCCGTTTCCGGAGCATTAGGAAGAAGTGTGGCGACCCGGGATTGTGGCGTAACGCCGTGTTCCGCCATCCAGCAGACGGCGCTGTCGACGATGTTCAGCAGCCCAGAGATAGAGGTATCGGGCTTGTCATGAGACCGAAGTGCGATGCAGTCAGGTGAAAGCCGCGCATTGTTTCTCAAGGGCGCGAGGATGTCTTGGTTCATCGCCAGTCCGTGCTGAATCATGAAGGATGTCATCAGCTGTGGCTCGAGCCAATCCAGGGCCCGATGAAGCGGATGCTCTCTAGCCTGGCTTTTGCAAGGAGCGGCAGAGCGGCATCTTCACCACTGGCTTCGAAATCCACCAGGGTTGGCAGTCGATAGCCTTCAAGGTCACGAAAATTCGCCGGCTTCGCTGTCGTCGCTTGCGCGCCGATACCGCGAATGGCGACGAGCTGACCGCTCTCTTTGACGGTAAATTCGATCTCCTGGCTGCGCGTGTCGTTTGCGATAACGGCTTTGGCAACGGTTGCGCTCACGCCATGCCATTTCACGCCGTTTTGCGGGAGCAGCGCGGCTGGCGTCCACAACGCCGCCTCCACTGCCATGCGCTCGAAGAGCAGGCTTGGCGGGTAATGTCGGCTTTTTCGCCAGGAAGGAACTAGCCTCCAGCGCCAGAACGCTACCATGGCTTGCGCCTCATTAAGGAGAGCCGTTCCACAAAGGGGAATGAAACGGCCTATCGAGGAATAGCGTGAAAGGGAGCCGTGCGGAGCCGCGAGCACCTGATAGTTCTGTATCGTAACCGTGTCAGACAGGCCCTCGGGCCGGAGGTCTCCCGTAATTTTCAACTCGGCAACTGTGCGAAGCGGCGTACCAGGCTTCATCGCGAAAAGGAAAAACCGGCGCGCGGCAAGGGGAAGGTCGGAGACCATAGCGACCTCGAATGCCTGTTCGTGCCAGATGGTCTTGCTGGTCAAGGACGCCCAGATGGAGTCTCGCTCGTAGACGTGGACCAACCGCATCCACAACAGAAAGGCCGCCACGAGAAGCACTAGGGCGGACACGAACAAGAATACAGCTATCAAGATGGGGTCCCGTAAAAGCCAATGGATCAACCCGGTATGTACTGTTCGCAGCCAAAACCTTCAGCATAACAGCTTTAGCGCGCCAGCGCGGATGTCGTATGTCGCCCACAATTTTCCAGGGGATTCGCCATCGACGTCGAGCAGCACCGGGCCGGTCCGGCTTTCGTCCAGCGCCTCCACGGTTACCTGCCTAGCGCGCTGGATGGAGATGGAAGGGTGATTGCAATGTCGCCCGCCATAGATCATCTGCAAATCCCGCAAGAGCACGAGCTTCGATGCGGCATGTATCGTCACGACGTCGAACAAGCCATCATCAAGTTCCGCGTCGGGCGCCACCAGCATTCCACCTCCGAAATAACGACCGTTGGCAATAGCAACGACCGCGATTTCAGCCTCCACCGCCGGCCGGTTGTCGACGATCATCCGCACGCGCTGGGATTTGTATTTCATCAGCGCGCGCACCGTTGCGCCCAGAAACAGGATTTTACGCGGGATGAATTGGTCGTCTCTAATCGCATTAACCGCGCGATCGATCTGTCCCGATATGCCGAAGCTGGCAATGTTTGCGAACAAACGAACTTTCTGATTCCCTTGGTCGTCCGCAAAAGTCATTCGCCCGATGTCGATCCTGCGTGTATTACCCGCGGCTATCAGGCCGATGAGGTGGGCCAGGCTCGCGCTTGTGGCCAAGCTGCGCACGAAGTCCGAGCCTGTTCCCACTGCGATCGCGCCAAAGCATACATCTGAGGAAAAGCTTCCGTCGGCTTGCGTGAAGCCGTTGATCGTCTCGTTGAGAGTTCCATCGCCCCCGACGGCAATTACCTGGTTGGCGCCCCCGAGGATCGCTTGTCGGGTCAGGGTGGTTGCGTGGCCGGGGGCCGTCGTCTCGGCGTGATGGAACAGTCCGATAGCCGCTCGCAATCGCCTTTCTATCGTTGGCCAGTCTCTCCTCGCGCGGCCACCTCCCGCACGCGGATTGACAACGACAAAGGTTTTCATTCCTGCCCCTCTACCCAAGCCAGAGCTAGCATGCCGAGGATAGGGAGCAAAGCCGGCTGGAAGGCTAAATAGCGCTTTGTGCAAGGGGCGGCGACATTGAAAAACGCTCGTCGATTACTGCTATGGTCGAATGGGCGGTCAGTTCCCATGTCGGGCAAGGGTAATAGTTCCGTATGATGCGTTCTTTCTCTTTAAGGACCGCCGGGTCAAAAATCGCCTTCTCGATCAGTTGGTAGGCATGTTCTGCATCATCTGGGCCGTGATAGTCGATGAAGCGCCCGCCGACTTCCGGCAACGATGTTGCATCGGAGGCAATGCAATAGCGGCCATAATAAAGGCTCTCCGAAACGGGCAGCCCCCAGCCTTCGCAAAAGCTGGGGAAGACCGTGAACAGGGATGTCCTGTAGAGGGTTGCCAAATCGTCGTCGGACAGGTTCTCGACCACTCTGATCTTGCCGCCAAGCGAATGGCTTGCCAGCAGCGCCTGCCGCAGCTCATCGATCTCCCAGCCGAATTTTCCGGCGAAGACGAGCTCAGGCACGCCATCAGCACCATGTTTCCGGATCAGCCTTTCCCAGACGCGGAAAAGCAGCATGTGGTTCTTACGGATTTCTATCGTCGATACATAGAGGACATGCGAATGTTCTTCGGTCTGAACCACAGCGGGCGACGGGGCTGAAGCAAAACCGGCGCCGAAGGGAATGACCCGGGTTTCGGGCACGGGTATTTCCCCTGCTTCAAGATAGGTGTGAAGTGCCTCGGCCGAGCTCCGTGACGGTGTCAACACCAGATCCCAGACCTTCGCCATATCGTGCAGCCAGGTCGTGAAGGTCGGGATATGCCCTGGCGCACAAAAGTGAGGATGGCTGACCGGTAGAATGTCGTGGACAAGCAAAGCGAACCGGATGCCATGAACAGCCTTTAGATCGGCGATCGATTTCCCGAAACCTTTGTGCGTCCAGGACGCACCGAGGTTGAGCAGGATGTCGCCCTCACGCACCAGTGAAGCGAAACGCCGGCGGTCCTTTTTGCTGTAAGGAAGATTTTTGCTAGCCGCTGCCGCGCGCCTGCACAGATAGCGCGCCAGCTTGAGAAGCGACAAGGGCCAGACGCTGGTTTTTTGACGCCGTAGAAAATCGTTTCCGTCCGTGAGCTGCGCGACTTCTTCATAGTCCAGCACATCCACCCGCCCCTTACCACTTATCCGGCAAAACGCCACACGGTCGCGATAAGCGTGAGCGAGCCACGGCAGTATCTGCGCCTGCACGCGGCCGATGCCGGTCGGCGTGACCGAGCCGTCAAAATAGCGGATAAGGTCATCGACCTCGATCCATATACGGTGCTTGCCGCGCCCAGTCATTTGAGGAAAGTCGTTCCCGGGTTGGAGATGGTTGACAATGAAGGCATGCGCGGTGAGTAGGATCGCTCGCCGCCCATTTGACCGGAAGAATGGCCGTGGGCTCTATCCGATACAAAGCCTTGAAGCCAGTTATTTTTCATGGCCTACGATGCGTGAGTGGCGGCCGGGCGGAGCGGGATGATCTTGATGAGAAGCGAGGCGATGGCGACAGCAGGTGGCGATAGGTTGACCGGACCGTTCAGGTCGCTTTGGCGTCATCGTGAACTCTACCGCCGCGTGCTCCTCCGCGATATTCAGGCAACCTATCGCGGCAGCGTATTGGGCCTTGCCTGGATCGTGCTGATTCCGCTTTTCTTGGTGACGATCTATACGTTTGTCTTTGGCGCGGTCCTTCATTCCACCTGGGTTGGCGCGACGCGCTCGCCGTTCGAAGTACCGCTGATCTTCTTTACAGGACTGACGGTGTTCAGCTTCTTCATGGAAGTCATCAGTCGTGCGACGAACCACATCCGCGACAACCGGACTTACGTCACGAAGATCATATTCCCGGTGGATATTCTGTGCTGGGTATTGGTCGGAACGGCGTTGTTCAAGCTCTGCGTTAACCTCTTTCTGCTGTTGGTGTTCCTGGTTTTTGTCACAGGCCAATTGCCGTTGGGTGTATTCCTGCTGCCTATTCTGATTGTTCCGTTCGTTCTCTTGACGCTCGGAATGGCGTGGATTCTTGCAGCAGTGGGCGCTTTCGTGCGCGATCTGTCGCATGTTCTCCAGGCGCTCGCACCGATCATCATGTTCATCAGCCCGGTGTTCTATTCCGTGCAGCAGGTGCCGGAAGGCTTTCAGGCCGCTTATTTTCTCAACCCGCTGACATTCATGCTCGAAAGCACGAGAAACCTGCTTTTCTTCGACACGGTTTTCTCCGCGCGGGACTTCGTCATTTACATGGCTGCTTCGCTCATCGTCTTCGTGGTCGGATACAGTTTCTTCCAAAAACTGCGCCCAGGGTTTTCCGATGTCATCTGAGCCCTTTATCCGGGCGCGGGGGCTAGGGAAAAAATTCAGGTTTTACGACCATCCGTGGCATCATTTGTCGAGTATTCTCCTTGGCCGCGGAGCTCGCCGCGAACACCAGGCGTTGCAGGAACTCGACCTCGACTTGCAGGCAGGTGATTGTCTTGGAATCGTCGGCCGCAACGGTGCCGGGAAATCCACATTGCTCGAACTGATTTGCGGTGTTCTTAGGCCAAGCCAGGGAACGGTCGAGACCAATGGCAGGATCGCCGCGCTCTTGCAACTTGGTGCGGGCTTCAATCCCGAATTCACCGGCCGTGAAAACGTCTTTCTGAGTGCATCCCTGTATGGGCTAAGTACGGCCGAAATCAGCAAGCGCTTCGCAGCGATCGAAGCATTCGCGGGCATCGGTGATTTTATCGACCGCCCGGTGCGTGAGTATTCGAGCGGTATGTATGCACGGCTTGCTTTTTCGGTTTGCGCTCACGTCGATGCCGATATTCTCGTCATCGATGAGGCGCTTGGGGTTGGCGACGTCAAATTCCAGCAGCAATCGATGAAGTTTCTTCGTGCCTTCCGTAAGAAGGGCATCGTGTTGTTCGTCTCCCACGACGAACACGCCGTCGCCGCGCTTTGCCGCCAGGCGATATGGATCGATGCAGGACGTGTGGTTGCTCGTGGCATAACGAAGGACGTTCTTCACCAGTATCGCAGGGAGATGTCGCGGCGGATGGGAGACGATGGCGACTTCGCCAGTTCCGAGACGGTGTCCGAGCTTTTGGACGTGGACCAAATGCTCGGCTCGGCGTCATTCGGCACGGTTTTTGATCCGAATGATCCGCCGCAAGTGGAGGGTGCGGGAGAAATCGAAAATGTCACCCTAACATTTTTTGACGGCTCGCCGGTCACCTCGGTCACGGGTGGAGAATATATCCGTCTTGCCGTTTCCTCCCGGGCATTTTCGGTGAGCAGTCAGCCACATCTTGTCTTCGTTCTGCGCGACTCGATGGGGCAAATCATCTTTTCCGGAGACAGCCGTAGCTGCGGACAGGGATCGCCCGCTTCGATGGATGATGGCGACGTTCTGGACTGCGAGTTCGACTTCATTCTCCCTTATCTGCCAACGGGCAGCTATCCCATCGAAGTCTATTTCCATTCGGTATCTCACGGCGGTCTCGTTTGTCACGATCACAGGGAGATTGCGGCGGTGTTTCAGGTTCTATCGCATCATATTTCGAGCGGGATGGCCAATCTGAAGATGGACCGCACGCTGCTGCTGGTCGGGACGGGGAGCGACCAGGATGGTGAATGAAGTCTTGGTACGGGTGAAGGGCGTCGGCAAGGCCTACTCTGCCCGCACCAGCGCTTTGAAACGCATGGCCGGTCTCCTGACGGGCCGCACAGTCACCAAGGGCTTCCGGGCACTTCACAATGTCAACTTTTCGCTTTCCAAGGGAGAAGCGCTGGGACTGGTCGGCCAAAACGGCGCCGGCAAGTCGACCCTGCTGCAGATCGTGTGCGGCACGCTGACGCCCGCCCATGGCGAGGTCGAGACGAGCGGACGGGTGGCGGCTATGCTCGAACTGGGGGCCGGTTTCAATCCTGAGTTCACCGGCCGAGAAAATGTCTATCTGAGCGCGTCCGTCTACGGCCTGAGTGACCTGCAGATCGAGGAGCGGTTTTCCCGGATTGCCGCCTTCGCCGATATCGGCGATTTCATCGATCGTTCCGTAAAGGAATATTCAAGCGGGATGTATGCACGCTTGGCCTTCGCTGTGTGTGCGCATGTGGATGCCGATGTCCTGATCATCGATGAAATCCTGGGTGTGGGCGATGCCGCATTTCAAATGAAGTGCCGGCAATTTCTCGAAAACTTTCTGCGCCGAGGCGCGGTCATCTTCGTTTCCCACGACGAACACGCCGTCTTGTCCCTGTGCACTCGCGCCATTTGGCTGGATCAGGGCCGGCAAATGGCGGAGGGACCACCGACTGAGGTGCTGAATTTATACAGGAAGTCGACAGACGTTAGCTCGGAAACATCCAGTGCCGATAAGAGCCGAAAGCCGTTGATTGATTTGTCGCAGTTTTCGGCGCCCGAAACCGTGGACGCTGGTGACGTCTCAAATCCGATTGCGGTCTCTCGATTTATGAAAGACGCGCCTTGGTATGGCCATGGCGGAGCCGTGATCGAGGATGTCTATCTGTCGGATTCCGCGGGCCGAAGACTTGACCGCTTAAGGGGTGGTCAGGCGGTCGTGCTCAACATCAAGGGCCGGGGCATGCGGGAAATCTCGCGGCCTATTGTTGGCTTCATCTTTCGCAATAGCCTCGGCCAGAATCTGTTCGGAGACAACACTTTCCTGGAGTACCGCGATCGGCCGCAAAGGATTGGCGCAGGAGACCCGTTTCACGCCATCCTCGAATTTCGAATTCCTTATCTGCCGCTCGGCACCTACACAGTGGCGCCTTCACTTATTGACGGGACGCAGCAGAACCATATCCAGCTTTACTGGATGGAGGAGGCTCTGGTTTTGAACGTGTGCGAATCTCCGGTAAGCATCGGCAAGATCGGCGTCCCCATGCGGGTTTCGAGCGCGCTGCGTGCGGCGCCGAAGAAGCTGTCGACCGATATTGCGCGCTCTTCTGAAAGAAGCTAACGAGCAATGTCGGTCGATCGCTTGCCAACCGGCAGGCGAGGGGGAGCGATCCGGCCTTCGTGGGGTTTAGATGATTAGATTAGCCATCGTCGGGGTCGGCAACTGCGCCAGCTCGCTGGTTCAGGGGATATCTTATTGCCGGCGTTATGGCTCGGAGGCTGTCGGCGTGCCTTTTCCGGATCTTGGAGGCTATTTGCCCTCCGACATTGAGGTCGTGGCCGCTTTTGACATCGACCGGCGCAAGGTTGGCTTGCCGCTGTCGCAAGCCGTTTTTTCCTCACCCAATAACACCAAACGCTTTTTCGAGGATGTCGAAGACAATGGCGCCGTCGTCTCCAGCGGACCGCTGCTCGATGGCGTTTCGGCGCTGATGCGCAACAGCGAGGCGGCCTTGAGCTTTCAGCCGATCGAAGATCGGCCGGCCAGCGTTGGCGAGGTCGCGAGCGCGCTGAAGAAGGCGCGGGCCCAGGTCGTGCTCTGCCTGTTGCCGGTCGGCTCGCAGCTCGCCACAGAATTCTACGCAAGGTGTGCGATCGAGGCGGGTGCAGCCTTCGTGAACGGGATTCCCGTTTTCCTGGCCAGCAATTCTGCGTGGGCTCAGCGCTTCGAAGCGGCCGGCTTGCCGGTCCTCGGCGATGATTTCAAGGCGCAGATCGGTGCAACGATCGTGCATCGCGCGCTTGCGTATCTGTTCAAGATGCGCGGAGCCGAACTAGACCGCAGTTATCAGCTCAATGTCGGCGGCAATACCGACTTCATGAACATGATGGATATGGATCGGCTCACCAGCAAGCGGGTCTCCAAGACCGAGGCGGTGCAAAGCGCCGTCAAGACACGTCTCGACGATAATGATGTGCGGATCGGACCGTCCGATTATGTGCCCTGGCTAATGGATCAGAAGATCGCCTATATCCGGCTCGAGGGCCGCCTATTCGGCAGCGTTGCGACGAATATGGAAGTGAGGCTGTCGGTCGAGGATTCTCCCAACGCGGCGGCAATGGCCCTGATAGCAATCCGTTGCGCCAAGATCGCCCTGGACCGAGGGATCGCGGGTGCAATTCCAGATGTGTGCGCTTTCCTGTTCAAACATCCGCCCGTGCAGATGGATGACCAGGTGGCGGCTGACAGGCTTGCCGCATTCGCTGCCGCATAGGGACCGGCTCAGACATCATTCTCTCGAACGGAGGTTGCGGTAACCCATATGGTGACCGGCCTGATCGCCGAAGGGCTACAGATGCATTATGCGGGCCAGAGCGTCGTGCATAATGTCAGTATCGCTGTCGCTCGCGGTGAGATCGTCGGCCTGTTTGGCCCTTCCGGATCAGGAAAATCCACGATTTTCAACATCATCAGCGGAGTATGCAGGCCGTCCAGCGGACGTATATCGCTCGACGGGAAGGATATAGGCGGGTTGCCGATCGATGCGCGAGCGCGGCTGGGATTGGGTTATGTGCCGCAAACCCCGCAGTTGTTCCGCTCATTGACCGTTGCGCAAAATCTTTCCATAGCCGTCGAAGTAAATGAGAAGGGCCGGGACCGCCGGGAGGCATTTATCCGCGCACTTTGCAAGGCGTTCGAATTGGAGGGACTTTCTTCCGCCCGCGTCTCCGGCCTGTCGGGGGGCGAGCGCAAACGCTGCGAGATCGCCTTCGCCCTCGGGGCTCGCCCTCGCATCCTGCTTTTGGACGAGCCGCTGACCGGGCTCGATCCGCTGATGTCTCAGGAAATTTTACGAATACTGGCACGGTTCGCGGCGGCCGGAATGGGCATCCTGCTTACGGATCACAAAATTCGCGATGTCATGGCTGCTGTCCATCGCTCATATGTCGTCAATCGCGGAACGGTTATCGCCACAGGAACGGCGCGGGACCTAGTCGAGAGCGAAACAGTACAAGCGTCCTTCCTTGGGGGTGACTTTCGCCTATAGTGCCGCAGTCGATCCAGGGGACGTGGGGAATTGGGTTCTTGCATCGCATCGCCAACGTGCGGCAGCACAAGCAGTAGCCTGGCAAGTCAATGTTATTGTGGATCGGTTGCTGGCGCTTGAGTTCGACACTGTACCTGATCAGAGCGAAACGACAGATCATCGGATACTATCTTCTGATGACGCTGGCGCTTTGCTCGATCTATGTCATCGAGAAGTTCTCGGCGCTGGTCGATATCGCGTTGAAGTACCGTTTCGGTATACGCACCTTCCTCTCGCTGATGCTCTACACGCTTCCGGCGATGGTCGACCTTGCCTTGCCGCTGGCATGTCTAGTTTCGATTTATTTCTGCCTGCTGGCCTACCGGGAAAGGCGGGAGTTGTTGATTCTAGCCGGCGCCGGCATCGGGCCCGCCTATCTTGCGATGATGGTGGTCATGGCAGCGGTGTTCGCGGTCATTCTTTCCCTCGTTTTCTCGGGTTTCGTGAAGCCGGCGGCAAGTTTCGGGTTCCGGTTGACGCAGCAGATGGCCGAAAACCAGGTCCTGTCGAAAGGCATTCCGGGAGGCGTTTTCTATGCGCAGGAAAACAAGGCCCTGTACGCGAGATCGGTTGACGAAACCTCGCTGCGCGAGATTCGCCTGTTCGAGTTCTCGGACGAACAGCTTGACCGGATGATTTTCTCCAATTGCGCGGTGATGCGTGTCAACCGTGGCATCGTGCATGCGGACCTTTGCGGTGCGCAGATCTACATCTTCCAGAATGCAGACAAGGAGATATCCTCAGATCTGGCGGTGGTTGAAGTGGGCGCAGGGCCTTCCCGATACGGTTTCGACATGTCATCTATTTTTCGTACGCCAGAGAAAGGCCGGGCACAGGAACTCAGCCTCATCGAACTGGTCCGCCAAGGCAGTGGCAAAGACGGCGATCGTAGTCACCTGGAAGCAGCCTTCTCGAGGGTGTTGGGCGCGTTAACCTGTCTGATTGCGGCCGCCCTGGCCGTCGCCGCCATTGCCTTTACCGGGCCGCGCACCCGCATGTTCATCCTTCCGGTGGCCTGCGGCACGGTGATGGTCGCAGCTATTTTCAACAATACGCTGTCTTCGGCTTTTGGCTCGACGACGGGATTGCCGACGTTGCTGATTATATGCATTCTCTCTGCAGTTGTCGCTATTATCTTGACAGTCGTCCTGACGCGCACGCTCTATGATCGGCTTATCACTCCCCGAATGGTGAAAGTCTGATGCGGGGGACAGCGGCAACCCCGCCCGGCGGCAACAGGTGGTCGAAACGGGTTCCGGCCTTTGGCTCCTACTCCCGCTATATGATCGGCAGCCACGCCTGGCATATCCAGATCGTTCTTGTGATGTTGGTGTGCATCGTACTGGCAGTCGATATTTCGCCTTGGGTAGGATCCGTCTGGGCGGGCGCCGCAGACAAAAAGGTGGCCGGCGCGATTGCTGCAGTGCTGCGCTTTTCTGCGTACCGGGCGTTCGACATCATGGCGCAGGTATTTCCAATCGCCTGTGTTCTGGGAATGCTGTGGGCCGAAACGGTGCATAGCGGTTCGGGGCAGCGGCTGATGATACAGATCACGGGACGCTCGCATTTTCGTGCGGCAACACCCTTGGTCCTCGTCGCCCTGGCCGCCACGCTCATCCAATTCGCGCTCGACAACTACGTGCGCCCCGATGCCGTGATACAATTGATCGGTGAACGGCTTGGCTCCTATCGAAGCTATGTCGATCGAGTGCCTCCGGAACGTGCAGTCTGGCTCTCGCTGGGCGACGACATTCTCCAGGCCAGGATCAGCAAGGCCGATCCCCCGACTTTCGAAGCGCTGACATACTATCGTTTTGCAAAGGACCACGTTCGTGACATCACGGTGGCGGACGCTGCTCGGCCAACCGCGAAGGGGAACGCTTCATTCTGGACCTTCCTTAATGGCAACATCTGGCATTTCGATGCAGGCAGGGGCCGTTCGATCGACGCTCTGGGGACACGGTACCCGGGCTCGCCATTCGAAGAACTTCAACTGGAACTGCCCATCGATCCGCTGTGGCTTCAGTATCGTGGCATCGATCCGAAATACCTGCCCGCCAAGGTGCTAAGCCGGCTGGCGAAGTCACGGGGAATTCCATCGGACCAGCCAAAGTACGCCGCCTGGCTCCAACTCAGATATGCGCAAGCGTTCATTCCGGGAATGCTTGGCCTGCTGGTCGCGGCGGTCTTCTATTTGCTTCAGGACCGCCGCCCACTGCTCGTGGCGGTCCTGGCTTCTCTGGCGCTTGGGTATATGGGGTTCGCGGTGATGCGCCTCATGACGGTGATTGCCGAACACGCCGTGCTGCCGCCTGCGGTAGTCGCATGGGCGCTTCCCGCGCTTTTGGCGGCGTCAAGTGCTGTGACCTTCTGGCGGTTGGCCCGTTACGACCGAGCCTACCCGAGCGGTTCGAGCATAGCCGGCGAAGCCGCCTGACGATCGTTGCGTGAAGCGAACAAATGGCGCTTCAACTGCTCCGCGCTTTCCTCCCATGTCAGCCGTCGTATCAGGCTGGAATTCGGAGTTCGGAGTCTACGGTTCAACCGAAGCCATGTTCCGAGGGCTGCGGACAACTCAGCTGGGGTGGCGGTCGCCTTGAAATAGAACGCGTGGTCGCCCGCCACTTCGCGAAAGACCGGGATGTCCCGCGCGATGATCGGCAACCCCTTGGTTGCCGCTTCGATGAGCGGCAGACCGAAGCCCTCGCCGTGGCTGGCAGCGATCAGACATGTGCAAGACGCGTAGATCCGGTCGAGAAACTCGTCGGATGCATCTTCAATCCAGAACAGGCGGCGGTTTCGTTCCCGGTGCCGCCGGAGTTTGCGGATAAGCGAATCCACCATCCAGCCCGGCTTGCCAACGATCACCAACTGCTCGTTACCGTCTGCCGCCCAAATCTCCTCGAAACTTTCTAGCACCTGTTCATGCCCTTTGCGGGGTTCCACCGTGCCAACCATGAGAAAGGAAGGTGCCTGGCGGAATAGATCCAGAAGTCGCAACGCCTTGCGCGGCAGACCTGACGTTGGGCTGGAAGCGAAGAGGTCGGCGCCATTGTGTGAATGGAATATCCCCGGGGCCCGCCCGCGGCCATCGGTGTTTGCGACGAGCCAAGCGGTCAGGTCGGCCGCCACGGTACGAGACACGCAGATCGCGCGGTCGGCCTCCGCGACGACCTCCAGCCAGGCCTGGTGGGTGGCGGCCGCATGGGGGGGAAAGAAATGCGGAAATTGCAACGGCAGGAGATCGTGAACCATGAAGTTGACGCTGACGCCATGATTTCGCATGGCTCGAAAGGTCCGGCGGTTGCGGATCACTTGCTGATGCTCGAGGTCGGCCATGAAATAGATATCGCCGCTTCGCATCTCGACAGGCTCGTCTCTCAGGCTGTTGGATCGCCCTCCTAGAAAGTTGGTCGTGAACCGCCTCGCATAGAAAAACCCGCCGTCATGCGAATAGATGGGTTCAACCCTGAATCCTTCCGGAGGGCACGCGATTAGTGCATTCAAAAGCGCCCGCACGGCACGCTCGATGCCGGTCTTGAGATCTTTCCTGGCTATCGCTGAAATGTCAAACAGCAATTGCCGTGTAGCAAGTGCAGGCTGGATGGAGACTGCGGCGCAGGCTGCGAGGGCCTCATGCGCGCCCGGTGGCGCAACTGGGGGAACGACGGTGGCGAGAGCTGGTGCCAGTCTTGCCAAGGCGGCGCGTGGCCTGCTTGCGAAATTTTCGATTGCTTCAAAGTAAAGGGCAGCGATTTCGGTCGGGCTGTGATGGCGGCGTATATGGTCCAACGCTCTGGCGGCTAGTTTCGCGCGTAATGAACCGGCGTCGTGAAATCGCTCCAGCGCTTCAACGAGATCGCTTTGCTCGAATTGGTCGCGAAGCATGTATACAGCCGCGTCAGGTAACTCGCTCATACTTCCGTGCGCGTTGACGATCAGCGGAACACCGTGATTCATACAATCCAGAACGGTTCCCGATGTTTCCCCGCGCGAAAGCGTCCGCAACTGAACCGCCATATCCGCTGCCGACAGGTACTGGTGAAATCTTTCCACGTCCACCCATCCGGTTATCCGGATCCGGGAACCGTCGGGATGCTTTTCAATCGCAGCCATCATCTCCCGGCCATAGCGGCCACCCTCGCTGGCGCCGACGAAGATCAGCCGGCAGTTTCGATCTGAAGAAAGGGCGGAGCCGAACCAGGCATCAAGAAGCTGGTGGTTGAGTTTCGTCGGCCCCAGGCCGCCGAAACTGCAAACGATGAAATCATCCTCCCCGAGATCCAGCAGACGTCGTGCGGCGGATCGCTC
Organism: Borborobacter xinjiangensis; assembly: GCF_047739745.1. Lineage (NCBI taxonomy): Bacteria > Pseudomonadati > Pseudomonadota > Alphaproteobacteria > Hyphomicrobiales > Phyllobacteriaceae > Borborobacter > Borborobacter xinjiangensis. Next base: position 18,421 of record NZ_JBLLVA010000031.1, on the reverse strand, counting down.
CGTCTGAGTTGCCGGTGCTCGAAGATGGGGGATGACGACGATATGCTGCTCCGCATCGATGCCATACCAATGCCGGGCGAGCGATCTGGAGCTGTGTGCATGGACGATGACGCCGATTGCACGTTCAACCACGCCGCCGCTGCAAGGATAGCGCCAGATGACATCGATTTGATCTTTCTCGACAAACCGAGCCTTTACGGCCCCATAGCCATGCGACGAATAGAGTTCGCGTAGCCACAAACTCGGGGTATGGCCAGATGTATCCATGTGGGACACGATGCCGGACAGGAAGAAATCGTGCAGCACCACCACGCCGGGATGTTGGTCAAGCAGGGCGAACATGTGCTGATGGAATCTGGAATTGCCGAAATGATAGAGGATTCGGTCATACTGCCCGGCATTGTCCGAGAACCAATCCAGATCGCGAACCTTGCAGTTCTCTCTTGTCCACGGATCGGTCACCTGCTTCTGATCGACGATGATATCGATGCTGTAGTGCTGCGAGAGCACGGGCAGCAGTTCGTTGCAGTAGAAGCTGATCCCGCTTTGCTCGGGTGGCAGCGGCGACACCAGCGCAAGGGTCGGCTTTTTTTTTGCGTCAGCCGGGCGACGGGCGTGTTTCAGCCTCTGCGCCACCTGCTCGGCGAGCTCGATATCAGTGTCAAGCAGCGCGATCTTCGCCGGATCGAGTTCCGTCAGGCTGGCGACTAGATCAGGATCCGTCCCCATTGGGGCGAAAGCGGCGAACACCCCCGAAAGCCGTTGCAGTGGTGAGCCCGCGCACAGTGGACGCCGTGGTTGGCACCACCCTGAAGTGCCATCTAGGTATATGGCCGTCGGAATGTCAGCCAGGAGGTTTGTGCTAAAGACGATGTCGTCCACTTCCGGGTCGAGCGGCAACGGGACCAGAATGAGATCGGGGTCGAGGCTTGCAAGGAAGCCTTCCCTAATCAATTGCGCAGCACCGTGCTGCCAGCTATCGCAATTTGGATAAACGGGCTCCACCGCGTACCATAGACGAATGGTCCCGGGGGAAAGCGTCGCCTCGAACTCGGCGCGGATGCGTTCGATGCGATCCGGCAGCAACCCGCTGAGGGCCAGTATGACGTCATGCTCGGCCCATGCTGCAATCAGCGTGTGAACCAACATGTGGAGCGCGTCGCGCGAAGGCTTGCTTGTACGCGGCGATTGCAGCGCTTGTCCGTCGATGACGATCCGCATCAGTTGTCGCCAACTTTGCTTGCAGCCTGCATCTGTGTAAGCAAGTGCTGTGCCCGCGGCGAGAGTCGAGGCATGAGGAGTGGTTTTTCGGGCTGGTGCAAAAGGCGGTTAGCGCCGTCGGTCAACTGGCCTGAAAGCTTGTCGAGGAATGTCTTCTTGTCGAGCCCGGCCGGTATCGGATCGAGAATCTCAACCACGATCGTTCCAGGATTTCGCAGCCACGATTTGTTGCGCCAGTAAAGCCCGGAATTATGGACCACTGTCACGCAGGGGATGCCGAGTTGCTCGTAAAGTGCAGCGACGCCACGGCGCATCGGCGGTTTCCTGTCAACACCCGTCCTCGTGCCGGATGGAAAGATGAGAATGCTTCTTCCCGATGATGCTTGGCGCTTGGCATCCTCGAACGACCGCCTGATTGCCTGAAGATCGCCGGACCGGTTGGCAGGGATGTGGCCGCTTTTCCTGACGATCGCTCCAACCAGCGGATAATGCAGGATTTCTTCCTTCATCAACATGGCCGGATTGCCGAATATGAGCTGGAAAAACAAGTTCTCCCACGTGGATTGATGGGCCGAAGCGATCAGGACCGGGCCTTTCGGCATTTTTTCGGCGCCCCTGATTTCGAAGGTAAGTCCGCAGACATGCTTGAGGAGGAACAGGGTGCAGCGCAGATAGGCTTGCACTACCGGCCACCCCACCTGGAACGGGAAGACGATCAACGGAATGGTCAAAGCGAAAACACCCGACAACATGAGCGCTGCCAGATAGAAAATGCCGTTTCTCAAAAGTAGGAGACTGCGTTCGCGCACCAAATGATCTTTCCGGCGGGAACCGCGTGTTTGCCATCGATCGATTGATTGTCAAGAGTTTTGTTTTCGAAGGACCCGGCTGACATTTCCATCTGCCGCGTCTATGACGGTGGGCTCGCAAATCCTGCGTATGCCGCAGAGATTTGCAGCTCGACGTGTAGGATTTCAGCAAGGTACACGATGACCAGACCGGACTTAATGGTCGTGCCAGATCTGATGCGGGAAGTGATCGAGATCGTTGCCACCGAGGCGATGATCGAACGCGATAAGCTTGCGGCAGACACCCTTCTCAAGGATATCGACATTCAGTCTGCGGACTATGTCATGATCCTGATGGCGGTTGAAGAAAAATTCGGGGTCTATATTTCCATTGATAGCGAATTCTCCGATGCCGAGACCGTCGGCGATCTTGTGCGCATCGTCGCAGCGAAGATCGCCGAGCGCCCAAAGGGAGCTATTGCTTGAACCGTGTCGTTGTGACCGGCATGGGCGCAGTGTCAGCTTGCGGCATAGGTGTGGACAAGCTTTGGCATGCCGCTCGGCATGGTATCTCCGGCGTCGGACATCTCGACTTTGCAGACCTGCCAAGACAACTGGTCAAGCAGGCTGCAATGATTTCTCAGGAGGACATCGGCACGATCTGGGAGAACGCAAAGCCGCGAATGCAGGATCGCGTCACGGCTATAGCCCTGATGGCAGCGCGGGAGGCCGTTGCGCAGTCGGGGCTGATTGAGGGTGATTTCGGAACAGATTGCGGCGTGGCCATCGGGTCGGGATATGGCGGCGCGGAAACCAACACTAGGAACATGGCCGACTTCATCCGCGATCCTGCCAGTCGCATGGATCCAATGAGCATTCCAAAGATCATGACCAATTCGCCTGCTTCCTGGGTGAGCATGCAGTTCGGTGCCCGTGGCTCGACCATGTGCATCTCCACCGCATGTGCTTCCGCTACTCAGTCGATCGGCGTCTCAGCGCACATGATAAGGCACGGAATGCTCAAACGCTGCATCGCCGGAGGGAGCGAGGCTCTACTCGTTCCGAGCGTGTTTCGGGCCTGGGAACTGATGCGGGTGATGACCGCTGGCTTGTGTCGTCCGTTTTCGGCCGGCCGCGACGGGATGACCCTCGGGGAAGGGGCCGGCATCGTCGTTCTCGAATCGCTGAATGCGGCGCTTGCCAGGGGAGCCGATATAATTGCTGAAGTCGCTGGTTACGGCTCCACCAGCGACGCAAACGATCTGCTGCGTCCAGACCCTCGCGGCGCGGGCAGTTGCATGGAGGCCGCAATCGGCGATGCCGGGCTCGAACCCTTGGACATTGCCTATATCAACGCGCATGGCACGGGTACAGTCGCCAATGAACTGTCGGAAACCGAGGCGCTACGAAATGTATTCGGCAGCCGTCTGGAAGATGTGCTGGTGTCGTCCACCAAGCCGATCCATGGACACGCCTTGGGCGCTGCCGGCGCCATCGAATTCATCGTCACGGTGAAAGCCCTGGCTGAACGGATCGCACCACCGACGATTAATTTCGTGGAGGTCGACCCGAAGCTAGGCATTGATCCGGTGGCCAATACGGCGCGGCCCTTTACCGGGGACGCCTGCCTTTCAAATTCGTTCGCTTTCGGCGGCATCAACGCATCGCTCGCCATCAAGCGCTATGTCGCGCCTGCGTGAGCAAGAGCGGCCGCATTTGCCTGAAGCCGCGTCCGGCCCGCGTCGATGAAGGCGCTGCGCGACGCATGGCCGACCTCGTTGCCGAAGCGCTCGGAACGACCTTGCCATCCACTCACCCAGCCGTGCCCTTTATTTATCCGATGCGTCTGGTTGCCCAGGCCGCGTCCGACGAACTTTTACGTCATATCGGTATGGCCGGTGATCCGATCGCCGTCCACGAGGCGCAGCTGATCAAGGCAACGCACCGTCTGTCGGCCGGCGAAGAGTTGACGCTGACAGGGGAGCTCGATGCAGCTAACGGCAGCGCGAACATCGCGCTCACCGCCAAAGGCGCACAGGACGAACTGGCGGTCGAGTCGCTAACGCGCCTGCGTTTTTCTACCGCCGCAGCTCTGCTGGGGAGCGGTTCTGCGGGGGCGCGCCTTGTCGAAAACCCGGCTATATCTCCTATCACATCGCAACCGCTGGCGGATTTCCTGGTCGCCGCCTACGCTGAAGCTTCCGGCGACATCAATCCCATCCACACGGATATCCGATTGGCCACTTCCCTTGGCCTTCCCGAGCGTGTCGTGCATGGAATGCTGCTGGTGGGCCTGGCTGAGCCGGCGTTGGCCTCAGCCGGCCTTGGCCGACCCACGGAATTAAGAACACGATTTCTGGCGCCGGTTTTCGTTGGCGAGCGCGTCACCGTCGTGGTTTCTGAGCCTTCGATCGCAGCGTCGCCGGTCCGCAAGATCCGAATAGTCGTCATGCGGCAGGAAGGCCGGATCGCCTGTGTCAGCGATGCTGTCATGACCGGCTAAATAGGCCGCCGTTCACTGCGCAGAGCGCGCATCGACGAAATTGTTGAAGCAGACAAAGCCGCCGAGCAAGATGACGGCGATCAGTGTGGTCAGGATGCTTGGCATTGCTGCATTGAGCGCGCCACTGAGCGTCACATTGTGAAAAACCGCATAGCCAAGCAGAACAGGCATTGTAACGCCAACCAGCGGAATTCGGTGGAAGAGCTGGAGAAAGGTGAACTTGACGCCGTCACGACCGAGGAAATTCACGATGACGCCAAAGAAGAGCGAGAAGAAATTGATGACGGCAAGGATCAGGATCGACATCACGACGAAGAGAAAAGCCAGGAGCCGGAGGCCTGCGTGGCGCAAGCCGGACAGCCCGGCTGGACTGTCCTGACCAAAAGATCGATACATTAACGTTATCATACTGCTAGCAATCTCTCTTGCGGTGCTATCCAGCGCATTCGAGCCTTCTTACCAGTCGGCGGCGAAAACCTTCAAGGCTGTTTCGTCGTTTTCTCCCGATCTGTTTACTCCCGCGGTCAAGGCGGCACGAAAGGAGGCGGGGGTTTCCAGCGGCAACTCGTTCGCGCGCACTACGAAACGCGGTACGCCCGAGCGGGCGAGCTGACCGGATACCCAGACATCGTCGACCCAGCGAACCGCGGCGGGTGAGCCAGAGAAATCATGAACCGCATTACCCAGGGCGTGGGGTGGCACAAGGTACCCCCATGTGCCGAAAAGAACGTCGACTTGCGTCGACTTGGATACGCCGGTGGCAAAGACATGGTCGAGAGCGGGAAACGCCACCCCCTCTTTCAACCGGATGCCGCGAAAGCCGATCGCGGCGACCTTGTTCCGGCGATGCTCGGCCAGCAGCGTTTCGATGAAGCGGCGTGGATAGATCACGTCGTCATCGACGACGATCATAACGGCCTCGGGTTCCAGCTTGAGCGCTGGCAACAGCTTTGTCACTGGTCCCTCATCCTCGCAACGTATCACGTCGATCCCGACCGGCAGGCCGAGCGTCTCGGGCTCGGGGTAGGCTTGGCCCCGACGGGCCCTATAGGGAAGTGCAAGCACGATCCGGTCGGCCGGCTGCGATTGGTCGATAAGGCTGCGCAAGACCGGCGCCAGCATTTTGGCGCGGGCAGGGATAGTCGTCAGGGTAACTACCACACGTTCCTCCCTGATCGGGATTGGCAGCTGTTGCGGGTACCGGAAATGCAGCTTGACGGCTCGCCAGAGCGCTACCGCTAGGCTGAGCGGCCTGGTGTTCCTGAAACGCGCAAGCGTTCGTCTAACTTCCCTCGCCAGCCGGCCGGCAGGTTGATCGGCCACGTCCTCACATCCCTTGCCGGTGCATGGCTGGACCATTCATTCGGCCATCGAGGTACCCGGATGGAAACGGATTTGGCCAGAGGTCGCGTTCAATCCAGATGCGAGAGATCGGACGCCTCGGGGACCGCGCTTTCCAGCTGCCGAAGAAATGGTGACGTGTATGGATGTTGGTTTTGAACGGCCACACGTCCGGATAGTGTCGCGGCGGCATCAGAACGATTTGCCGAAGAACGCCGATATCGGGGCGGAGTTTTTCGAAAAACAGGCGCGTCAGCATACGTGGTCCAGTCAGATCCTCTATGGCGTGTCGCTCAATGGACTTGCAGCTGCGCACCAGTTGTATTGATCTTTCCATCGCCTCCATCAAAAAAGGGTGACCGGAGCGCGCCGCAAAAATGCAGTTCGCTATCTGCAGCGGGTGGTCGTAACGCAGTTCCTGCTGCCTTGCCCGCGAAAGATGCGCCTCCACTGAGAACAGGGCGGGAGCGATCGACAGCAAAGGGTGGATTGGGCGAACACATTCCATGTCGATATCGGCATAGATGCCGCCATCACGATAGATCACGGCATAACGAAAAAAATCTGCACGCATCACAGAATGCGGGAAATTCAGGTAATCGGCCAGGAACTGCGGTGCGACCTCAGCCACGACATCCACACAGCCCGCATCGTCGAAGAAGCGGTAGGAAAGACCGGGATTATTCCGTCGCCAACTTTCCTGAAATCGTTCGGCAGTCGCGGGTAGGGCCGTGGAACGCCAGGTTTGAGTAATCGAATGGGGTATCAAGAGAGGGTCCCGAATGATGCCGGCTTGACTTGACGCGTCCGCGAATTCGCATCTCGCATCAAATCCCCTTTCGACGCAACGCTTTGAGCAGGGATGGCCTTGCGGAAGGGATTGCGGCCGGGTTAGAAGCGTCGGCGGACGAGGGGGGAGCCCTTACCGATATAGATCACACTTAATACTGTTGGCGGCCGGTCTGGCTTCCGTTGGAACCCACTGTCATGTTCGATGCTTTCCAACAGTTGATCATGGCCGATGCGGGAACCACGCTTTTCCTGGTCGTTTATATTGGCTGCCTGGCCACGCTCTACGGCATCAATGCCATTTATGTGCTTGGCGTACCAAAACCGCCGGCACGGATCAGACGCGGCGGCAGTGCCGGCGCATCCCCCATCCAGCTCGCCGCAAAGGGCGCGATCACCCGCTTCGCCCATTGGATTGCGTCGCAAAACATTACGCCAAACCAGATCACGCTTGTCGGATTGGTGCTAGTTGCGTTCAATTGCGCGCTGTTTGTCTACCACAGGAACACCTTCTTCTTCGGAACCAGCCTGATCGTCGCCTATCTGTTCGATACTTTGGACGGGGTGGTGGCGCGCGCGCAGGGCAAATCAACAAAGTTTGGCGGATATCTGGATGCGGTGGTCGATCGCTACCAGGAGGTCATCACCTATCTTGTCCTGGGCTGGGTTCTCGACCAGTGGCTCGTGGTCTTTCTCGTGATCACCGGGTCAATGCTGACCAGCTACAACAAGGCGCGCGCTGCGATCGAGATTGCGGTGGACAATAAGGGCTGGCCGGATCTGCTGGGAAAGCCGGCCCGCCTGTTTTTCCTGTGCGTGGCGCTGATTGGCGATTCCAATCTGCCATGGCTGCTCACCGGAACGCTTTGGGGGCTGGCTATCATGACGCATTTCACCGCGCTGCAGCGGATCGCACGCGCCGATCTGCTTATCAAGCAAGCGGAGACTGCCGGCAAGCCGGGCGGGGAACACTGATGGCGACGACAACCGCAGCTGTCGCGAAGACTACGAGCCCAACCTTTGTCGCCATGGCCGCCACACCTCATCAACTCGTGGCGATGATGTTCGGCCTTGGGCTTTGCCGGTTTTGGCCGGGTACGTTGGGTTCTATCGCTGGCTTGGCCCTGTTCGGCGCCCTCCAACTCATGTCTCCCGCTTACCGGGCAATGGCTTATCTGCTGCTGATCCTTATTGGAGCCTGGGCCTGCCAGAAAACGGGCGAAGACCTCAATTCGCCCGACCACAACGCGATGGTCATAGACGAGACACTGGGCATGAGCCTCGTCCTTGAATTCGTCGCGCCTGGAATATTGATGGGAGCAATTGCATTCCTGCTGTTTCGCCTCTTCGACGTTTTCAAGCCTTGGCCTGTTTATGTCGCGGACCGCAGGTGGAAAGGCGGGTTTTTTGTCATTCTCGATGACCTTCTGGCGGCGATATACGCGATCCTTGTAGCGCGGTTTGTCTTTATGCCGCTGCTGGCGTGAGATGACGAAACCGAGCGCCTGCAATGTGATAAGCGGACAGGAGCGATGGAAGCCGGGTCCCGATGTGTATCTCACGGTGGACGTCGAGCCGGACTGCCCACCCTATCTGTGGACCTGGCGCGGCGTCGAGGAAGGCATGCCGCGGCTTGTCGAACTTTTCGCCGACGAGGCGGTGCCAGGGACCTTTTTCGTTACCGGACAAACAGCCTCCCGCTACCCACAGATGGTGGAAGCTCTTGTCGAGAAAGGGCACGAGATCGGCTGTCATGGCTTCAGCCATGCTTCTTTCACGACATTCGATGAAGAACGCGCCCGGCTCGAGATCACCCACACCAATTCCATCCTGCGCGGTTTTGCGCCGGTCACGTCATTTCGCGCGCCGTACCTGCGACTTCCCGAGAAATTCTTGCCACTTTTGGCTGATGCCGGCATCACGACCGATTCCTCCCGCGCCAGCTACAAGTTTCAAGAAAAGCCAAACAGATCCGTGGCGCAAGTGACACGCCTTCCTGCATCGGTCACGTCAAGCGCTTTACGGCTCCCGGCCATCATCCGGGATCGCTGGTTGAAAGCGCTCAAGAGCCCGGTCGTGCTTTTCGTGCACCCATGGGAATTCGTCGATTTGACCCGCAGCCCGATCCGCGTGGACTGCCGGTTCCGGACCGGAGACACTGCACTTGAAGACTTCCGCTCCGTCATCCGCCTCTTTCGCGATGCCAGGGCGACATTCCTGCGCGTCTCGGATTTCAAGGATCACAGCAGATAGTCACTACGGGGCAAGGACTCGTCGGTAGAGGGCGATATGATCCGCAGCAAGCGCCTTCCAGTCGTAACGAGTGAGATCACCACTGTGTAGTGACAGTTTTTGCAGCCTCTCCGGGTCGGCGGCAAGGGCAGCCATCTCGTGCGCCATCTCGTCGTCGTCATCTGCCAGCACGCCAGAGACGCCGTGTTGAATGAAGTCGGAGATTCCCGTTCTCTTCATCGCGAGAACGGGAAGACCTGCCGCCCTTGCCTCCAAGGCGGCAATGCAAAAGGCTTCCTTAATCGAAGGCATGATGAACAAAGCACTAGCGCGATAGAGTGTCGCTAACTGTTCGCGCGTTTGCCAGCCCACGAGTCTGATCTTTCCACGTAGATTTCTTCGGGCGATGTGTCGCTCAAGGCGTGGGCGCAACGGCCCGTCGCCAGCGATGGTAAGTGTCAGGCCTAATCCGTCGCGCGATGCCTGGCACTCGGCTTTAGCAAAGGCATCGACAAGCGCGAAAGGGCGCTTACGTGGCTGAAGGCGAAGTGCCGAGACAAACTGGATCTGCCTCTCGCGGTCTTTCTGGCGCTGGGGTTTGGCGTTCCATAAATCTTGATCGAAGCCATTGGGTAAAATGCGAATTCGGCTCGCCGGCATGGCATCCTGGATCTGCGCGGCGATAAGACCGCTCACTGCAGTCAGCGTTAAGTCATCATCCAGCCAGCCGATTGCGCGGTCGGCGAGCCACAGGAAAAAAGGCATTGTCCGCATGACGGAGTGGAGCGTCACGACCATTGGCAGGTTCAGCGAACGCGCCGCTGGCACAGCCGCAAAACAGAGCGGCGCCACGATGCTTGAATGGATGTGAATCATCTCATATCGGCCGGCTTCAAAGCGTTCGCGGAGCTTGCCTACCAACTGTGGCGATGCCGCCAGTTGCACCAAGGGCAAGCGAAAACAGTCGAGTCGGTCTATCGGTATGCCGTCGATCTCCGGGCTGCCGGGAAAGCTTGTCACGATCGTCGTTTCGACGCCCCGCCGTCTTAACTGCTTGGCGAGAGCAAGAATGTGTGTCTCTATCCCACCCTGGCGCGGCAGGCACCAGTCGCTGACCAGCGCTATGCGCTTGGGGTCACGACTGCGGGGGGGTTCCTGCAGGTTGAGGAAGGTGGACTGCGAGATGATGCAAACTCTTGCCAGATGCTAATAGCCCGCTTACGAACGGTGTACTCCCCCGTCAAGGGGTTTCGATGGTGGCTCTCTTGCAATGGGAGATGATGAGGCTTGTCGATCCGATTGCATAACGGATCCACTCCCGCAGTTGCCCCTCGCGTTCAGCTTTCGCCAGCTAGGTGTTTGATCCCGCATTTTGATGGTGCAATCTTTTCTCATGAATGGAAGGATGCACTATGGGACAAGTTCACCACGGGAGCGCCACGACGACAGCGGCAGTCCGTCGAGCGATACAACATAGTCAAGAGAGCCTAAGGACGCTGGCCAAGCGCTACGGGATCAATCAGAAGACCGTTGCGAAATGGAAAAAGCGCACATCGGTTGCCGATTTGCCGACCGGGCCGAAGGAGCCGCATTCCACGGTGCTGTCGCTGGAGGATGAGGCCATCATCGTCGCCTTCCGCAAGCATACGCTGCTGCCGCTCGATGACTGCCTCTATGCCCTTCAGGCGACGATCCCGCATCTGTCCCGATCATCGTTGCATCGCTGCCTGGAGCGCCATGGCATCTCCCGGCTGCGAGGGCGACAAGCCAGCCAGGAAGAAGTTCAAGAGCTATCCGATCGGCTATTTCCACATCGACATCGCAGAGGTGCAGACTGCTGAGGGCAAGCTCTATCTGTTCGTAGCCATCGACCGGACATCGAAGTTCGCCTTCGCCCAGCTCCATCTCAAGGCAGGCAAGATGATCGCGGCGCCATTCCTGCGCGATCTCATCGCGGCGGTGCCCTACACCATCCACACCGTACTGACCGACAATGGCATCCAGTTCACAAACCGGGCCTGTGACACGTACGCTTTCCACCATATCTTCGATCGGGTCTGCGACGAAAACGACATCCAGCACAGGCTGACCAAGATCAAGCATCCCTGGACGAACGGACAGGTGGAGCGGATGAACCGGACCATCAAAGAGGCCACCGTCAAACGCTTCCATTACGACGATCACGATCAGTTGCGTCGGCACCTTCAGGACTTCATCGAAGCACACAATTTCGGACGACGACTGAAGACCCTCAAGGGCCTGACGCCATACGAGTTCATCTGCAAACAGTGGACTTCAGAGCCGGATCGATTCATCATCGATCCAATCCATCAAATGCCGGGACTGAACAGCTAGGCGATGATATCGGCGAGCTTTGAGAAGTAGACACTTCTCCCTGCCTTCACGGCCTCGACGGCAAGTGCTGTTGCCAAGTGGCTTTCGCCGGTGCCGGGAGGGCCGAGAGAAGCATCACCTCCGCCCGCTCGATCAACTTCAGCTCGGCCAGCGCCATGATGCGGCTTTATCGAGCGAGCGCTGGAAGGTGAAGTCGGAGCCCGCGAGCGTCTTGGTGGTGGTTAGTCTGGACATCATCAGGGGTGGCCTTGATGCATCGGCGCTCACGCAGGCTAAGTTCTTCGACCAGCAGTTCATCGAAGGCCAAGATGCCGTCAATTTCGACTTGATGAGTCGCAGCGTGGCGTCGAGCGCTTCGAGAGAGCCAGCCGAAGGCAACTGCCAATCGCGGCGGTCGCTACAATCAGTGATTTGATGGCCGTCATTCGCCCTGCACTGATGCCGCTTTTCCTTCCGGTCGCACGTCCCTTAGCCATTGACGACGGCCTCCGGGGAACAGGTTGTCAGCTTCCTGAAACTGTTGATGTGCTCGTCGCGGTCCTTGTCGATCGTTCGGGATGTGCCCGTTGAGCTTCTGCCTCGCGTCTTCCAGCAGTTTGTTGAGGGATTCGGTACTGCGTTCCCGCCGCCTTCGTTCCTCTTCAGAGCAGAACAAGCGTTCGCCTTGGATGCGGAAATTTTTACCCGCCTGTAATGCTGCTGGCCCGGCACATGGTAGATGCGCTCGCCCTCCTCGTCCCAGTCCGGAAGGGATTCGAAGTCCGCCGTCAGGAATGCTTCCTGAGCGGCGAGGATCATGGCGTCGAGGTCGTCATCGTCAGCGCTATCCTCCCCAGGATCAGCGACGGACGTCCAGTCGGCGGTCTCAAGGGTGCGCGGAGGCACAAGGGACAGAACGTTGGAACAGAGAGGCAGGGTGATCGGTGGCGCTGGCTCGCGTTTGCGTTCCATCATGACCCGAACCTCCGAGGTCTCCCTGGCCGTGGGCATTCCGGTGCAGTCATTCAGCGGATCGGGTAAAGGCGGCGCCAAGTCATCAGCGACCGTGCTGGTGATGACCATGCCCGTCGGGAGCACCACAGGCTTTTTATCTATACACCGAACTTTACACCCCCTGCGAGCGTCGAGAGCAGCCTGGAGTTCGGCCCACCTGGCATAGACGGTCGGTCGTGAAACTCCGGCCTCGCGCGCCAGGGCGGACTTGGAGACTGCGGTGGTGCCGACGGCCAGCAAGTCCCAGGCGTCCACCAGCTTCCGGAGCGTCTTGTCCGCCCTCTCCTTGGAAGCGTATTTCGCGGCGACCTGCTGGCGTTCACGGACTGTCGGCAGATGGCCGACGACATGCATCAGCGCCTTGCGGACGATTGCCTTTTCGAGCTTCGCGGGATCGAACGCTCCAGCGGCATAGGACGACACCCGTGCAACAAGCAGCGCGACCTGTCTTTCCGACATGCGGCGACGTCCAGGCAGGCCGGCGACCATTTCCTGCGCAACCGGCTCGAGAGCCTGATGCAGACTGTCGGCAACGGTCCCTTCGGGTGCCCGCAGTCGCAAATCGGAATCAAAATGCCACCTTCGCAGGATTGTGTAGGCTTGCTTCTGAATGGCGGTGAAGATTTCGTTCGAGGTCGCAAGCTCGATGCCGGTCTTCTCGGCCGCTCGCTGGCGGACGAGCGCCTCCCGGTTGAGCGACGTGTCGACCCAGCCCGCCCAGTCCGACATGGACATGAACTCACGGTCGTTCATGACATAGCCGGTCGCCAGAGGCGACAGCGGGTTCTTGCCACGCTGGGTGGCCGCCGGCGCGCCCGGATCGGCCTTCAGCGATCTCAGCGCATCGACGATGCCGTAATAGACGGCCTCGAAGAATTTGACGGTGCGCATATTGCAGCGGCGATCTTCGGGATCGTTCCAGACCGCCTCGCCGGGCGGCAGCAGGAAATACAGATGCGGCCGCGCGAACCTGCCGTCGGACAGTTCGTCTCCGGCGACGAGATGCGGCGCAAAGGGGATCGTGCAGCCGACCAGCTGCCGGACATCGTCGATGAAGGCATCGAGCGAGGGCCAGGTCTCGTCGAGATCGATGCGCCAGTAGCCCAGGAAGGTTTTGTTGCCTTCGACATAGGGCAGGTCCAACGACAACAGCTTGGAGCGGCTTTCCACGCCGAGGTTGGCCTTGTCCCACGACATGCGCAGCTCGCCGCCCTTGTGGCAGGCGGCGACAAACATCCTCCCGGGCAGACCGAAGGCTTCGCTGCGGAGGCCTTTCTCGTGAACGTCTTCGCGCCAGCGGCCGTAGACCTTCCTCGGAGTGATGAGCCGGAAGCCTTCCTTCAGCCGCTGCTTGACGAGGCCGGCCTCGAACCGGGCGTTCTCGACAAACGTCTTCGCATCTTCGCGGCGGAGCTGTTCTTTGAGCCGCCATGTGCGCTGCGCGGCGGCGCTCAGACCTTCGGGCATCACCCTTTGCTTGCGGGCGCGGCGGCGCTTCCTGCGCTCCCTTTCGTCGGCGAGAGCGGCGGAACGGGCGGCGCGCGCATTGGCATAGGCTTCGTTGAAGACCTGCGCTCCACTTGCCGAGTTGTATGTGCCGATCCCGCTCATGACACCGATCGTTCGGCGTCTTCTGGGCCGCGACAATAGCCGGCGGGCGACTTCGGCCGGGTCCCGGCAAAGCTGACCGGATTCGGCCTAGCGTTCTTCAGGACCCGTCAACAGAATTGACGGCGAGATTTATTTTTCCGGACGCAAACATCAGCGGAGCCGGCTTGACGCCGCCGTGGCGAGCCCTGTAACGAACAACCTAGCGATCGCACTTCCTTAGATCTTGTCCGGTAGGGTGATCGCAACCGAGGAACCGAACCATGAAGACGCTCTCGATACGCATAGCTGCCTGAAGTCACCGCGCCGCCACCGGCGCGATCAGCAGTTTGTATCTGGAGAGCGTCATGGGTTTCATCCGCAAATTCTACACATCGGATTCGCATTTCGGTCACGAGGCCATCATCGGCCATTGCAATCGGCCGTTCGCCTCGGTGCCGGAAATGGATCGGTTCATGATCGAGCGCTGGAACGACGTCGTCGGCAGGGACGACATCGTGTTCCACCTCGGTGACTTCGCCATCGCCGATGCCGAGTACGCCAAATGGGCGTTCCGCCAGCTCCGGGGCCGCAAGGTCCTGATCCTCGGCAATCACGATTGCCGCAGAGGGCCGGGACATGTCTTGCCGCACATCCTCGCGCTGCCATGGGAGCGGCCGCCGGTCGAGTCGTTGGAAGTCGATGACGAAGGCTGCCGCGTTTTTCTCAGCCACTATGCGCACAGGACCTGGCAAGGCGCGCACCGCCAGAACTCATATCATTTCTACGGCCACAGCCACGCGACCATCCCGCATCTCGGAAGGTCGCGCGACGTCGGCGTCGACTGCGAGGACGTGGCGTTCACGCCGCGCACCTTCAAGGAGCTGGTCGCGGTCCTGCCCGGACTGCAGACAGCTCTTGCTCACGCGTGAGCGCCAGGCGGCAACCTCCCGCCCCCAGATCAATGCTCGGCCGCCGGCATCCCGCCGGACGGCGGAGCCATGCTCGAAAAGCGAAACCCATGAAACAGAAACCCACCAAACGGAAAGGCATCCCTGACGGCATCAGGACCCTGCCGCAGATGCTGATTTATTTTGGCATCGTGCGCGCCTGCCGAAACGTTCCGGCGTTCGCTCTGCGGCGGCCGATCGTCCTCGGCCTCGTCATCCCGAGCGGACAAGCCGATTTGTACACCTATGTCGCCGGCCTCCTCATCGACCGCGGCCGATCGTCATTCGGTTCGGATGCCACCGTCGTCACCGCCGATCCGGATCCCCGGCGAGCAAAAAGGAACGAAACGAACATCGCCGAGGCGGTCCGTCAGCACGACCGTGTCGTCGTTCTTGCCGAAAGCCGGGACTACCTTCCCGCCCGTTTCGAACTGATCGCCGACGCGGTCGTCGCCGCTTCTCCGGTATCGGCCAGGGATGTCGCAGCGGCGGTGCGCGTCATGTTCGGCTTCCACATGACATCGGCCGATGCCGCGATCGTCGCGCAGGCCCCGATCGACGCCATCGCCGGCGCGTTCCGCAAAGGGCGGCCGATGACCATCGCCCTGAAAATCATGCGTGAGGCCCTGGCCGCAATCAGCAACGACAAGGCCAAGCCGGAAGTCTCGGCGCCGACGCTCGACGATCTGCATGGCCTCGGCGAAGCCGGCGACTGGGGCCGGGAGCTCGCGATCGATCTCGAAGACTGGAAGGCCGGCAGGATTGCGTGGTCGGATGTCGAGCGCGGCATCCTGTTGAGCGGCGTTCCCGGCACCGGCAAGACGACCTTCGCGGCCGCGCTGGCCAGGACCTGCGGCGTGCCTCTTGTCGCCGGTTCGATTGCGTGCTGGCAGTCCAACGGCCACATGGGCGATTTGCTCAAGGCCATGTATGGCGCGTTCAAGGAGGCGAGGGACAAATCGCCGTCGATTCTCTTCATCGACGAAATCGATGCCGTCGGCGACCGCGAGAAATTCAGCGGCGACAACGCCCCGTACTGCACCGAAGTGGTCAACGGCCTGCTTGAATGCCTGGACGGTGCCGACGGTCGGGAAGGCGTCGTCATCGTCGGCGCCTGCAATCACCCGCAACTTTTGGATGCCGCGATCACCCGTCCCGGACGGCTCGACAGGCACGTCGTCATTCCGCTTCCCGATGCCGAGGGCAGGACCGGCATCCTGCGCTGGCATCTCCAGGGCGCGCTGCGCAATGACGACCTGTCGCCCATCGTCGAACGGACGGAAGGCTGGTCGGGCGCGGCCCTTGAGCAACTCGTCCGGCAAGCGCGGCGCACGGCGCGGCGCGCGCGTCGGGAAATGCAGCTCGGTGATCTCACCGAGGAACTGCCTTCCCTCATCCCCGTGCCCACCGACACGCTCTGGCGCACCGCCATCCATGAGGCGGGACATGCCGTCGTCGGGCTGGAATGTGGGCGCTGGCGCGTCGTCGACGCTTCGGTGGTGCTGGCCATGGCCGACGCGGGCGCCCAGCAGGCCGCCGGCAAAGTCGTGTGGGAAGATGACGGCGGGCTGCTATCGTCGGCTACTGACTACCGGGCGCGTATCATGCGCGGATTGGGCGGACTGGCAGCCGAAGAGGTGGTGCTCGGCAACCGGACCGACGGCGGTGGCGGCACCGCCGGGAGCGACCTCTATAACGCGACCCTGGCCGCGGCGGCGATGGAAGCGTCGATGGGGCTGGGCAGCGGTCTGACCTATCTGTCGACGGTCAACCCCGACGAACTGCTGCGGCTCGTCCAGTTCGATCACCTCACCCGGTCGCGTGTCGAAAAGACGATCTCGGATTGCTACGACGAGGCGAAGAAAATCGTGGCGGCGCGGCGCGGCGATGTCGAACGCCTGGCGCATGCGCTGCGCGACAAGGGCCGGCTCTCCGGCGATGAGGTCCGGGACGTTCTCGACGCGCAGCCAAGGCTCAAACTGGTGGCTGGGGACGCGCAATGACTCGAAACGCGTTCCCAGCAACGCGATCGGGGTGGAGGCGCTTCACCCGCGCATAGACATGGACATAGCCCGTCATCGAAATCAGGGAAGCGGCACCAATTACAGCGCGACATCTCAGCACGGGTACCTGGCGTCGCCGGAATCTTGCACTGCCCGGGGGTACCTATGCGGCGAGCTGTTGCAACATCATTCCAAACGAATGGACTTGCGCCGCTAACCGGCTGATAATTTCGGCTGACCCCAGGTCCGCGCTATTCGGGACCCTACACAAAGGAGCCATCTTGGACATTCCCTCACCGACGTTGCCACCCCACCATCCAAGCAGAAACAAAGAATGCGCAATACACATGGAAAACGCCATCGCCGGTCTTTGGGAATTCTTCGAGGACGCCGGCTGGTCCGAGGACGAATTCAATCGCGCGCTCATCGCCGAAGCCAGGCGCACAGCGCCGGATGAGGAACAACAGTAGTTTTCAGCGGGAATGCCCACTTCTAGGCAGCACAACGTCGGCGCAACAGGCCAGCGGTTCGACATCCCCGCTAGGATGGAAATACAGGCTCTCAACATGAAGCGAGGCCCAACTAATTCTCATCTGCCCGCGCTATGCGACACAATTTGCGATGGTGTGTCCTCAGTCCCCTAACCCCTTCGCCTGTTCGTTGCGGTCCCGTTCTTTGGCGATCCGTTCGTATGTTATTATGGCTTCGTAGAAATCGGCCGGGCCGTCGCCGATGGCCGCGCGCGCCAGTTCGCTGGCGACCGCGTTGCGCCACAGGTCCAGATGCTTGATCTCGTAAGTCACGACTTCCTCCCTCGCCTCTCGAGCCTCTCGACCGCCAATCTTAGCTGCTCCAGCGACAGGCCGTCCACGCGCCCTTTGCTGACAATCCCGCGCAGCTGACCCGGCTCCAGCCTGGCGATCGCGGCGGCCTGCTCTATCGACAGGTCGCGTTCATGCAGCGCGGACGCAATGGCAAGCGCGGCGTCGGCTTTCATCTGTGCCCCGCTGGGCCCGGTAAGCCCGAGATTGCCCCCAAGTCCGTCGTTGCCATACACAGTGTCCCGCCGCATGCCCGCGCACCCTTTCGTTTGCCTCAGACCAGCTTTTGTCTTTACCGAGCACATTGCAAGCGCCGGTGCGATGATCCTGTACCAATATATTC
Organism: Borborobacter xinjiangensis; assembly: GCF_047739745.1. Taxonomy (NCBI): domain Bacteria; kingdom Pseudomonadati; phylum Pseudomonadota; class Alphaproteobacteria; order Hyphomicrobiales; family Phyllobacteriaceae; genus Borborobacter; species Borborobacter xinjiangensis. The sequence continues at coordinate 495 of NZ_JBLLVA010000031.1, read as the reverse complement.
GCCGAACCCGAACAGATTGAGGACTTCGCATGAACATCCCCGCCCAGGACTGGGGCGGAGCAACGAGATGCTGGATCATCCACGAACTGTGCAGAATTTATGCAAAGCGCCAGACACCGGGATATCTGGACGGCCAGCCAGTTGGATTCGTCACATAGGGATCTTGACGCCAGCAGCTGTCAGGCGAAATGAGAAATTGCCCCCCGGACGAAAGGAAGAACTGACCCCCTCTCTTTTGAGAGGACGGATAGATGACGACAGAGCTTTCGGCGACACCTGCATTCTCGGGGACAATGCAGGGAGAGGCGATGCTTCAAGCGGAAGAAGTTGGGGCGATGCTGCGCCTTCATGAACGAGGCTGGGGAGCGAAGCGGATTGCACAGGAGTTTGGCTGCGCGCGAAACACGGTTCGGCGATATCTTCGCGAAGGCGGTGTGATTGCCTATCGGCAACCTCGTCGTCGAACAGCCTTCGACGGATTGGATGATTGGCTTC
>NZ_JBLLVA010000030.1:0-48308 GCF_047739745.1 Borborobacter xinjiangensis | reverse complement strand
CGACCCGAGCTTCCCCGCTCCGATCTACGCCACCCTGATCGAGGTGGAAGGCGAGGAAGGCCTGCAGCTGATCTGGTCCCGCCCTAACCGGGACTGATCGCCCCAGACAGAGGACCCAGCCGCACAGGCGGGGTTCCTCGTGTGCATGGAGAAGCCGTAACCAGGCATCGAGCCTGCTCCGGGCTTTCTGCCGCCAACCGAAGGGGCGGGAGTGTGCTCAGATCGTCCGAGCCTGCCATGGCGATCCGAAAGCCCCAAGGACTTCGCGGTTCCCCAAAATGCTGGCGCATTTCGGCTCCCCCACTCGCCGGCTCAGCCGGTCGCTTGCGCGATTCCTGGCGCGTCCGCTCTGCCATGACAGCCGACGTCGTCTTTCACCAACATCAGGGAGACGGCGACATGTCGATCGATCAACACATTGAGGAACTGCGTGCCGAGCTGCGCAACGCTGTCTACCGCGACGAGCGTCACGAAATCGAGGCCGCTCTGGAACTCGCTCTTGCCGAGCGTGAAGTCATCTGGGCCGAGCAAGAGGCGCTGATGAACGCCGAGCCTCCTTTCTAGGAGGCTTTCGCCTGACACGTAACCTCATAGGCCGGATCGACCGGCCTATGGGGTTCGCCGAGCCCGGCGACTATGCGGCTGGCCGCGCGTTTGCGGGCCGTAACCGCGCACGCGTTTGCTGCGCAGCAGCTCGAGGAAGAGCTGCACGGCGTCTTCCTCTTTGTTGAAATGATGTTGCATGGCCTGGCCACGCGCGCCGATGCGTCCCCATCTGCGGGTCAGACAGACGTCTCCGAACAAGGTCGCCTCGATCGACATGGCGTAAAACCGGGCCATGTTCTTCGCGGGATCCATCCGCTCCACGTAAAGCTGATAGGGTTGCATGATCATAGGGACAGGGTCGCGCTCTTCGCTTTCAAGGTCCAACGACTTCTTTGAATCGGGCGCGTGCAACCGATTCATTTGGTGATGGATCAGTTCACCAGTTCTGTCGTGTCCACGCCATGATGAGCAAGCCATTCCTCGACCAACGTCTTGCCCTGCGACTATGCGCGCGTAGTCCAAATCGGGCTGTATCAAGAACGAGGGAGAGTAGCCCCTCCGGCCAAGGGACCCAAGGCGCCGGGTTAGGACGATCTTGGGCGAGCCCATTCGGGGACGGCTCTACTCGCACCGTACGATCGGCGCTCCCGGAGCCCGCAAGCGGTCTCTGCGCAGACGCGTGACGATCCTCTCGCGACTACGAGGCCGTCCACTGCGGACGGCTTTCCAGGCACCGCTTACAGAGGAAGATCAAGCATTGGTCCCTCCGCAATGTCCCATATCCAGGGATCCATCCCGCTCTCCGAGACAAGCAGTTCGAGGGTCTCGCGATGGGCTGCCCCCCGTCACGGGTCAGCACGACGCTCGCCATCAGCTGTGTCGGCGGCAAATTGTAACGCAGTCCCTTCACGAATATGGAATCACGCTTCGTGAGCGCGTGAAGCAGCATGCCCTCGTCCTGGCTCTCAAACGGAATCCACCGTTCGCTGACCATCATCAGCGCGATCGCCTTGATCGCTGCGATGCCGGAGACCCCGACCCCGAATGTTGCCGCTGCGATGAGGTGCGCTTCCGGGCTCGCATCCCAAAGTGCAAATTCGCGAGCGAAGACTTGTTCATGCGGCGGGTGATGTCGTCGGCCAGCATGAACGGATAGCGCGGCGCGTGTTTGACGATCACGCGCGCCCGATCTGGCCGGCTGGATCCATTCGACCGGTACCGGCCAAAAACTAGCCGGCAGTCTTGACGAACCTGTTCGGACTGGCCTGCGCATCCATGTCCTTTCTCCGGAAGTAGATCGCTCGCCCGCAGCGGATCGGATCGTGGCCCTGCACAATGATGATCTGCTCGTCCTTGCGCATGTGCTGCGTGATTTCGTGCGGCATGATCAGAGGGCGGCGTTGCAGGTTGAGGCTTTCCGACCGCCGCGACCCGCTGTTGGAATTGCTCCACCCGACATTGCGGGATTTGCCCTGAACCTCGACGGTCATCTCGCCGCATTGCGCCGAGACGTTCCTTGCGGTTTCGAGCGCCTTGATCGCGGCATAGGAGGCGAAGGCGCAGCCATCGATCCAGGACGTCGCGCCGTCTTTCCCGAAATGCCGTTCGAGCTGTCCAACCGACTGATACATCAACATCAAGGTGATGCCGTATTTGCGGCCGCGATCGCGCGCCTCTTCGAGAACGCTCATATAGCCAAGCAAATCGACCTCATCGAGCATGAACAGGGCCCGGCGCTGAAAAGCGCCATCGGCCTGTGTCATCGCATTGATCAGCGAGCCGATGATCACCCGGCCAATGCCCGGATATGACCGCAGGATGGCGGCGGGGATGTTCAGAAACACGTCCCGCTTGCCGGCGACGAGATCGCTCGACTTGAACGATCGACCGCAGACGAGGGCGGCATAATCATCGAGCGACAGCCACTGCGTATCCTTCGATGCCGTGGAGTACACGCCGGAGAACGTCTGCTCGGTCATATTGGTGAAGACGCCGAGCGTTTCGCGGATGAACGCGGATGCCGATGTCTCCTGAATATCGCGCAGCATGGCGAGAACCGACGGCTCCGGCTCAGAAACGATCAGGCGCAAACTGCGTAAGTTTCGTCGGCAGGCATATTCCGGCGAGAGCACGACATGGGCGAGCAATCCGGTCAGAAGATTGTGCGCCTGGTTCTGGAAGTAGCTGCCGGTCGAGGATTCGAACCGCGCGCTTTCCGACAGCAGCATATGGGCGACGGCGACAATATCCTCCTCCTTGTGTTTTGAGGTTTCGATCCAGTCGAGGACGTTGAAACCCGTGACGGGGTTTGTCGGATCAAGGACCATGCACTCGCGGCCGAGCGTTTGCGTCCTGTGTTCGACCACCATCGGTGCGACCTCGGTCGATGGGTCGAGGCAGATCAATGGCCCGGTATAGCGCAGCGCCGTCGGCACGACATTGCTGGTCGTCTTGAAACCGCCGGATCCGGCGAAGAACAGCATATGGGTTGAATCAAAATCCTGCTTGTAGGTGAGCAGTGGTGCGGTCCCGCCGCTGCCCCATGTTTCGCGATCTGATGGATCGAACGGCACGTCACGGATCGTCTCCTTGTCGACGCGGTAGCGCTCGCCGACGACGATCTCGCCGTCTGGCGGAAACAGCTTTGCGGCCGCCGACATCGTGAGCCAATCCGCATCGCCGAAGGTTCCGGGCTTTGCACGCTTCACCGGATCGGACACCACGACCGATATCCGCGCCGAAATCGCCACGATGACGAAACCGACGGCCGCGGCGATGACGGCGAAGAAGTCGAAATAGGACAGCGCTTCGTCCCAGGTCACCGCACCGCTCTCGACAGATGGCGAGAGGCGCGCATATTCACGCAAAGCGTAGAAGCCGGCGACCCCGAGAAAGCAGATCAAGCTGACCATCGCCACCGGCCGGCGGCGATGCATCGGCAGCGCGAACACGGTGATCAGTCCCGCGATCGGACCGAAAAGCAGATTGGGAATGGGCGCGGAGCGCAGGAACCAGTAGGCGTGATCAGGCGAGAAGCTCGCAGCCATTCCCTGCCACCTGTACGATGTGATCATCAGCGTGATCGCTGTGACCGCCGCAGGCACGATTGCCCATAGCAACGCGGGCTTCAGTTTGGACTTGCCTGCCATCTCCGGCATCCTCTCGCTGGCGCTCAGTCACCGGTGGAGTTCTCAGAACCATCACTTGCGGCGGTTCCGGCCTTCGCCGTTTCCGCGCTATTCATCCGATCCCGCTGGAAGGCCATGCCGCCTTTTGCTTTCAGCCGATGATGCTCGGCTGACCCGACACGCACGGTCGAAGCTTCCAGCAGCACGCCGAGCAAAAATGCGCGGTCGGCCTGTCGCAGCCCGGCCTTCACGACCAAGCCGCCGAGCGTGATCTTCTCGCGCGCGTCCTTCTTGCGATCCTCTGTCATCGTCTGCCGCCGCCTTCGCTCCAGGGCCAGAATGCGCCGATCGAGGCGCTTAAGCTGATGCGCCTGAAGGCCTCTTGGCCCCCTTGCGAAATCGCGCGGCGATCTCCTCGAAGACGGCGTCGAGCTCGTTGTCGGGAATGTCCATCTCGGTTAGGCCCGCCTTGGCGGCCGCGCGCGCGAAGCGCTCATTGGCCTTTGCGAGAATTCCACGGCGTTTTTCGCGGAGTTTCTCAATTTGGGCGTCAATCTCTGAAATCGATGTTTTAGCACGCATTATCCGCCTTTTCCTTTCCGGAAGCCTTTCTTTGCGCGGCGATCATACAGTATGGAAACGCATAGTAAAAGGTGCTAGTTTCCATCAAGCTGTGAGGCTCATTTTTGGTCTGCGCCCGCAAGGGCGCATCCCGAGAAGCGGCATCGGTCTTGGCAGGCCGATCTGTTCGAGGGCGCAATATACGTCGCGGAACGCGACTTGGCTTGAAGAGGTTCTGGATCGCATGGCGATCATGTTCGTACGGGCACAGCTGATCAGTCGGGGAGCGGGACGCAGTGTCGTCTCGGCTGCCGCCTATCGCCATCGTACGAGGATGGAGGAAGAGCAGACCGGCATGAGCTTCCGCTATGAGGGCGGCAAGGCCGAGCTTGTGCATGAGGAGCTGGCGCTGCCGGACGAAACGCCGGCGTGGCTCCGCACCATCGACGGTCGAACGATTGCCGGCGTCAGCGAGGTGCTGTGGAATGCCGTCGATACGTTCGAGAAGCGGGCGGACGCGCAGCTTGCCCGCGAGATGATCTTCGCGCTGCCGGAGGAGCTGTCGAAGGCGGAGAACATTGCCCTGGTGCGTGAATTCGTGCGCGACAACCTCACGTCAGCTGGCATGGTTGCCGACTGGGTCTATCACGACAGGCAAGGCAATCCACATATCCACCTGATGACCACCTTGCGGCCTTTGACCGATGACGGTTTCGGCAAGAAGAAGGTCGCGGTTCTCGGCGATGACGGCAAGCCGCTGCGTGTCGTGACCCCTGATCGGCCGAAGGGCAAGATCGTCTACCGGCTGTGGGCCGGCGACAAGGACACGATGAAGGTCTGGAAGATTGGCTGGGCGGAGACGGCTAACAAGCATCTGGCGCTTGCCGGCCACGATATCCGTCTGGACGGTCGTGCCTATGCCGAGCAGGGGCTCGACGGCATCGCCCAAAGCCATCTCGGCCCGGCAAAGGCGGCATTGGCCCGAAAGGGCAGGGAGATGTATTTTGCTCCCGCCGCTCTGGCGCGTCGGCAGGAAATGGCCGACCGCCTTGCCGACGAACCGGGTCTTTTGTTGAAGCAGCTCAGTCGTGAACGCTCGACATTCGATGAGTGGGAAATCGCCAGGGCGCTGCATCGCTATGTCGACGATCCCACCGTCTTCGCCAACATCCGCGCGCAACTGATGGCGTCGTCGGATCTGGTGACGCTGAAGCCGCAGCAGATCGATCCGGACACCGGAAGGGTTTGCGACGTTGCGGTGTTCACCACGCGCGCTATGCTGCGCACCGAGTTCGATATGGCGCAGTCGGCGCAGGAGCTTTCGCGTCGATCTGGCTTCAAGGTTACGTCCGAAAAGGTCGATGACGCCATTCTCGTGGTCGAAAGCCGCGATCCGGAAAAGCCGTTCAGGCTCGACGCCGAACAGGTCGATGCGGTTCGGCATGTTACCGGTGACAGCGCCATATCCGCCGTGGTCGGGTTGGCCGGTGCGGGCAAATCGACCCTGTTCGATGCGGCGCGCATTGCCTGGGAGATAGACGGCCGTCGCGTCATCGGCGCAGCGCTCGCGGGCAAGGCGGCAGAAGGACTCGAAGAAAGTTCGGGGATCAGATCGCGCACGCTTGCTTCATGGGAGCTGGGGTGGGCGGACGGTCGCGACACGCTGCAAAAGGGCGATGTGCTGGTCATCGACGAGGCGGGCATGGTGTCGTCGGAACAATTGGCGCGCGTGCTCAAAATCGTGGAAGACGCCGGCGCAAAAGCGGTGCTGGTCGGCGATCCGATGCAGCTCCAGCCGATCCAGGCGGGCGCGGCATTCCGGGCGATTGTCGAACGCATCGGTTTTGCCGAATTGACCGGTGTGCGCCGCCAGCGCGAGCAGTGGGCGCGGGATGCCTCTCGCCTGTTCGCACGCGGAAAGATTGAAGAGGCGCTTGATGCCTATGCGCAGCACGACCGCATCGTCCAGCTCGAAACGCGCGATGCGGTGATCGAGCGGATCGTCGAGGATTGGGGGCAGGCGAGGGAGGATTACCGAAAGAAGGCCGAATCCGACAACCGCGCCTTGAACGGTTCGGAACTGCTGGTTCTGGCGCAAACCAATGACGATGTCGGAAAGCTGAACCATGCGATCCGCTCCGTGATGCGGAAGCAGGGTGCGCTTGGTGAGGAACGCCCATACCAGACCGACCGCGGTGTGCGGCAGTTCGCTGTTGGCGACCGACTGATCTTCCTCGAAAACGCGCGCTTCTTTGAGAAACGTGCCGAGCATCTTTCCGTGCAGCACGTCAAGAACGGCATGCTCGGCACCGTCGTTCGCACGACGAACGAGCGCGGCGAGACCCTGCTCACGGTGAAGCTGGATGCGGGCCGAGAGGTAACCTTCGGCCAGGAGACCTATCGCAATGTCGACCATGGCTATGCGGCGACCGTGCACAAATCTCAAGGGTCGACCGTCGACCGGACGCTCGTGCTCGCCACCGGCATGATGGATCAGCATCTCGCCTATGTGGCGATGTCGCGGCATCGCCATCGCGCCGATCTCTATTTGGCGCACGAGGATTTTGCGCCGCGCGACAAATGGGGCAGGACGCAGCGCGTCGATCACGCAGCGGGTGTCACCGGCGAACTGGTCGAAACCGGAGAAGCGAAATTCCGTCCGAATGACGAGGACGCAAAAGAGAGCCCCTATGCAGATGTGAGAACAGACGACGGGAGCGTACATCGCCTCTGGGGTGTAAGCCTGCCGAGGGCAATGGGACAAGGCGGCGTCGGGATCGGCGACACCGTCACGTTGCGCAAGGACGGTGTTGAGAAAGTCACGGTTAAGGTGCCCGTCGTAGATTCCGAAACCGGCAAGAAGACCTTTGAGGAACGTGAGGTCGAGCGCAGTGTCTGGACCGCAAAGCAGGTCGAGACGGCGGAAGCCCGACAGCAGCGGCTCGCGCAGGAAAGCCATCGCCCGGAGCTGTTCAGGCAGTTGGTCGAGCGGCTGTCTCGCTCCGGCGCCAAGTCGACCACGCTGGATTACGAATCCGAAGCGGGCTACCAGGCACAGATCGTCGACTTCGCCCGCCGTCGCAACATGGATCATGCCATCGAGCTTGCTGCCGGAATGGAGCAGGGGGTGGAACGGCACCTGTCGTGGATTGGCGCGCAGCGTGATCGCCTGGCCCGACTTTGGGAGCGCGCCAGCGTCGCGCTCGGTTTTGCGATCGAGAAGGAGCGCAGCGTCTCCTATGACGATCAGGCGGTTCGCGCGAAAACGGTGGATCCGGCATATGTCGGTGGAATTGCCCCCGCGCAGATTGGGGCGGCTGCCGAAGAGACGCGATATCTGCTCGCGCCGCAGGCAAATTTTGTCCGCTCGCTGGAAGAAGACGCGCGGATGGAACATCTGGCGTCGGCACGGTGGAAAGAGCGCGAGGCAATCTTGCTGCCCGTGCTCGAGCGCATTTATCGCGATCCTGCCGCTGCCCTCGCTCGGCTCAACGCCCAGGCATCGGCCTTCGATGTCGAGCCACGGCGGCTCGGTGAAGATCTTGCTCGCAGTCCCTCGATGCTCGGCGTCATGCGCGGCAGCGATATCCTGGTCGACGGCCAGATAGCGCGGAAGGAACGGGCAAAGGCCGTTGCCGCTGTCGCAGAGCTCGAGCCTCTGGCGCGCAGTCACGCCGACAACTTCAAGCGTGACCGGGTCACGTATGAGAACCGCGAACATGCGCGCCGCGCCGCCATGGCGCTTTCGGTTCCAGCGCTGTCGCCGCATGCCGTGGCGCGGCTCAATGAAATCGAGGCGGTGCGCGAGAAGAGCGGGGAGGGCGCCTACAAGACCGCCTTCGCCTATGCCTCGGACAAGCGTTCGCTGGTGCAGGAGATGAAGGCCGTCGGCGAAGCGCTGACCGCCCGTTTCGGCTGGAGCGCCTTTACCGAGAAGGCCGACCAGTATGCCCAAAAGCAGATGGTCGCGCGCATGCCCGAGGGGGTGTCAGAGGCGAAACGGCAAGAGCTGACGACGCTGTTTGCGGCCGTGCGCCGCTTCAACGAACTGCAATATCTGGCCGAGAGACGCGATCCGTCGCGGATTGCAGCACCGGTGGCCTACGATCCGGCCAAGGCTCCAGAGATGTCCAGGCCACCGGCCTTGCCGATGCTCGCAGCTGTCACCGAATTCGCGGCAACTGTCGCTGATGAGGCCAAGCCACGTGCGCTGGAGGTTCCCCGCTACAGGCAGCAGCGCGCAGCGCTTGCCGAGGCCGCCCAGCGCGTCTGGCGCGATCCTGCTGCGGCGCTCGCGATGATCGAGGATCTGGTCGCGAAAGGTATCGAGCCGCAGCGTATTGCGCGTGCCGTCGAAAATGATCCTGCTGCCTATGGTCCGTTGCGTGGTTCCGATCGCGTCATGGATCGGCTCATGGCCACCGGCCGGGAACGCAAGGCGGCGGTCGCCGCCGTGGGGAGCGTTACCGCCGGGGTCATTGCGGTAGGCAACGCCTGGCAGGACGCATTCGACGCTGAGAAGGCGGCCATTGCTGCCGATCGGGAACGGATGAGCGTGCCGGTGCCTGGCCTGTCGCCGCGGGCGGTATCCGAGCTGTCCCGTTTGACGGCCGCTGCCGAAAAGTCACCCAAGGACATAACGAAGCTTGTCCGTTCTCTGGACGCGACGGTCAGAGCGGAGTTCGAAGCCGTCAGTAAAGCGCTCGACAGGCGGTTCGGGCCGAACGCGATTGGCCGGGGACAGGCCAATGTCATCGATCGGGTGCCGGCGGCGCAGCGCAAGATCTTCGAGGCCATGCAGCCCCGCCTCAAGGTGCTGCAGAATGCCGTTCGCGCCGACAAGGCTCAGGACATCATTGCCGAGCGCCAGATGCGGGCGCTCAACCAGACCAAGGGCATCACGAGATAGCGGAAGGGACACGACAATGGCCGGACAGACAACAACGCTCGACGCGATCGTGCGTGCTGAGCTCGCCATCGAAATCATGAATCAGGCGCGTGGGCTGATATCGGAACGCGTCGCCGCCATCGAGGCGAACGATCCGGCCGGCGCCGAGGCGCTGCGCGCCAAGCGGCGGGAGTTCCTTGCGGTGCAGAACCGCATTCGGGTCGGCGATCCCGAGCAGATCGAAGCCGTGATCGCGGGATGGGGGCCGCGGGTCAAAAACGCGGCCTCGTTCTGGCGGGAGCTCTGATCCATGGCGGACGAAGCTACCCTCGGCCGGTTGTCGGAGGCCCAGAACGAACACATCTTTCGCACCGAGATCCTGCCCGACTATCTCCCCGACGATATCGGAAAGGCGGATCGGCCGACCCTCATCGTGCTCGGCGGCCAGCCTGGTTCCGGTAAAACGGTGCTACTGACCGCCAGTCATGCTGAGCTGGAGCAAACCGGTCCTGTCATCCGCGTCGTCGGAGACGATCTGCGGTCCTCTCATCCGGGATTTGTCGCTCACCAGAATGCCGATCCGATGACGGCATCGCGCTTCACGCAGGCCGATGCCGGCATCTGGAGCGAGAAGCTGCTCACTGCTGCCACCGGACGCGGTGTCCACGTCGTGTTCGAAACCACGATGCGGACGCCCGACAATGTCGAGAAGGTCATGGCGGCCGGACGATCGGCCGGCTATCGCATCGAGGCGCGCGTGCTGGCCGTCAGTCCGCGGGTCAGTTGGCAAGGTTGCCATTACCGCTTTGAGGAATTGCATCACGCCGGCGCTGCAGCGCGTATCCCGCCGCGCGCCGTCCATGATGCCGCCGTCACCGGCCTCGCCGAAAGCCTGGAGCGCATCGAGCGCCGCAAGCTCGCCGATCGTGTCGTGATCCAACGACCGAATGGCGAGGTGGTTTATGAGAATGCTCTATCCAATGGACAATGGCTGGCGGCCGCCACAGCGCGCCAGGTCCTGGAGGAAACACGCAGCCGTCCATTGTCCCGTGAGGAAATTGACAGCTTCGCAAATGTCTGGACCAGAGTGGTAGCCCGCATGGAGGCCCGAAGCGCCAACGCGGCGCTGATCGATGAAGTTAAGGCCCACTCACGCGATGATCTCGCCTGGTTCCTGGCGGCGCGCCGCCGGTCGGATGAGGACGATGCCATGAAGACGGCGAGGGAGGTCAAGCAGCGAATCGGCGTCGAGCAGAACACCATCGCTCTAACCGTTCCGGAAGAACCGTTGGGTGGCCCCGCCATCTGGGATAGGACTGGAGAAAGGCAGGATCGCCATGTTCGACCGGGAGAGGTCCTTATTCCCGGACGTGACTTGCCTGATCTGAGCGAAGCCGAGGTAGGGATCAAGCAGCGGCAATCCATACGGCTTGAGGAAAAGCGTTCGGAAATCGAACGGCTATCGCGACTCGTTTATGGAAATGCCGCAGCCACATCCGCGACGGTCGAGGGCATCGATGGAGCCATGGCGGGTTCCGTCGCCGGACAGGATATCCGGACCGGAAGGTTTGGGCCCATGGCTGGTGAGGGTAGCGGGTTCCTGCGCGCCGAAAGCCCTGAACACCAGACCGCGAAAGCGCATCTGCCACAGCTCGCCGCTGCCATGGAAGACTATGGCCGCACGGTCGATTTCGAGCGGCATCAGATCGAAACCGGGCATCGTGAGGAACAACATCGCCAACGACAGGAAATCCGAGCGCCTTCCGAGGGTTTGACCGCGATCCTGCAGGCGCCGACTCACGAACAGGCCGCGAGGCTGCACGCCGCCCCGCAGTTGCGACTGGAACTGGACGGCATCGCGACGTCGATCAATCGACGGCTGACGCCCGCGGACCGAAATGCATTGAAATCAGGAGATCTCGACCGGCTATCGCGAAACCTGGCCATCTCCCCCGAACGCGCGATCACGCTCGCGCGCGTCCAGTCTCAGATGCACGGGGTGCATGGCCTGACCCAGCTGCATCGACAGCAATTGGAACGCGGTCGTAATGCTGCGATCTCGATCAAAAGATAGCTCAGCTCTATGCCGTCAGCTGGATCGGTCGATTGATCTATACCCACGCAGCTAGCAACGATAGCGCCTGGTTGAATTTGCCTACTTATTCTCACGTGTCTCTAGCGGTGAAAATCTGACGCTTGGTACCCAACCGCAACAGCCGCTCAGGGATGGTTTCCGGGCTGACAGCTTTACACAGCAAAGTCGCGAAAACCGCCTTTAGCAATTTGGCAAGATCCGGCCCAAAGCGGACATTACAGCGGCCTGACGCTTCTCGATAAGCAGACTAATCCCGACATCTACGCGGCTACTGCGTCCTTCTGGTAGGGCAGGTAACGCGGGATCACCTGAGTATCGTCCTCGATGCCACGACGGATTTCCAAAGTCAGCAGTTTGTCTGTTTCAAAAGCGGGACTCAATTCGAGTGCCAGATAGTCGAACAACGGCTTCTCGTGGACCGCGATGATGATCTTGCGATGCTGGTTGCGCGATATCGTTCGCAGCAGCGCTGCGAATTGAGCGATGTGCAGCTCATCCATGCTCTGCACGGGGTCATCGAGAACCAGCCAGGGCAACCTAGGGGTGGCGACCGAGAAATGAAGGGCAAGGAAGAGCGTTAGCGCTGCCGTGTTGAGATTACCGGAACTCAACATCGAGCCCGGTGCGCCACCTGGCATTCCTTTTCGGTGAATAGTCTCCAGCGTGGCGCTGATCTCAGTGGAATCCTGCGGAATACGGAATGCCGGAATGAAGGGCTCGGTCGGGGCAAGACGCACAAACAGGTCTCGCCAAAGCGTGTTCAGCGAGTTGTTGAACACCTTGCGCACAGTGTCAGTTCTTGCCTTGCGCGCGATATCAGAAAGTTCTTTCGCGCGCTTGCGGTCGGCGTCTGCGACCCTGAAGGCAGTGTCCAGCTTCTCGATGTCTTCATCGAGCAGCGTTATGTCACCAGTGACAGTGTCGCGCTGCGAGCGCAGCCGCAGGACAGCCGTGCAACGATTTGTTGCGCCCTCAATACCTCGCTGGATGCGATGAAGGCTCTCCACACGCGCCGCAACTTCCTGCCGAAGCTCCGCAAGGAATTGCCCGAGCTGGTCGGATTGGCCTATCGGCTTTCCGCCGAAGGCCTCGCTGATCCGCGAAGCGCTGGCGCGCAGTTCATTCGAAAGCCGATCGTCTTCTCGGAAGCGACCGAGCTCGCGCGACGCCACCGCTTCCTGGGAGAGAAGTCTCGCTCCCACGGCCACTGCATCGGAAATTCGTGTGAGGGCGACCTGATGCTCTGTCAGGGACACAATCCTACGATTGGCCTGAAGCTTGGCATCATCGGAAAGTATTGCCGCGCGCAAGCGGTCAAGCTGCCGGGCGCTGGTGGTGATCCGTGTTGTAGCCGTAACCTGCTCGTTGGATAGTTGCCTCAGGCGCGTCGAATGAGCGGTGATCTGCGCGATATGCTGTTGCACATGGGCCGACAGCGGTTCCTTCGAGATTTCCCCAAAGTCGCGACCACACACCGGACACTCATTGTCATGAATGTGCGGGAGGATAGCCCCCAGCGCAGTCGCAATCTGACTGGATGTCTTGGAGATATCGGCAATCTGAGACGAAATGATTTTGAGCCGGGCCTCGTCCTGCGCCTGGGACTCGGCCGCCTTCGCTTGGAGCGCAAGGTTCTCTTGATCCATCGACAGTATGCCGTTCAATCTTGCGAGCTCCTCTTCGAGACGTTGGCGCGATGAGGCGTAGGCGACATCCGGACTGGTTGACGACCAAGAAGGAAGATCAGGAAAAATCTCGCGAAGCGCGGCGGTGATCGCTTCCAGTTCAACGCCAGTAGTCTCACGCCAACCGCCAGCGCTTGCCGCCGCCGTGGCGGCGCGATCTTCAACCTCTGTACGCTGTAGCGAGCCGGTATTCTTCGCAATGTCCGACCACTTCTCAACTGACTGCAGTTCAGTCAGGCGTCCGTGCTCGTCCAACAGCCGAGGGCTGGTATCCTGTTGCCGCAGGTCGTCTCGCAGGGCCTCCAGCGCTTGTAGATCGACCTTGCGCCCCGGCAAGGCCACATCGATGTCATCCTGAAGAAGCTTGAGTTCAGTTGCCAGCCGTTGCGCAACATCGGTACACTCACGCTGCAACCGTACACGCTCAGATTCCTTCGATTTTCGTAGGTCCTCCGCGTCCTTGTATGCTGGTGCGAGCTTTCGTACGTTGCGAACGTCACCTGCCGGTTGAAGCCCATCAATGACCGCGTCGAGTTGGTCTAGCCTCAAGAGGTCTTTCACGAAATGCGTAAGGGCCGACTCCTTGTTGGGATCGGCATCCTGATAGATTTTCAGCAAGCGACTAAGGACCGACTGCGCTAGCATGCAGCGGTTACTGAAGAACCGCGCATCGGCTCGATCGAGGAAAGCGTTTCCGCTGACAATGCCACCCGCAATCGTTACAGCACCCTGCTTGAGGGGAACACTGTTCTTGCCGACGAGCGAGACAGAAGCCTGCTTCTGTCCCTGATGCACAAGGAACCTCTCGAACGTCTCGTCATCCCGCTTCATCGCGGGGATCTCTCTGGTAAGGGCCAGCTCAAGAGCGGATAAGATGCTTGTTTTACCGGCACCATTGGCGCCGTGAATCAGGACAATGGGAGCGTCAAGTGGCACGGGTACCGTGCCACGAATGCTGCGGAAGTTCTGGATGACCAACCCTTCAATCGGATCAAGCATGGTCATAGCAAGTCCTCGCCGCTATCCGACATCGTCGACATCGCCATTGTAAGAGGTTTTTCTAGACGTCTGCGCAGAGCCTCCTGAACGGCAGGCGTCCCACGTGGTGCGGCAGCCAGAATGAGTGCGCTGAGATCGTCCGTTTGATTGCGCAGGGTGACCAGTGGGTCAGCTGCAATTGTCGACGTATCCGGGACCACCAGCGGCAACAACACTGCCAGCCAATCACGAAGCAGGCTGTCGTCCGATGGTCCTGTTGGTGTTCCGACCGGCAGAACGCGACATACCTTCGCGATGGACTCGAGCGTCTGCTTGCCGGGCGTCGGGCCAGTGATGACGGCAGTGACCGGTCGCCTTGACTGCACCGCGTCAAGCGCACGACCTAGTCCGCCAATCTTCTGCCGCGCGCGCTCCTCCTTTTCGGTCACGGTGTCGATGATCACGACTAGGTCAGGAGACCTGTCCGTGCCAACCAACATGGCCGCAAACTCAAATGGAATACTGCCCACCTTGAACGGCGTCGGCAGCGTCTTGAACCCGACGCCAACCAGGATGTCTACAATGCGGGCTACAGACGGGCTCAAGGTCATAGTCCGGCTTGTTCCCTGAATAACTGAACGGCTTCTTCTGCGTTTGCTGCTGACTGAAGGATCGATCGCAGGGCGACATCCGTTGCCGCGTCCGGATCGAGAACTCTTCCGGGTGCTGCCGATGGTTCCGCTTCATACGGGGCGCCGCTGCAGTGCAGATGACGACAACGGTATCAGGGTCCTCCTCGTCGATCGTCCCGTCAAGCACCAGACTGGCCGCCGCGTCGCTTGTCGCAACGACGAATACCTTGCGCTTGGCTCCAGCGTTGTCGATTTCGACGGCGCCGCCGTCTCCGACGGTCATGGTCCAGTTATCGTTCGCGACCTGGCCCAGTATCCCGGCAACGTTCGCCAGCTCAGGCAAACCGGTCGTTCCGAGATTGGGGTCGCTCGCGATCTGCGAAACGGGTTGAATGCCAAGCCCAGCAAAGGCACCGTTGCCAGCATAGGAAGTACCTCTGAACGAACTAAGCAATTGCGAGCCTCGCTGCACAATGGCTTTCACGAAGGCGAGGCGGTCCACATCGCCTCCCTTGGCGATGCGATCGCGCAATGCGAGCACGCCCGTTGCCATCGCCTCGCGATCCGCTGAGCCAAATCCGGGCGCGCTTGCGCGGCTGGAATACGCCGCGAGCTTCTTAGTAAGAGTGCTCAGGACTAGCGCCGTCAATAGAGGCTTGGAGTAGGCAGGCAGCTTAGCCGACTCTTCGATATCAGCCTGATGCTGGGCGTACTGAGCGCCGTAGACGTACTGAAGCAACTGCTCCTGATCGATCCCCAGCTCCTGCTGCGCGAACACGTAGGCTGGCGGATGTGATGGAAAGGCGTGCGGCTTGAGGTTGTTACCCTTTGCGAACACCGTCTTGATGTTGAAATCCTGGATCGAGAGCCCAACAACGAGCGACGGAAATTTGCTCGCAAGGCCCTCAAGTTCGTGACGCATCATGTTGTAGTTGTTGTCAGCGGTCCATCCGATAATCTGAGGCTCGCGCCCGACCAGATAACTGCGATAGACTCCGGAGTTTTCCTTCGCCCGTACAGCGCAACCATGGAACTTGATTAGCCGCGTCCGAGAGGCTGCTCCGTTGAAGTCGTCTGCGGTAACACACACCGCGAGCAAGCCCGCGCCGCCACCGGACAACTGCTCGATCGCCTTCTCTACAAGACCATCCCAGTTGGCTGTCGCAACATTCGCCAGCATTCCTTCGAGAGCGAGTAACGCTACGCAGATGTGCTCACAGTCAGGCTCAAGGCCCTCGGCCGCGTAGGTGCCAGGGACGTCGACAACGTCCCAAAGCAGGTAGTCGATATCCTTGCCAGCAACGGCAATCGCCAATAGGTCGGAATATCGTCTGATGAAGCGGTCGACGACGTCGTCAATCATCGCCCATGTCTCGGGGGAGGTAGCGAAATCAATGCTGGCCTTCTCCGCGGCGCTTAACCCGGCCAGCCCGATCGCCTTGTCGAATGCGGCTGTGAAAGCTCCCGCGCCACCTTCTGCGGCTCGCTCGTCCCACAGGTGCTTGAGAATTCTGCGGCAAATCTTGCCGAGGTCGTCGACCTTCTCTTTCGAGATCGCAGACCCCAGCCAAAACACATACTCGCCGTTGGCAATGCCCTCGGCGGTCTCCTTGAAGGGACCATCAAGCAGTTCGAGCACCGTCGAAATTGATATGTTCGCGGCAGTAACGCCTGCGGGCAGCGCAGCCAAAATACCCATCCCCCAAAGTATGATTTATCATCAACAATACGGGCGGTATTGCAAGGTGATTGCACTCGTAGGCACGGCGGATTTTCTTAATGGTGCGCGCAGCCGAAGAAAGCGACGCTACTCTTGGGAGGTGGCGCACCGCCTCGATATTAACAAAGCCTGACCACAGCGTGCGAAGTATCAGTTCCGGTGGTGATTGGTGGTCGCTGTGAGCAATCAGTCCTCCACGCAGATTAGGCGACCGTCAGCTTTTGGCGCAATGCTACCTGCGAACGATCCCGGCGAACGACTGGTTTAAGGAAAGCCGGAATCGACCACAATCGTCCGCGATGCGGTCGGTTCCCGCCATTTCCAGTGGGTACCAAGTGTTAAATTTTCGCCACTAGCCTTTCAGGAGCTAAGATAGTTGCGAACGGCTCATCTGATGCATCAACCCACAAGACATTCGCAGGCATATTAATCGCATAGGAGCCAATCTGGCTTGCAATCAGCATTTTTGTGCCATGAGCAATGAGGGTCTCCGTTGCCTTGACACGGATCAACAAACCTTCCTCATGAGTACGAATTTCTGCCGTTGCTGCCTCGAAGTCGAGGTGATATTGCCCATTATTTTGGGAGATGGACCGACAATGGATCGTCAGGTCTCTAATCGCGTGTTCAATTGCGTAGGGAGCGTTTGCCAGGCTTAATTTTGCTTCGCATACGAGCAGCATGCTATACTTCCTTCTATTGGTAGCATCGGTGTCTGTCTGCCAATCCCGACGCGGGTCTTCCGGCGAAGGCATGGCCCACACGGGCGAGGGTTCTGGACCGCCTCATGGCGTCTTGCGATGCACGCGGCTGATGAAGCTTGGTCTATTCGACCGATATGCCGTGTCGGGTCACACTTCCGATCCGATGTTTCTGGTGGCCAGCGACCCCCGTCGACCTGTCGCCGTCATGCAGAAGACCAAGGAAACGGCCGAAGGCGCGACGGTCCATGATCTGAAACTCGGTCTGCTCATCCGACAGCACGGAAAGTGCCTGTAACACCAGGATCTTTATCACCGCGACGTAAGGTGGTCGCCCGCCCTCCGACTGATCCGGGCAGTTCAGTGCCTTGGCCAGCGGTTTGCGAAACATCTCTCCCGCAACAACCGTGTTCAGCCTCTCCAGCGGCTCGCCGGTCATTCGATCCCTCCCGTGCCGGCAAAAATCGAGTTGATACAAACATTGATTGGGAACGAGGGCACGATAGGATACGAAGACTAGCGAAACGGAACGAAATCATCGCCGGTAGCCAATTGATAAAGAACGGAAAATTGTTTCTCCCGCCGCCGCGAGATGGGGGCGATTTCAAAGAATTGTTCAAGCAATTAGCAGCGGCGGGTGCAGGACGACCATTGGACGAAGATGGGTTTCCAGCAGGCCCATGGACGCCCGAGCTTCTTGAAGAGGCGATTTCACAGATTGATTCCAACCGGGTTGGGATCGATCTGCGAACGGTGCAGCTTTGGTTTCAAGAGAACGAGAAGGGAATCAGCACTGCCAACATTCGTTGGTTGGCGAGGATTTTTGGATGCGATGATCCCGTCGCAACGAGCGAATGGCAGATGGAGCTTAGTGCGGCGCAATCGCGGTTATCGGCCAAGAGACGAGAATGGAAGCGAGCCGGAAGCAGCGTTGCACCGGAGATTCCAGATACGGCACTGACTGCGACCTTCGATGACGAGACAGACCCCCCGGCTGAGCTGACACGGGATACTGACGCCAAGGGGCCGAGGCGGCGTTTCAGTCTGGCGAGGAAATCGGAGGCATTATTTAGTCACGGTTTTCCCCTGAATCTACCGGCTTCGGTGTTCGCGGGCATCTCCGCTCTTGGATTTTTGTCGTTCATTATCGGCATTCATAACGTGAAATATGGCCGCGTGGATGGCGTCGTTAAGCAAGTCGGATTTCTTTGGGCCGCGAATTGGACATTCGTGTTCATGGTGTTCCTGCCTCTGTTTTTGGCCTTCGTCTCTGAGTTGGTGACCTCGTGGAAATATGAAGAACGATCAAAGCTTGTAAGCGACTGCTCAGATGAAGGTGACCACGCCTGGGAGCACATCATAGACGCCTCTTCCTATTCACTCTGGGCGGTTTTTTTGATTTGTGTGTTGTTCGCCGGCCTCTTCCAGTGGATCGGCGTGTGTTTGATCCCTTTAATCAAAGGCGGTGGCAACTACGCGACAGATTGGGGCTCGATCGCGATTGTACGGCCTGAAATCGTATCGGTACCGGTAGCAATCGTGTTCACAGGGCTCGCTTACTTATATATGTGCCTGTGTTTTTATCTTTTCTTCGCCGGCCTCATTTTTCTTTACACGGTCGTCGATGACCTCTGGAAAATTGGCGAGGCATCAAAAAATCAGACGGAAATGGGTCTCCAACATGATTTAAAGGAAGCCAGATTCAAGGTGATGCGGTGGGTTTTCCGGTGCACGCTTTTGGGCATCTTGATCGCCACTATCATGAAGCTCCAAAGCTCTTACCTGACATCCAATGGACAGAATATTGTGACCTGGTTGGTCAGCGATCTGTCTTCCGCCTTGTACGAACGGGCCGATGTGGGCAATCGTTTCAGCTACAGAATGCCGACGCATTACAGCAGTCTGCTTATCGCCATGTCGAGCTGTTTTGTGTTTCTGTATGGTGCCATCCGTTTAGGCATCGGAAGTCAGTTTAAGGCCCGTTTGTGGGGGATGTCTGCTGCTGTTGCGCTGCTCCTCGCCAGCTATTTGCTGATCGATGCGTTTTCAGGATTCTCGATCCTTCTGGGCGTTGGAGTGCTGCTCGCGATGTATGGTCTCATTGACCCAGGATTTGGCCGAGGGCGTGCGAGCGAATTGGGAAACGATCAGAGTGTATCATAGTTGGCTTGATTGTTGGGATGAGCAGCGGGGACGACGCGGTGAGGCAGGGAAGCAGACAACTGATTTCATCCTTGACGCCGACCGTGCCTTTCCAGGCGCGAAGACGGTGGAAACGACCGAGGAGTTCTGTGTCCTAGCGGATCAAGCAGTAGCGGATCCAACCTTTTTCGATGTGCCGAGTGTGGGCGATCAGGTTTTTAAAAGGCTAGATGGCTGGCTCAAATTTCCATCGGACATTTCCACTGATATCGAAGAAAACAATGTTGTCTGGGCAAAAATCACAGAAAGCGGGTCGTTCGATCAGGCATTGGTGATTTTTCACCATTGGAATGCAAGCTCCCGGAATCGCCAGATTGCCAGCTTTTTTGTGAAGCGCGGCATCACGGTTGTCGAGGTTGCCATGCCCTATCACTTCGAGCGCAGCCGTCCCGGATCTCTGCACGCCGATTATATGCTTAGCGCCAACCTGGGTCGAACGATCCAATCCGTAAGGCAGGCAGTTTTGGACGGTCGAAAGCTCATTCGTTGGTTGAAGCGCGAAGGCTATCGTAACATTTCGGTTCTCGGTATGAGCTTAGGCTCCTGGGCCGCTGGATTGATCGCGGCGCATGACCCGGCTGTGTCGAAAGCCTCGTTGTTTCTGTCGGCGGGGAGTCTGGCCGATATGGTTTGGACGGGTCGCGCGACACGCGCGATACGCGATAGCCTTGAGCCTGAGATTGAGCTGACCGATCTCAGAAGGGCTTGGGGTCCACTTAACTTGGAGAATTACGCACATCGTCTGGCGCGGCCGGACCTCGCTCTACACGTCGTGTTGGCCAAGAGAGACAAGGTAGTTTTGCCAGAGTTGTCGGCGAGGTTCATGGAAAAGCTGAAGGACACCGGCGCTCGGCCCAACGTTCTTGAATTAAACTGTGGCCACTATTCGCTCGCCATGCCGCCTTACATTTTGTTGGCCGGTTTGAGCTTGAAGCGGTTCCTAAGGCACGGCCGTTGAGCGGTTTCTGTCGTCAGCTGAATCGGCACCTGAGAAGTGACGGGTCGCCGACTCTCCACTACGCAGCACTTTGCTGAGCCTGCCGAGTGCGTGGGCCACTTGGGGCAACTGGAGGCCTCTAAATACCTCGCTCTCGGACGTCGGCTGTAACCGCGCGATTTCATGTGAGCGACAAAGACTTGGACAACATCGGCCTATCGGAGCCCTATTGATCGTTCGAGCCAGTTTTTGGAGAGATGGTCTGGGAGGAAAGTATCCGTTGGGCGCACGGTTTCTACGACAGTCACAGCGGACCTGGAGTTCCTTTATCGAAAAGCCTACGTCCGTCTCACCGTCCGTAGAGCCCTTACATTGATCCGGCTTGCCGGCCTTGGTCTTGCCCACCTTGGAGCACTGACTAAGATCAGGCATAGCGGCCTACCCTATAATGTCCTGGTTCTGGCGTGGCTTACTAACGTGTCGGGCTGGTCCTTTGAATCTGGGGACGGCCAAGCCCAGCTTTGGCGGCAAGAAGCATATCGGGCTTATAGATGGCCAACGATTTGTCGCGCAAATCGTATTGATTGAGAAAGAAGAAGACATGAGACGACAGACGCGTCCCTTCATCGTAGAAGTCAAGCAAAGGCGCAGCCCGACGAAGAAGCAATCGATCTGGGGTAATTTGAATGTTGCAGCCGTGGCCGCCGAAACAATGCGCGACCTGGAACGGGATGAGCCGACTTCACCTTCTTTGATTGACTCCGGCGCGCCATCGATTGATGTTGCGGGCGAAGATAATCCGCTAATGGAGCACAATATGCCGGATCCGCAGGAAGCTGAGACCGCCGAGGCCGTTGCCGAAGCGCCCGCGAGCGTAGACGTGCCCGAACCGAAGAAAAGGGCGCCGCGGCCGAAGAAGGCGAAGTCGGCACCCAAATCGCGGATCGCAAAGGAAGCTGTAATACCGGCGTCCAAAGCCGTGGACACTCAGCGCGCGCCGGCTCGTGCTAAGCGCAAAACCTATTCCGAAAATGAGCGTGCCCGGCTACTCGCGAAGATCCAGAAAGCAATCGGCGGCGGCGTGTCTATCAAGGCCGCCGTCGGCGAGGCGGGCATTTCGGAACAAACCTACTATCAGTGGAAAAGGGCCACGGAAACTGTCGCGCCGACTGCCGATCTGAATGACCTCCTTGCGCTGGAGGAAGAGAACAAGCAGCTGAAGAAGCAGCTTGCAGAACGCCTGCGGCAGGAGAATGCTGAGCTCAAGAAGAAACTCGGACTGAAATAGCCTCCTGACGGTCTCCGCAACAGAGGGACAGAAAGACGGCGAGCCTCTATTGCTGCAGGAGCGGCAACACGACAGAGGCGCCGTCCATCAACCAATGCACGATTGCCAGCGGCAGCAGGTGCCGCAGCCGCAGATAGACAACGATCATGAACACTGAGTTCGGGATCGATGACAATAAGAGAAGCAGCATGGATCCCGGGTCAAACGTCAGCGGCATGAAGGAATGCTGAAGCGACCAGTAGAACTCCGCCATCCCGATGGCGAGGACTGTGCATTCCGAGAAGACCTGCAAAGGATTGAGCGGACTCATAGAGTGGCTGCAGGCGCTTTCTTGCGAAGCGCCTCTACCTGACGGGTGGGTACGGTATGCGCATGATCTGCGTAGTAGACTTCCGTCACGCGGAACCGGCCGTCCACTCTTTTACACTGGACGATCACATCGATTGAAATCTTAAGCAGGTTACGAATATCGTGGCGATCGAGGTCCTGACCGCCTTCGGACTCCTTGACCAGAAGCGTCAACTGCTCGAACGCCAGGGTTGGTGAATCCGCATGCACAGTGGTGATCGAGCCGGGATGGCCGGAGTTGATGTTGCGGATATAATAGAATGCAGTGCCGTCACGCAGCTCCTGCAACAGTACCCGGTCCGGCCGCATACGCAGGCACGATTCAAGCAGGTCCTTGGCGCCGAGCTTTGCCAGCCCCTGCCCGCCCTTCGAATAGAACAGCCGGACATGGTTCGGCTGCGGGATCGTGAGCTCGGGCGTGTCCTCGATGCTGATAAGCCGTTCGTCCTGCGGAATGTGCTGGATCAGGGCCTTCGAGATCGTGGTCTTGCCGGAGCCCGTGGCGCCGGAGATGATGATGTTCTTGCGCGCCAGTACCGCTCCTTCGAGAAAGGAGCGGTACTGGCCGCTGCGGTAGGTCGTCAGCAGCGGATCGTCGCGAGAGTTTTGATCGGTGCTCGCAACGACATTCTCAAACAAACCACCCGCCTCCAGGTCCGTCATCGACAACGCAACGGACGATGGCTTGCGGATAGTTATGGAAACGGTGTCTCGTGTCGTCGCTGGCGGGATGACGATCTGAATGCGTTCGTCGTCCGGAAGCGTAGCGGAGAGAAGCGGTCGGGTCTCATCGATGCCCTGATTGGAGAAGCTTGCCACAGCCCTTGCCAGCCGCATCAATTTGTCAAACGACAGGTCCGGTAGTTCGTGGCGTTGCCAGCCCGCCGTTCCTTCCGTCAGCACTTCCCTTGGACGATTGATGACAACCTCATAGAGGCTCTTGTCCTTCAGGAACTGATCGAGCGGGAGAAGCAATTGGCGGACGACGCCGGCATCGGAATTTTCCGTCATCCCCCTGCCCTATTTCGTCGCCAGGTCGGATTTTGGATAGAAGTCCCCCATCACGGCGCGGTCGTAGATCGTGTTGCGGGGCTCGGTTACCTGCAGGCCGTAAATGCTGGAGAAATCGAGATCGCGCGCGACGAAGATCGAAACCAGCGAGCCCTGATGCTTGGTGAGCGTTGGTG
The DNA here is from genome assembly GCF_047739745.1 of Borborobacter xinjiangensis. NCBI lineage: Bacteria > Pseudomonadati > Pseudomonadota > Alphaproteobacteria > Hyphomicrobiales > Phyllobacteriaceae > Borborobacter > Borborobacter xinjiangensis. Next base: position 25,412 of record NZ_JBLLVA010000030.1, on the reverse strand, counting down.
GAATGTTGATCGACTGCTCGACCGCGATGGCGGCCGCTTCCTTACCCGAACTTGCCGTGCCCTGCGCCTGCACATCGCTGCGCTGCAGCTCCTGCCCTGCCCACGTCGCGACATCGCCGACCACGGACAGCAGCAGAGCGCTCCCGAAGCGCTCCCACCAGTGCGTATTGACATAGCCATCGAAGCCGGCGCGGCCGATCGCGTCGGTTGCCGGCGACGCCAATGTGATGATGACGCCCGTGGGTGTCTTGGCGCGGTTCCACAACACGAACAGCCGGTTTTGGCCGCGGCGCAGTCCGCCGCGATATTCGCCAACGACCTGGGTACCTTTCTCCATCAACACAACGCGGCCATTGTCGGAAAGAACGTCGCGGGTAATGACGCAGCTGGTGAATCCCGGTTGATCCGACGACAGCGCGGTTTCAAGCGCGCAGGGGATCGAGGTTCCCATCGCGACAATAAAGTTGCGGTTGCCGAGGTGTCCGGCCTTCGATCCTTCCAGGACGGTCGGCTTCAGCATCCGGTTGAAGCGCTGATCCTCGTTCTCTTGTCCCCCTCCCCCCAGAAGGCCGTCGACCGGAAGGAAGCTCGAATCCGTCGCGGCGGTCGTGTCGGAGGTCCTGGCATTGTTGCCAGATTGTCCGCCGCCAAAAGCCATCACCGGCGCTCTTCTTGCCGCGTCGAGGAGTTCGTCAACGGCAGGCGTCTCCGCCGTCTCGACGGCCGGCGTCGGTAGTTTGATCTCCGGAACAGGCAGGACCACGGGCTCGGGTTCGGCTCTCGCCGGTTCGAACTCCGTCGTCTGGCGGATCACCCCTGATCCCGACTGCTCGACATCCTCCTTCGGCCCCTGGCGCATCGACCACATAGCAAAGCCCATGAAGGCGACGACCGCCAGCACGACGGCGCCGCGCTTCAGTAAGGGATTGCTGTCGACCTTGCGCGCCGCCGAGGTCTGACCGCGTTCGCCGGGGATCGTTGTTTCTGACGTGTCTGTCATGGCGGCTCCCTTACTGTCCGGCGGCCGGAACCTTGACCACGCGTTCGACCGAGGGCGAGGTGGTATTGGTTCCCGGGTCGACGCCTACCGGCGAATAGGCCTCGTTGAAGATGCAGAGCGTGTCCGATCCACGCCGCAGGATGAACTTGCGGCTGATCGCATGGACGAGAACGAGATCGCCCTGAACTGTCTTCGGCACCATGCTTTCCGTGCCGTCGGAGTTCTCGATGTAGATCGCGGGCATTTCCTGATTGCCGCTGAAGGCAAAGGTCGTCACCTTGCCGTTGTCGTAGACCGCCTGCGGTTCGATTGCGGCAGAGCCTTGCGCGGAATAGCGCCAATTGCGTGGGCCGTATCGCTCATGGATGCCGAGGACCTGGTCGGCATAGCCTGCCTCGGCCGCACGCTTGCGCGTTTCCTCCTCGAGGCGGCGTCGCTCGGCTTCATCGGCCGGATAGCGGTACTTCACATAGAAATAGGTGTTCTGCCCCGCATCGACCGAGCCGTCGCGCACCACCAATTCCATCTGATAGCTGCGCTTGGAGCCGTCCCGCCGTGTCGTCACCACCGAGATGTTGGTGGCCGGCTGGTTCTCGCGGGGTTTGAGGAACAAGATATGGCCGGCCGGGGCGACCTCCCAGGCAACGGTATTGCCGAGAGCCACATGGGCGATTTCTTCGTCAGGTGCGAACTCAACCTGGACCGACGAGCGGATCGTGCCGACGATCCGCGTAATATTATAGGGCTGGTAGTTGACGAAGCGCACGCGATTGTCTTGCTGTGCACTGGCCGGTATCTCGAGCGCCTGAACAGGGTGTGGTGCCAGCAGCGCGATGACGACAGCGGCAAGCAGAGATCGTTTCTTCAATTCAAGGCCTCCGGATCGGCCCGGTACTCGCTCACCACGAACCCAAGCGGGTTTACCAACCGGTCGCTGGAGGACATTGGGGCATTGGCATAGAAATAGGTGATCGTTGCCACCCAATGGGTTGTGCGGACGTCTTCGCCGCGTGTGATTGTCCGCGTGTAGCGGACTGAAACGACATTGCTGTTAATGAGCGAGATCGACTTGATCCCGATGCGGGACGTCGCGGAGCGGCCATAGACGTTCTGCGGCGATTCCGGATTGCCGCCGCGATACGCGGCTGCGAAGCGCTGCTGCTCGGCCGCGTTCGACATCAGCGAGGCGGTCCGGAAATTCTCCTCTGCTTCTGACCAGACATAGCCTTCGCGTGCCCGGACGTAGCGGGCGGCGAAATATTTGGTGACTTCCTCATCATAACTGCCGGCAACCGACGACATCGCCGACACCACGTCGACGATGCCGGTGGAATTGTCGACGCGGATGACGAACGGTTCGACCGTCTTGAGCGGTGTCAGCGCGACCACGGCGGCGACCGACATGCAGGCCAGCGCGCTGGCAACGATGGCGACAAACCAGGCGAGTCGCTTTGAGCGTTCGGCCGAGGCCACCCGGTCCTGGTCGAAGCGGCGCGCCTTGTCGAAATATTCCTTGAGACTGTCTGTCGTCACCATGCCGCCTACCCTGCCCGGCAGGCGGTGTGAGAACCGGCTTCGTCGAACCCGGCGAAAGCTACGGTCTTGGCAGTTGCCTCGTCCGACTGATTGGCGAATGCCAAGGCGCTTCCGTTGTTACCAGCGAGCGACGACTGCTGTTGGTCCCCTTGTGCTTTCGCGGCATCCCACTCCCACATCGAACGATTGAGCGGCCGCTTCGCATAACCGTCGCATTTGGGCAGCGGATAGCTCAGCGACGCGCAGCCGGTGACGGCGGCCAGCAGCCCCATCATTGTTACAACTCGAACTATATGCACGCTGCAATACTCCTCATGGTGATGGCGTCAGGCTCCTCTGCCGGTCAGCCTGCGCCACCCCCAACCGATCGTTCTCGTGACGGTGCTTTGATGGGCATCCCGACCCGCGGCAAAGCCATAGGTCAGCGAGGCGCCTCCGCTCGCCAGCGCCGAGGCAATGCCCGGCAGCTGATAAAAGACATAGAGGGAAGCAAGGCCGATGGCGCCGACCGCGATCGGTCGCATCAGGACGTCGCTGTAAGCCTCGACGGTGGTGAACATCGTCGCGAAGCTGGTGACCAGCAGGGAGCCAACCGCAACGACGAGAACCTGGAGGATGACGAAATTGGCGAGCTGTCCGATCCATGCCTCGGTGAAGCGGCGGGTCGACTGGAACATGGCCAGTGCGATGAAGATCGGCCCGATCGCGAGAACGATTGCGAGCGCAACGCGTGCGTAAAGCGACACGACGTATCCGATCGAGGCGACGATGAACGTCACCACGATCACCACGAGACCGGCAAAACCGGTCAGCGGATCGACCGGCCAGGACGCCTGTGCCCAGATATCGTTGGCGGACTTCTGACCCTTATCGAGCAGACTGTCGAAGGTCGTGGCGCTTGGAGCACCGCCGGTGTTCAGAGCTTCGGAAACTTCCCTGGGCAGAGTTTCGAAAAAGACGTTGATCACGTAGGTCTGGTATTCGCCCGCGTTCCTGACCAGCATTAGGATGATGGCGAGCTTTATCGCCCGGAAGGCAAACTCCATGATCGGTTCCTGCACCGATCCGCGCAGGATCAGAAATCCGTACAGGATCACGTAGAGGGTCAGCGCCGCCGTCAACGGCCCCGTCACCCACGCGCTGATCCCGCTCGTACCGGAACTGATGAAGTTCTGGAGCGGCGTCGTGAACTGGCGATCGAGAAAGTCGAAGACGGTGTACATGAGGCTATCCCCCCAGGGCCCTGTTCATGCGCTCGAGCCGGGCCTTGCCCTCCGCCTCTTCGGCATTGCGGCAGTTGGGCGTCTGCCCCAGGAAGCCAAACTTCCGGATCGTCACCGGTCTGCGAGCGGATGGTGTCGGCAAGCTCAACATTGGCGGTGCGGCCGGACAGCACAGCGAGTTCGTCATCGAAGCCGCCGAGATTGAGCTCGGCGACGACGCTGTTGTGGCCCTGCTTGACGATGAAGCGGCGGCTCTCGTTGGAAAGCTCACGCGCAATCAGCTCATATTCCCGTTCGGTGAGTTTGAAGCCGTCGACATAGTCGGCCCTGCTGCCACGCGAGTTCGGCATGAATACCTGTGTCGGGCACTGCTCGATGATGGTGTGCGCAATCGGCGAATTGATCGCGTCACGCGGACTTTGCGTGGCGAACAACATGAGCCCGTTCTGCTTGCGGATGGTCTTGAGCTTGTTTTGGGCCAGATCGCGAAAGCCCTCGTCGGCAAGTGCTTTCCAGAACTCATCGATGACAATGATGATGCGGCGCCCATCGATCAGTTGTTCGACCCGATGGAACAGGTAGGCCATCAGCGGGGTGCGGATTTCCTCGTTATCGAGGAAGTCGGTCATGTCAAAGCCGACAAACTTGCCACCCACGCCAAAGTCGCCGAGGCCAATGTCCTCGATGACGTTGTCGAACACCCATCCCAGCGGCCCTCCCCTCTCCCAGCGTCGGAGCCGCGATGCGATGCCTTCGGGATCGGTATTGTTGAGGAAGGTGCGCAGCGCGCCGATCGTGCGCCGCTCTACCGGGAGATCGGCGAGCCCGTCGATGGCATTGGCGATGTCGCGGGTCTCCGCGACGGAGAGTTCGCGCGTTTTCGAGCCGACGAGCTTTGTCACCCATTGCGCCAGAAACACCTTGTTCTCCGGCGTCAGTTCCATGCCCTTCAGAGGGGCGCAGCCGGTCGGCCGGCCATTTTTCAGTGGCAAATATGTGCCGCCCGCCGCGCGCACGAAGAGATCGGCGCCGCGGTCCTTGTCAAAGAAGACGATACGCGCGTCGAACTTCTCGCCCTGCGACAGGATGAAGTTGAGCAGCACCGTCTTGCCCGAGCCCGACGGCCCGCCGATGAAGGTGTTGCCGAGATCGCCATGGTGCAGATTGAAGTAGAGCGGCGATCCTGACGCTGTCTTCAGCATGGCAACCGCCGGTCCCCATTCGTTGCCGTCGCGCTGACCGATCGGATAGGAATGGAAGGGCGAAAAGGCCGCGAAATTCTTTGAGGTGATGGCGCCGGAGCGGACGCGATAGCCGAAATTGCCGGGAAGCTGCGCCCACCAGGCCGCTTCCAGCCCAAGATCTTCGCGGGCGACGACCGCTCCGCCATTGGTCAGATGCGTCCGGCTCTTGGCCAGATTGTCCGTGAGTTCCTTTACAGAGTCGGCGAAGACGGTCAGGGTCAGGTGATGGTCGCCTAACACGAAGCGGTTTGATTCCAGATCGTCCAGCGCATCGTCGAGCTCCTCGAGTTGCGACCCGGCCTTGTCGCCGGCGCTGACCATCTGGTTCTGTTTGCGGCCCATCACCGTCTTGGCGTCAGACTTCGACAGGAAGGAGAAGCTCTGGGTCAGGATCAGTTCGTAGGGAACGGTCAACAAGCCATCGAACATGCCGGGCCGCGTGCGGGCCGGATATTCCTTGAAGCCGAACATGCCGGCATAACGGCTCGATCCTTCATGACGGATTTCGACGGTTTCGCGTCCGACGATGACCCGGTCGGAATAGATTGCGGATGAAACACGCCCCTCGGTGAGCGGCACTGCTTCACGGCGCCCACCCACCAGTTGATGCAGCACTTCGCTCGGCTCAGAGAAGAGCAGGCCCTCGCGTTCCTGAAGGGTGAGAACGCGCGGACCGAAACGCTTCAGGCCAGCTGTAACATCGACGATCGTGTCGTTGAGGTGCTTGAGTGCATCCTCATCAAGCTCAACCCTACATCGCCGCGCCTTTCGCAGTTGCGACAGGAACGCGGCTACCCGCTCGGCGGGATCCTTGCCAGGGTGCCAGACGAGGCTGAGATAGAGATCGTTGCGGAACAAGTCCTCACCGATCATGCGGGCGCGGTACTTATCGTTCAGAGTCCGCGAGAAGGCGTTGGAAAATTCGCCGTCGGGGTACTCGTTGTCACGACGCCGGATGACATGCGTCCACAGCGCCAGCCGCTCATCGGCGATATTCCGGTAAAGCGTGTTGAGGTCGCGGTGCAGCGCGTTGAGGTCGAGCGTGTCGGCCGTCTCGAAAGACACCCCTTCAAGCGCGATGATCACCATCAGGGCACGTGAATCGAGCGCGATCACCCGTTCGTGGACGTGGCGGACGTATGGGATGAAGGTCTCGGGTTCGCGCTCACGGCTTCTGACGGTTGCGGTACTAGGCAAAGCCGAGGTCCCTCTCGTCATAGCGCCGAACGAGCCTCATCGGGGTGAGGCTCGATCCGCCCCAGAACCCGCTGTTGCGGGTTCGACCCCGCGTCTCGATCCAGCCGAGCAGCACGCGGAACATATTGTGGTCGTGCTTGACGATGGCCTTGAAGATGACGTGGAACACCAGGCCGACGAGCGCATAGGCCACGGATCCCGCGACGATAAAGAGGATGGTCGTGAAGATCATATTGATCCCCATCGCCTCCATCGTCACGCCGCCGATCATCGCAGGCCTGGTGCAGGCGAGAAACAGCGTGTCTTCCTCAAGGGCAATCCGCTCGGACACGCACTAGCCTCCTGCGATCATGTTGACGATCTCGGTCGCGCCGAAGATGATGCCGATGCCAAGCACGACAAAGGCCGCCTTGCGGAGGTCGAGATAACCGAACATCCATGCGATGCCGACGATGATCACGGCGATGATGGCCAGCAGTCTCGCGACATTGCCGGTGAGCATGTCGACGATATTCTGCAGCACGCTTTCGATGCCTCCCGCCTGGGCGAAGCTCGGCTCGACCAAGGTCAGAGAAAATATCGCGGCCATCGTCGCGGTCGCCGCGAACGGCCTGATGCGAGCCGATAGGTTCATGGGCTCATCACTCCTTTTGCTCGTTGGAAAAGACGAGGACGGAGGATTGCCGCCCCAAATTGTAGACATCCCATCGCGGCACTGAAGCCTGGGACCGCTGCTGGCTCTTCTCGGCCGGATCGCTTTCGACCATGGCGGCAGACGACTCCCCTGCCCTTTCGCGCGCCGGCAACGCCTGCGCCTCAACGATCTCGATGCTGTCGAGTTGGCCGGACAGTCGCTCGCGCTCGGCCAGCACCTTTTTGTCGTAGCCCACCATTTCGCCGATGGACGCGTCACCATTGCCGAAATAGCTCCGCAGCATGACGGCTTCGGCCTGTGCCGTCGTCGCCCCGCCCCGGAGAGCGATTTGGTAGTATCCCCCAAGGAGCGACGCGCTCGCCTTGATGTTCAGGCAGAGGTCAAATGTGTCGCTGACGGACAGTCCCAGCCGACCGAGATTGCTGGAATTGATCCCACCAAGTCCCAGGTCGATATCGTGGCCCTCGGCGATCAGGGTCGTCGCGGTTTCGATTGCCTCGGCTCTGGTTTTGGGCTGCTCGGCGAGCGGATGATCTGTGTTGATGCGGATCGCAAAGGGCTGGAATCCGCTCTCGACGCTCACGACAGCGGCGATTGTTTCCATGGCGACCTGCGGCGCGCAGTTTTGAGCGAGATCGAGAAAGGCGACCGGCATGGGCTAGAACCACACGCGCTGGCGGCCAGCGTCATCGATGGTAACGTCGACATATCTGGGCTGCGCCCGCACATGAGGGCGTTGGGTGACCAGAGCCTTGCAGACCCGCTTGCCGTCTTCGAAATGCCAGGAGCCCGTCGCTCCTCCATTGTCCCGATAGCCGCACATGGCGCTGCTAACGACTTTGGGTTCGGTGGAGACGCAGCCGACTTCATTCCGACGATCTCCTGAGCGCGTGACCAGCCGGAACCCTGCGTCGCAATAGTACGGTTCGTAGCGGGGCTTCGACGCTATGAAGCCAACGCCACTGCAAATCGGGAAAGATCGGCCTTTCGCCAGATGCGACCACAGCCGCTCAATCGGCGGGCGGCACTCGGCATACTGCGTTGCGCCACCCGGATTTGAAAGGCAGAGGAGAACCTGGCAACCCCAGTCATCCGCCCGCGCAATAGAGGACGAAAAGGTGTACAATGAAACGCTCAATATAAAGGCAGAAAGTGCCCGAATGACCACATTTTTCATGCCGTTACTCCCGTTTTCCTGCCCACTGGCTAGCCGTCCATGAGGCTTCACCACCTTTCCATACTGCACGATAACGAATAGATAAGAAGATGCCAAGCCCATTAAACCAACGCTGGCACAACACGGTTTTCGCGACCCTGGCCACGCACGAGATCATGTCAAAGCCGCTGCCCGGCGAGACGCCCAATTTGCGTCTGCGTCAACTCGGCATGATGAATCTTCTCTACACCCTGCATAAGGCAGACACGGCGCTGACCATCACCAACGTCACGGAAATCACTGGAATGACAAGGAAAGCGGCGCAGGAAGCGATTGATCCGCTGGTCGTGCGCGGGCTTTTGAAAGAGTCCTGGGGCCGCACGTCGATCGGCCGAGGCAAGGCCCGCCAATACGAGATCGCGCCGGAAATCTTCGAGAAGCTTCAGGGCGTTTACGGCGCCTGATCTGCGCGGCGCGGCCGATGGCTACCCCAAACGTCTTTCATTACATGGCATAAACGCACAGTATTGCGTGCACTCAACGGCGCAAGCATACTTGACGGTGCGACTCGCCTGCCCTCGCGGGCAGACTGATTCGTTTCGCGTAGACAAACCGTGTGATGGAGAAGCTATACGGCAAAAACGGAACGGCCCCGGAAGTTGGCGCTTCCAAGGCCGGTTCACTGAAGATCGAAATTCTTTGATGGGCTCTTTGGCAAGAACTGCAACCACTAACGGGTCGGATAGCCGTAAAAGTCCAAATTCGTGTCAAGGCAAAACGCCACTTCGACGAACGGACCTTGCATTGCCGTTTCGAAGTAAACTGAAATGAGCACAGAGGATTTTAGATCGGCGGCTTTGGAGGGAAACCAGTGGTCGGTGTTCGACGGGTACGGAACGAACGAGGCAATATCGTCACCCTCCCAACTTCCGAAAGAAAATGGCGGAGGCACCATCGGCGGCTCTGATCGAAGGCCGAAGTTGAGCCAGGCCGTCGACATCGGCAATGTATCGCTCGGGCTGGTTCGAGTCGCCTGCCCTGCCCTTCAAGACATATCCCGAGGTCTTCGGCAGATCCTTGTTTGCGCTTGCCGGCACCGAGGACGCCAGCGTCCCGAAGCAATCCTCGCGTACTACGGCGCCCTATCGAGGTTTTCCTCTGGAGCGGATCAACTGGTTCGGCTGGGCGGACTTGGTGCGGGAGTACGCTCCCAAACCGATACCTGATGTCGAGACGTAGCGGATGCCTTCAGGTCATGGTGCCGCAAGGGGAATATCGATCTTGCCCAACCGAGCATCGAGAAGGCGCTTATTGGATTCTGCAAGAAATGGTGGCAGCGCTGATATGGAAGCACGGGCCAAATGTATGGGAAGGCGCCCCCTCCAGCTGCGCCAGATGATCTTTGCGATTGGCTTTGCCGTGAGCTTGTTCCCTGGGAGCGGCGAGGCCACTGCGCAGAGCCTGCCGGAAACCGTTACAGGCAAAGCTCAACTTTACGACGGCGTCACGTTCGATTTGATGCACGACGGTGGGCGCTATCGCGCGGCAACCCGGGTTCGCCTCGAAGCGGTCGACGCCTGCGAACTCCGGCAAAAGGCCCGGCATGCCGATGTAGACTGGCCATGCGGCGCAGTGGCAACCGCGTGGCTGGCATCTCGCACGTTGGTCAAGGAGGTCGAGTGTCGGCCGACGCGTGTCCTCTCAGGGGGAGGGTATCGAGCGCTGTGCTACGTCGATGGAACGGACATAGCAGCTGCGGGTCTCGGGCAGGGGATGTATGTCCTGGCGGCACCAGAACAAGAATATACACCGCCCGGCTATGCCGAGATCGAGGCGAGGGCCAAGGCCACGAGCGCTGGAATCTGGTCGAGTGAATTCATGATGCCAGCCCAGTGGCGCCGCGCCCATGGCACGTACAACCCCTTAGCGCCTCAACGATGATGGAATAGCTCTCGAGAGCTTGGTATCCGACTTTTCGATAGCTCACACTGCGAATCGGCGGGTCCGATAGTCCAGGGATTGATCACAGTATACGTGGAGAGGCGCCCCGGTGTTGCCTGACGACCCCATTCTCGATCCGATGCTCTTGTCAGCCGTTTTTTGTTGGAAAAATACGATCAAAAACAAGTAGATACGGGATCTGAGGACTGCTTTCGACACGCTATGCGCGGGGGCTGAAGACGTTAACTTTTCATTAACTTTAAATTCGTTGCGTCAGCTCCAGAATCGGCCATATACTTGCGCAAGTATCGCCCCAATGGGCTTGTTTGCGAAAGTATCGCTGTTGAGGAAAAAGTTCTCCAAATGAACGCCGAGGCTGCCCATCGTTTTGACTATGAAATCGCGCAGCAGGGGACCAAGATCTCCAATGCGCTGAACCTGTTGCGTACGCAGCAGTATCCGCCTGATGCACGTAAGGGGCTGCGCAAATTTCAGATCGCAGAGGTGGCTGATTTCATGGGTGTCACCCAAAGCCATCTTCGTCAGCTGCATACGGAAGGCAAGGGGCCAGAAGTTGAAACTGTTTCTGGTCGTCGATACTACACCGCCAGTCAAATGCTGGAATTGAGGGATTTTCTCGAAGCCAATAAGAAGTCTGACAGGCGAATCTACGTCCCGCACCGGCGGGACGGAGAGGCGTTGCAAGTGCTTTCGGTTGTGAACTTCAAGGGCGGCAGCGGGAAGACGACGACCGCGGCCCACCTGTCACAGTACCTCGCGCTGACCGGTCATCGCGTTCTCGCGATCGACTTAGATCCGCAGGCGTCGTTGACCTCGCTCTTTGGTATTCAACCGGAACTCGATGAGACCGTATCCCTTTATGAAACGCTGCGCTTCGACGAGGAACGTAAGCCTCTTGGGGAGATCATCCAACGAACGAACATTCCAGGGCTCGACGTCGTTCCGGCGAACCTGCTCCTGCAGGAATATGAGTATGATGTCCCGTTGGCCATCTCTGGCAAGAAAGGCCAGGAGGGGCGTTTATTTCACACACGCATTCTCAACGCGGTGAAAGATGTCGACGCGGATTACGATCTGGTGATTATCGACTGCCCGCCGCAGCTTGGTTACCTGACGATAACGGCGTTGATGGCCTCGACGGGGATATTGATCACTATCCACCCTCAGATGCTCGACATTATGTCGATGAGCCAATTTCTGATGATGCTTGGCGGCATCATGACGTCAGTGGCAGATGCAGGGGCGGAAATAAGGGTCAAATGGTTCAGGTATCTCGTAACACGTTTTGAACCCACGGACATTCCTCAGGCGCAAATGGTCGGCTTCATGCAGTCAATGTTTGCGCAAAATATGCTCAACAATCATGTTCTGAAATCCACTGCGATTTCCGACGCGTCAATCAAGAAGCAGAGTCTCTATGAGGTTGAACGGAGCGAGTTTGTTCGTGCGACATACGACCGGGCTATAGAAAGTCTCAACGCGGTGAACGGAGAGGTTGCCGACCTAATTCATAAGACTTGGGGACGGAAATGAAGATTTTGTCAGCCGTTTTTTGTTCAGGTTTATCCCGGAAATCCAACAGGTTACCGGAGTTGACAGGTCGGAAGGACACGCCCCATGTCTCGTAAAAATCCTTTTGCAGCCTTGGATATAGCCTCGGTCTCCAGTGACAAGCCGGCTTCAAAGCCAGGCTACGGAATGACCGGCGCCGCCAAGAACGTTGTTCGTTCCATTGAAGAGATGGCGGAAAATACCAAGAGGCTGATGGAAGGCGAAACTATCATCGATTTGGACCCCGAGTCTTTGGAAGTTTCTTTTGTGCCAGATCGCCTGTCCAGCGATGATGACGAGTACCAAGAGCTGAAGCAGGCAATTGGTGAACAGGGGCAGTCGACGCCGATCCTCGTGCGCCCTCATCCGGACGACCGCGATCGCTATATGGTGGTATTCGGACATCGGCGCGCGCGAGTGGCGCAAGAGCTCGGAATAAAGGTCAAGGCCGTCGTCAAGGACTTTGATGACATCACATCTGCGATAGTCCAGGGCCAGGAAAATTCGGCCCGTTCGAACCTATCGTTTATTGAGCGTGCGTATTTTGCTCAAAACTTGCTTTCCCGGGGCCTGACTAAGGACGTGGTGAAATCTTCGCTGGGTATCGATGATGCCATGCTTTCAAAAATGTTGAGCGTCATCGAGACGGTTCCTTCGTCGATGCTGAGAACTATCGGCGCTTCGAAAAGGATCGGAAGAGACAGATGGCTCGATCTTCGCCAGATGCTGCTGAATCCGGCACATCTAAGCGTCGCGACTGAGTATGTCAGCGGGCAAGAATTCCTCGACACGCCGGAGGATCGTCGCTTCGAAAACCTGCATGTGTTCCTGAAGCGCTATCGAACGAAATCCACGGCTAAGAACCCCAAGAAAGAGGGTAGCGCCTTGTCGTGGGCGTCCCACGATAAGTCACTCAAGCTCGCAATGCATTCAAAGACCAAGAGGGTCGCGATCGAACTGTCGAGCACAGAAGCCCGACCTTTCGGCGATTGGCTCTCCACCCGGCTGGATCGTCTTTACGACGAGTACAGGCAATCGAAATCGGAAAATAAGGAAGACTGAACCGCAAAAGAAAAAGGCCCCCGAAACGAATTCCGGAAGACCTTCTCTTGGGTTTGGCGACTTAGAGAATCCCACTTCCGCGAATCAGTGTCAAGAGTCCCGAGAGGGAAAACGCGCCGTTTCGGCGAGCAGATTTCTTTTGCCTAGCGATAGGTGAAGGACAATGCAGACGCATATCACAACGACGCCCTTCGGGCGGCGAGCGATGACGCTTGGCCAAATTGCAAACCAGGCGGCAGCCAAGACGATGCCGAAAGAGGCGATCGCCAACAAATGGCAGGTTTTCCAGCACATTCGTGAAGCCCGCGAATTGCTCGGCGCGACGGATCGCGCGTTGGCGATCCTTAACGCCTTGCTTTCGTTCCATAGAGAAACGGAACTCTCGGCCGAAGGCGAACTCATCGTCTGGCCATCGAACGAGCAACTTATTGCCCGCGCCAATGGAATTTCGCCGGCAACGCTTCGGCGGCATCTCTCCGTTCTGGTCGAATGCGGATTGATCATCCGGAGAGACAGCCCGAACGGCAAGCGCTTCGCGCGCCGGAGCAGGGCAGGGGAAATTGAGCAGGCGTATGGCTTCGACCTGTCGCCGATCGTCGCCCGCGCCGAGGAGCTCAGGGACTTGGCGGAGGTGGTGCAAGCCGAGAAGAAGGCATTCCGTGTAGCCCGGGAGCGCTTGACGCTGCTACGGCGCGATATCGTCAAGATGATTGACGCCGGGATCGAGGAAGGGGTGCCGGGGAACTGGGGCAGGGTACTTCAGACCTATCAGGCTGTCATCTCCAAGCTTCCTCGAACAGCATCGAGGCAACTCGTAGAGGACATCTGCGCCGAGCTTCAGGATTTGCACGCGGAAACTCGTGACGTATTGGAATCTTTCATAAAAACACAGAATCCGAACGCCAATGAGTCTCATTCTGAACGCCACATACAGAATTCAAATCCAGACTCCATTTCTGAATCTGAACAAGGCTTTCGAAAAGAAAATGAAGCGAGCGGCAGCCCTGCGGAAAGCAACAACGTACGGAGCTTGCCAAAACGGGATTTGCCATTGAGCATCGTGCTGGATGCCTGCCCGAACTTGCGGGAAACAGCCCCGTCGGGCGAAATCCGCCACTGGCGCGATTTTCTGGCTGCTGCGGAGTTGGTCCGAACGATGCTTGGCGTCAGTCCAAGCGCCTGGCAGGAGGCCCGCGAGGTCATGGGCGAGATTCAGGCGGCAATTGCGCTTGCTGCGATCTATCAGCGGTCCGACCAGATCAACAGCGCCGGCGGTTATCTACGCAGCCTGACCGACAAGGCGCGAGACGGGAAATTCTCGACCTGGCCGATGGTGATGGCTCTGTTGCGTGCACGGCTGGACGAGGGGAAGCATCACCAAACCTTGGAAAATGAGCTTTCTGAGCCCGCTCCACGGCTTGAGGTGTCGGATTCGCTCCTGAAAAGCCTGCGAAAGATGAATCGGTGATCAGTAGGACGGCTATCAGCTGTCATCAAGCTCTGGATGGAAACGGGTGGAAATGGGTGGACAAACGGAGCCTAGCATACCATAGAGAATGGGTGGAATTGGATGAAATAATAGCATGCCGCTGAATGCTTCAACGCTTCATATCACGCCCGAGATCCTGTCTCTGATCGCGGAAATCGACGAATTCAAAGGTGCGTGGCGTGCAATCGGACGGATTGCGCCGGAACGCTTGTCCAGCTTGCGCCGTGTAGCCACGATCGAAAGCATCGGTTCCTCAACCCGGATCGAGGGCGCGCGGCTCAGCGACAGAGACGTTGAAAACCTGCTGGCGAATATCCAGATCGGCTCATTTGCAACACGCGATGAGCAGGAGGTTGCCGGTTACGCTGATGTTATGGAGACGATTTTCGGCGCCTATGATGCGATTTTGCTGACGGAGAGCCATATTCAGCAGCTCCATCGCGATCTCCTGGCTTATTCCAGCAAGGACGAACGCCATCGCGGCTCCTACAAGACCCTGGCCAATCATGTCGAAGCCTTCAATGAAGAGGGCAAGAGCCTGGGTGTGGTGATTGAGACCGCTACGCCGTTCGACACGCCACAACGCATGGCCGAACTGGTCGCATGGGTGGCGGCGGAAGAGGAGGACGGAAAACTCCATCCTTTGCTGGTGATCGCGATCTTCGTCGTGGCGTTTCTCGAGATCCATCCCTTTCAGGATGGTAACGGCCGGTTGTCACGCGTCCTGACGACGCTTCTCTTGTTGCGGGCGGGCTACGCATATGTTCCCTACAGCTCTCTGGAAAGCGTCATTGAGCAGAGCAAGGACAGTTACTATCTGGCCCTGCGCCGCACGCAAAGGACGATCCGCTCTGATACGCCCGACTGGAATTCGTGGCTGGAATTCTTTCTGCATGCGATGCAGCGGCAGAAGGAGCGGCTCGAGAAGAAGATGGAGCGCGAGCGGGTGATGGTCGCAGCACTTCCCGAACTGTCCGTCCTGATCCTCGAACTGGTTCGCGAACACGGCAGGGTGACGATTTCCGAGGTCGTGAGAGTAAGTGGGGTCAGCCGCAACACGGTCAAGGATCATCTCAAGTCGCTTGCCGAGCAAGGCCATCTGCAATTGCACGGTGCAGGCCGCGGCGCCTGGTATGGTCTTCCTTGACCGAAGGCGACATTCCGTGGGCTTGGCTTAGCCGCGGATCACGCCGTTTCGCTAACCAGAAGTCCAGATCGCTTTGCACGATCCAACAGGTTCTTGACCGATGACGGAGCCCATTTGGTTCCGCCGCGCGGTGTGCGCTCATGCAATCGTTCAAGCTGGCTCGCGACTTCGCGCAATGTCAGGCCGGGATTGGATGAATGGATTCCGGCCACCAGTGTCATCAGACGATCTTCCGGAAGCCGGGGCGGGGATTTGCGAAGCAGCGCTGCATCTGCCATGCCTTCGGAAACCACCCATTTGACCGCTCGTCGGAGACGTTCCGGCGTCCAGTCGAGACCGCGCTGTTTCAGCACGCGGGCGATGTCGTCCCAGGTGTGGTCGGGTCGCATGCGGCGCACGGTCGGACGCCATTGACTGGCCGTAGCCTGGACGCGTGTTCCGTAAGCGGCCTTCTGTGCGGCAGTCATCTTGGCAAGTGCGTCCGGCCGGCGTTCACGGATGCCAGGATTGCCCGGCAATCGCCCTTTAGCCGTGGCGGCCTTTATCCCGGCCTTGGTGCGTTCGGAAATCAGCGAGCGCTCCAGCTGCGCCACGGCGCCGAGGACCTGCAGCGAAAACATGCCCTGCGGCGTCATGGTGTCGATCGGATCGCGCAACGACCGGAAATGCACGCCTTTCTCTGTCAGCCCCTCGATCACCTCGAGGAGATGGCTCACGGAGCGTGCCAGGCGGTCGATCCGGACGACGACAAGGGTGTCGCCGGCACCGATGTCACGCAGAAGCTTAGACAGCGCAGGGCGGGCGCGGGATGTGCCTGAACCATGTTCCTGGACGATCTGATCGCAGCCGGCCGCGCGCAACTCCATCTCCTGCGCTTCTGTCGCCTGTTCGTCCGTGGAGACGCGTGCGTAGCCGATCAGGCGGCGGCCCTGTGGTCGACGGGATGCTCGATTTCGTGTGTCAGCGGCCATTTGAAGTGCCTGAGAGTGTGTTAATCGATGGAATTCCAAACACAGAGGATACGGATAACCGATCGTTTGTGAACGTCTTTTGACTTCGAGTAGAGGCCGAGCTCCCTTCTGTATCTAGTACTTAGTCAGTGCGGCTAGCGCGCTTTACAGGAGTTCATTGTAAGCGATACATTGGAATTCGACGAATTTCTTTTCCGGTTTTTTGGCGGGTTCCCGGTAGACAGATCAAAGATCAAATAGCTGAGTATTTTGATGTTCATCACCAACGCATTATCGCCTGCGGAAACATTGGCGGAAATTCTTCAGAAAAACTCTTCGACGATTGCTGATACCGATTGGTTCAAAAATATGAAGCATGACGCGGACTTATGTCCGATGTTTGAGTCCCTCGGCATGGAGATTCTCCGATCCTACAAGGCGTATCGTACCGGCTGCCACGACATCTAGGGCATGCGCGACAACGGTGCCGACGTCTTGCTGAAATACGATTCCGAGGACGGAGCCACAAAGGTTGGACTCCAGATTAAGAGCTACCCTGAATTTCAGGACTGGGTGTCGAAGAAGGACAAAACCTTCATGAAGACGCTGAAATCGCAATATACCGAAGCGAAGCAGGATGTCGGTGTCGAGCACTATTTCCTGATTCTCTGCACCGATGCCCACGAACATCGGAAACAGATTCGGATGATCTCTTCGGAAATGAAGAACTACACCGACCTCACGATCGTGAAGCCGGAGCAGGTTCGAGGTTTCACGTATCTTTCCCATTGGGAACTGCAGGCGGCTGTCACCCGCCTTCTTTGCCGCGACGACCCGGTGCTCAGTGCGGCACGGGCATGTTTTTCAGATACTGCCACGCTTAGCGACTACATGACGCTCGACCTTCTTTGCAGGACGTTTGGTGGCAGGAATGAACCACTTTCTAGTGGCGATCTCGCAGATATAGCAGATCATTGGACCGAACTTGTGGGCGGGGGCCGCGACATGGACAAGGTCGCCGACGCGCTGAGTTTCATGGAAAGCTCAGGTTACCTCCAGTGGGTAGGGGAGAAGTATCAGATCGTCTTAGAGGAATTTCCTAATGCACTTTGTGCCGTCTACTTTGATCTGAGGGCACGTAACAGAGTGGCCGCGGACGATGCGCTTGCATATCTCGTTCCTCTGCTGCTCGACATCCCACGATAGAGACGTCGACAGACGGGGGTCGAATGGACGCGGGACGACAGCCTCGCGCTACAGCCCCGACGCCTTTGTAAGATTGACGCGGAAGCGGTCCCTTCGGCGCTGGTATTTGCGGGTCATTTCGGCGGAGGCATGGCCGAGCTGCTTTTGCACATAGCGCTCGTCGACCTCGGCCGAGGAGGCCAGTCCGGCCCGCAGGGAATGGCCGGAGAATTTTTGCGCCCGCTCGCCTTCGGAAAGATCGCCGCGCACGCCGGCGGCCAGGGCTGAGCGCTTGACCAGGCGCGCGACCTCCTGGTCGTTGAGGCGCTCGACGCCAACGGCCTTGCCTTTCCCGGTGACGCGGCGAAACAGCGGGCCGTGGGCAATGCGTGCGAACTTCAGCCAGGTTTCGAGCGCCACAACCGGGCAGGTGGCGTCGGCCGAGCCGCGGCCGATCTCGACCTCGCGCCAGCCGGTCTTGCCACGCAAGGTCACCAGAATGCCTTTTTCCAAAATCTCGATCCAGCCCGAAGAATCCTCGGTCTGGTCGCGGCCGCAATCCAGGCCCGTGATTTCGGAGCGGCGCAACCCGCCGGCAAAGCCGAGCAGCAGCATGGCGCGGTCGCGCATGCCGCGTAAGGTTCCGCGGTCGAGCGTTTCCAGCATGGCGATTAGATCCTCGGGCAGGATCGCTTCCTTCTGCCGGGGAGGGGAGGCGTGTTTGTTGCGGATGCCGGCCATGACGGTGGCGATGTGCCGATCTTTCCGGTCAAGCGGTTGGCCACGCTGCGTATAGTTCCAGGAGAGCGAGGAAAGCCGCCGCTCGATGGTGGACACCGTCTTTTTGTCTCTGCCGGTCGCGGCCGCGAGTGCGGTGATGTAGAGCCCGACGGTCTGCGGATCGGGCGGCAGCGCCTCAAAGCCTTGGCGGCGGCACCAGCCGGCAAAATGCTTCCAGTCCGAGGCATAGGCGCGGCGCGTGTTGGCCGAGCTCGCCGCCTCGACGTAATCGCGCGCGCGGCCCGCGAGTTTTTCCAGATGCGCCGGTAGGGGAGGGTGTGAGGAGTTGCCGGCATCGCCGACGGAAAGCCAATGATTTGGCTTTTCGAACGACGAACGCGCGGAACCATGGTGGAGGGCCTGGGTGTTGGTTTGCACAACACCCATCTCCATCACGACATCAACAATGTCGGGCAGATCGCCAGCATCGGTGTCAGATGGATTTTCAAACGGGTTCATAATCACAGGAGCGGGACCGTCGCCTCAAGATTCTCTCGGAAAGCGATTTCCGACGTCCCAGTGTATGACACCGCGCACGGAATGTGAATCGCCATCGGAAATCAGGGTCACCGCCCGCATTGACGTTGATTTCTATAGCACGTGGTGCTACATGACAGCATGAAGGAACGAGCATTCAAGACGGCCTGGTTTGCCAAGGCGGCACGCAAGGCGCGCATCAGCGACGCCGCCTTATGCAAGGCTATCGCGCAGGTGGCGCAGGGGCAGGCGGACGATCTCGGTGGTGGCGTGTTCAAGAAGCGGTTGAACGACAACCGGCACCGCTCGATCATTCTGGCCAGGTCAGGTGAGTTCTGGGTCTATGAGTATCTGTTCGCCAAGCAGGACAGGGCCAACATCGACGACAATGAACTCGTCGCGTTCCGCAAGCTGGCCAAAGCCTATGCCGGATTGACGGACCGGCAGATCGCCGCGTTGCTCGCAGACGGGGATTTTTTGGAGATATGCCATGAACAAGGCTAGAAAATACAAATCCGACGCCTTCGAGGCGATCCACAGCTCGGCCAGCGCGCTTTACAAGGTTGGGGCGATCGACAAGACGACGATGCGCAGTTTTGACGACAACTGCCTGACGATGCCGGCAGAGTTCGACGCGGCGGACATCAAGGCGCTGCGCGAGAGGAACCATGTCAGCCAGCCGGTGTTCGCGCGCTATCTGAACACGTCGGAATCGACGGTGCAGAAGTGGGAGACCGGCGCCAAACGGCCGAGCGGGTTGGCGCTGAAACTGCTGTCGGTGGTACAAAAGCACGGTTTGCGTGTGCTCAGCTAGCGTTTTGCAATTGTGACCAATAAAGCCGGACGCCGGAGTGGAAAGAGGCTGACAGCATGAAGATGGCAGCCGCCCAGTTTGACCTGTTCGATGACGCCCCTGGCTATCGGCAAGTTCCGCGCTCCGCGCCAAGGACGCGTGCGGCGCCACGCGGCCTGGTCTCTCCGAACTGGAACGCGGAAGAGGCAGCCCGACGCTTGGAAGCGGGCGGTGAGTACAGGGTGTTGCGCAAGCTGGTGCCGCGAACGATCATGGCGCGGAGCGAAAGCCGATACCCCAACCTGGCAATTTTGGTCGATACCGAGACGACAGGCCTTTCTTATGCAAGGGACGAGGTCATCGAAATCGGCGCGGTCGCCTTCACCTATGACGATGGCGGCAACATCGGTGACGTGGTCGGCGTCTACTGTGGTCTGCGCCAACCCTCGGCGCCCATACCCCCAGAAATTACCCGGCTGACCGGCATCACCGACGCGATGGTCGCCGGGCAGGCAATCGATATTACGGCTCTCGAGGCGCTGATCGAGCCGGCCGATCTGATCATTGCCCACAATGCCGGCTTCGATCGGCCGTTTTGCGAAAAGCTTTCGCCGGCCTTCGTTGCCAAAGCGTGGGCCTGCTCGGTCACCGAGGTGCGATGGGCGGATCTGGGTTTTGAGGGCAACAAGCTCGGCTATCTCGTTGGCCAGTCCGGCCTGTTCCACGAGGGCCATCGCGCCGCCGACGATTGCCATGCGCTGCTTGAAGTGTTGGCGCGGCCGGTGGGCGAGGGCGGTGCGCTTCCCTTTGCCCAGCTGCTGCAATCGAGCGCCCGGTGCCGGATCCGCATTTTTGCCGAGAACGCGCCGTTCGATATGAAGGATCACCTGAAGGCGAGGGGCTATCGCTGGTCTGACGGCAGCGACGGTCGGCCAAGGGCCTGGTGGATCGACGTCGATGAAGACCTTTACGATGACGAACTCCGTTATCTGCGCGCCGAGATCTATCGCTGGGACGAGGCGGAGCCGCCGACCGTGTGGCTGACGGCCCACGATCGGTTCAAAGCGTGACGCGTTTGCATCCCGCGCGAATGTGAGGATGCAGCCAAGGGGCCATTTCTGCTTGGGAAGCTCACAATCGTGCGCGTGATTTCGTTCACAGGGAGGATTGCAGTGCATTTTGGCATTCTGCTCGACGAGGGAGGCCATCCCCGGCCGACGGCTGCGTATCCGATCCGCTCGATGAACGCGAATTCTCGTCGATCTGACGCATAAAGAAGGCTGTCCGCCGGTGAAAAACGAGCGAGAGAGGCCCTTTCTTCTATAAAGAGCAAAACGAGCGATAAGCCGGCATTATCGGTCATTGTCGGTGGCCGACAGGCTGTGCGCTTTTAGCGCGATTCCATCGCGCAAAGCGCCGGCTCCTTCGGTCCTGCCGATGGCTACGGCACCGACCTGGCTGCGCCGCGACGTTCCCGACGCGCAAAGCCTTGCGGAAGAAGAGATCGGGGACATTGCCATTACTGTCGGCGCCGCCATCGGGATACTCGATGCGGTGGTCGGCCGAAGGAGCGGTGGGCCGGCGCCTGGCGCCAGCTGGCAGCGCGGCCGCCGCGTCGCCAGAGCGACCATGCGATGACATGTGCGGGCTCGATACGTGGTTGGGTGAGGCGCGAGGCAATGCGGCGGATTTCCTAGATTGACCACAACGGATCAATTGCCGGTCCTGCGCCTTGTTGCTCTTTGCCGGAATGGCAGCCTCGATGTCTGGGTTGGCAATCCCGGCGCAGTTCAGAAGGTTGAAACGGCAGCAAACGCAGCCGCCACTTCACAATCGATTCATCGTGCGAAACGCTTCAGACAGTGGGTGGATTTACACACGCGACAACGTTCAACATATGGCAGGCTGTGATCAGCGGCCACCTGAGCAGTTGATCAATAACGATCTGGGAGCAACCGATGGGGATCGACAACGCGCACTATTCAACTGTTTTACAGCGCCGCATTCTTTCCAACATCATATCAATTGCAGCCGAGGAACCTTCCCGCGAGCAGGCACTGTCGCTAATTCTGGACGAACTGCATTCTCTCGCTCCGTGGGCAGCAATGTCCCTTTCGGTCTATGACCCACTGACACGGAAGCATCGTTCAGCCGTCTCTTCGGGGTACTCGGAGGAGATCGTCGCCTATCTCGACAATTCCTATATGTCAATCGATCCTGCCTATCGCTGGATCGTGCGTACCGGAAAATCATACTTCAGTTGGGAAACTACCGAGTTCGACTATTCAAAAAGCGTATCTGCACGAAATTGGTGGCTCCCCGGAGGTTACAAGGGAGGCTCCACAAGTTATCTGACGACTCGCAGCAACAGGTACGTTGGAAACCTTCACACTAGCACAGACAATTTCAACCAGCCGTCGCTTGAGATCCTGCAACTCATCGACGACATTTCGCCGATCCTCGCGACCCTGATCGATGTATGGCACGGGCCGCGCTCTCTGCTTCGCAACTTGAAGCCCGATGAATTCCCCTTATTCGTCGACTTCAGCGGGAACATCCATGATATTCCGGGCTACAAATCGTGCGACTGGAATGGATTCGGCGAGTTAGCTCGTCTCGCCGTCAAGAGAGGCGGAAACGGGAATAGTCTTGATGTTCTCGGCCAACGCTTGCCTTCGGTTTGCTGGTGTATTTGTGATGAAAATATTCATCAAGTTCAATTCAAGAGATGCGACCGAGGGTGGCTTGTGGTCCGCAAGGCTTCCCAACTGCCTTTCGGCCTGACTGTCAGGCAGGCTGAAGTCTGTTCCTTGTCGGCCATGGGTTTGACGAGTTGCCAGATCGCAAATGTTCTCAAGCTATCAGCTAGAACAATAGAACGGCACTTCGAAAATATATTCGAAAAAACCTCAATAAACAACAGAATAGAATTAGCCTGCTTCGCGGCCAGCGCGGGCCTGATCAGGCTAAGCGACTTAGTTTCATACATCGACGCCAAAACAACCCGTAAAAGCCTTGTTTAAGTTGCGGCCAGCCAACCCGTCAACACATCACCAAAACCCAAAAGCCAAAAGCCAAACCGAGGAGGAGTAAATGTCTCAATCCGAAAAGAATTACGTTTTCGACCCATCGAATTATCGAGATAAGAGCAGCGACTGGTACGATTACTTCGACAAAAAAAGACGCAAGGAAATATTTGACATAATCAATACTCATCCTGATATAATTGAAGAACATAAGAAAAATCCAGTCGGATACAGAGACCACCCAAGCCCACAACTTCAACGTGTGCACAATTACTTTCGAATGCAGCCAACGTTCGAAAAATATTACATATACGCAGAGAAAGAGTGGAACACGTACCGGATCGCGGAAGTGCGTGAGTTCGGAGAGTTACCAGTCTTGCTTGATGGTGAATTCGACACGGAAGAAGAGGCGATGCACGCCGTGTTTTTGCAGCGCATCCAGGATATTCGCGACGAACTGAAATAAACCGTACCGGGAGGAGGAAAAACAATGAAGAATATCAGCATTCGCGGATATTGCGACAGACCCAGTGTTGCTACAGGCGAAACCATTCGTTTTTACGTCAGCGCAGACAAGTCCGAGGGATCATATGATGCCGAACTCGTTCGGCTGATCCATGGAGACAGTAACCCTGCGGGACCGGGGTACAAGGAAGAGCCGGTTAAATCTGCCTTAGAAGGGCGATATCCCGCTCGTTTTCAACGCACCCAATTCGGCAGTTTTGTCGAGGTCCCAGATTCCGAAGGAGCCCTTCAGCCGAGCGGCGCGTTCTCTGTGCACACCTTCCTTTGGCCCACAACGCCGGGACGAGGCCGTCAGGGAATTATCTCTCGATGGGATGACGAGCGCCAATGCGGGTGGTGTCTCACGATCGAAAAAGGTCGGCTTGTGTTCACGGTTGGCGACGGCAGCGGGGCGACCAGCCAGGTCGTCAGTGACCGCGCTTTGTTCCAAGAAGTATGGTACTCGGTGACGGCTGTTTTCGATCCGGTAGAAAAGGTGATCATACTTCACCAGAAATCTGTGGTGAATAGGACCAACAGCCGGTTTGGACTTGTGGTGCCGCTCGACTCCGACACGGTCGTTTCCGCTGCTGCCGATGTAACCCCGTCCGACTCCGGAACGTCCTTGCTGATCGCCGGCTTGGGAGAGGCGGCTGCCAGAAACGGGCGGACCTGGTGCATCGCAAACTTTAACGGCAAGATCGATGCACCAAAGATGTACGGGCGCGCGCTTCGCGACGATGACGCACAGAGACTATCGCAGGGGAAGGTATTCGAACCGATGGCCCGTCTGGCACACTGGGACTTTGCCGCGGGAATCGGACCGAATGGAATTCCGACCGATCATGTCGTCGATGTTTCCGGCAATGGCCATCACGGCCGATGTGTCAATCAACCGGATCGCGGATCGACAGGCTGGAACTGGGACGGACATGAAGAAAACTTCATACACCGTCCGGAACAGTATGGCGCACTCTGGTTTCATGAGGACTGTCTGGATGACTGTCGATGGGATAAGGATTTTGAGTTTACAATTCCGGAAGGCTTGAAAAGCGACTTCTACGCAGTCCGAATCCGTTTCGGGGATACAGAAGACTATATACCATTCTTCGTCCTCCCCCCGCGCGGAACGGCCACCGCCAGAATCCTCGTGCTTGCTAGTACACTCAGCTACTTGGCCTATGCCAACGAACAGATCATGCACAAAGCGGATATTGGTCAGGCAGTCGCCGGACACACACCCGTTCTCAATGAAAATGACGTCGAGCTTCATCGAAATCTCGAATATTATGGGCTCTCGACATATGATGGTCATATCGACGGACGCGGGGTCCAGTACACGTCTTGGCGCCGTCCAATATTGAACCTTCGTCCCAAGCATCGTCAGGGGTTTGGCTCTCTGTGGGAGCTTCCCGCTGACCTGCACTTGATCGACTGGCTCAATCATAACGGCTTCGAATACGACGTTGCGACGGAGCACGACCTTCATGAGCAAGGTGTGGATCTGCTTCGCCGCTACAAGGTGGTGCTTACCGGCTCCCATCCAGAATACCAAACCTGGGCCAATGCGGATGCCTGGGAAGACTATCTCGCCGACGGAGGTCGAGGAATGTATCTCGCGGCAAACGGGATGTATTGGATCGTCTCGATCCATCCGGAGAAGCCTTGGGTCATGGAGGTTCGCAAGGAACTCGGCGTGACGGCTTGGGAAGCCCGCCCAGGTGAATATCACTACAGCACGAATGGCAGGCGCGGCGGCCGGTTCCGCGGGCGCGCCCGGGCAACCCAGAAAATCTGGGGTACCGGGATGAGCAGCTTTGGGTTCGATCATTCAGGCTACTTCGTTCAGATGCCTGATAGTCAGGACAAACGCGCTGCTTGGATCATGGATGGGATCGATCCTGATGAAAGGATCGGGGATGGCGGTCTTGTGGGCGGAGGCGCCGGTGGATACGAACTGGATCGCTATGATTTGTCCCTTGGTACGCCGCCAAATACGCTCCTGCTAGCGAGTTCGGTCGAGCACAGCGTCGTCTATACCGTCATTCCCGATGACAAGTCTTTCCCGCATCCGGGTATGAATGGCGGCGAACATCCGTTCGTAAGAGCAGACATAACCTATTTCTCAACCGCCAATGGAGGGGGTATGTTCAGCACTTCGTCGATATCTTGGCTGGGTAGCCTGTCCTGGAACAATTACGAGAACAATGTCTCCAGGATGACCAAAAACGTCCTTACACAGTTCATGAAGGATGAACCTGCCCCGCCGGTTTAGCCATCGGACATAGACTCCCGCCACAGCTCGTCGCAGTGGCGGGGGTTGAATCGATATATTCAGGACCGTAGTCCACATTTATCGCCAAGGGCTTGCCAGAAGGCGACGAATAGATGTTGCTGCCGCCCAGCATCGGCGTGTGAGTTCTCGTCGAAGTGCGACTTTGCAGCCGGAGCAGGCTAGCCGGTTCATCGACGGAG